>NZ_JBIUVN010000002.1:73316-131075 GCF_044742965.1 Pseudomonas sp. NPDC087804 | reverse complement strand
CCCGCCGCGGCCCCCCCCCCCCCCCCCCCCCCCCCCCACCCCCACCCCCCCCCCCCCCGCCCCCCCCCCCCGCCCCCCCGCGCCCCCCCCCCCCCCCCCCCCCCCCCCCCCCCCCCCCCCCCACGAAACAGGTTTTCTAACAAAATCAGCTTATGCTTTACTTAACTAATATCATGGAAAGATCAGAATGATTAATTTCAGGCAGTTAGCCAAACTACTACTCGCAACAGTATTCACAGTGTTCTTTTGTTCAGCAGGAGTATCGAGTGCTGACATAGCTTCCCCAAACCCTACTGTCACAGAAGAACACTCAGCAAAAGTTTTTAAGCCTGCAGAAACAATTTCTACCATCTCTCCAACTGAAAACAAGTCAACCAAGATAGAAACTACGACTGAAACCGAACTAAAGATACTCAAAGAGAAAAATACTTTAATTTCTGAATTTCAGAGCTCATTGATATCTATAGTCCTGTGGTCGCTTGCCGCTGTTGTAAGCGTTGTTGTTCTTTTAGTGGGCGCCAGTATTTTCACAAATTTTAAAATGCATCAAAAAGATATCCAGAGAATCCAGCTCGACTATGACGCAAAGATCAATATTTTTCGGTCAGAAATTGACGCTAGCCTAGCTAAGGCAGGTCAAGAAATGACAAACGCTCAGGAAGTAAGAAGTCAACAAGACTTAGACCGAATGTTAGATCAAGCATCACAACTCAGAAATCAGTTTGAAACTGTAAGAACTGCGCTTGAAGAGAAAAGCGACCATCTACTTTCAGAAACCAATAAGTGCAATACTTCGATCGGTGTTCTAGAGGCCACACTAGCGACTCTAAGTGCCGAACTACGCAAAGCGGAAACTCGAATTTGGGAAATAAAGAAAATCCCAGAAAATGTATTACTAACAGCACTGCAAGGGATAGATTCTTCAATTGTATCTGAATCAAAGTGGCGAATTAGAGACTTTATTGACCAAGTCAAAGAAGTACTTAAATCAGACTTCATCAAAACAGGACTCAAACTGGATAAAGAACTGCAGCGATTCACTGAAAAGCGAATGATTGCTCTTGAGTCTACATATCCGGAAGATGTTCAAGAAATAAGAAAATTAGTCGCCGAGTGCGCAGACTTAACAACTGATTAAATTTAATCATGTTTAATTTTTCATCAATCCAAATTATTGAGCGGATCAATAAGTCAAGTTGACAAATATCACACCAGAACAGTGCTCCCGTGAGCCACGCCCTTTTCGTTTCTAAATCCTAATACCAGTACAACAAAAATAGCCCGCCATCTGGCGGGCTTTTGTTTATCCGGCAATAAGCTTTATCGAAGACCCAGCACAAAGGATTTCGTGATGCATCTTTTACTCCTGCGTAGCCCATCCATCGGCTATTTCAGTTTTCATGTTGTCCCATGGGAAAGAGGTTAGGAAGGTTAGTTTTTTGCTAACCGCCCTGAACCCATTGTGCTGCGCGGCTTTGAGATAGATGCTCTAGGTTAGCTTTAAGGTTATGAAAGGTAATTTTCTAACCTTTATAACCGTTAGAAAACCATCAGATAAAATGCTTAAAAATCAATGACATGAAAATTACTAACCTCAAACATAACCATAACTTACCTTTCAAAGTTAGCTCCCGAACCCAATAAATACGAGGCTTATACAGCTCTTCTTCCCTCATTTTCAAAAACTAACCCTTTTCCCTAGCAAGCTCTCAAAACTGCCTCCGGACTGCCCCTCAGCAGATCGCTCAAAACAACCTACCTTCGCAGGGATTCGCAGGCTTTTCCCCTCCTTCAATATCAGGACAAGCCCAGACAGGTTTGACAGGCAGCACCCGCAGGTGTGCAGAAAAAAAGGCACATTTAGCCCGCAGGCGTGGCGGGGGGATGACTGCGCGCGCCAGGTACGACTACGTCACTCGCTGGTCGACGGCGCGATTCTGGGGGGGGGGGGAGTGCATGCGAGCGGAGGTGGTGGTAGTAAAGTAGGCACCGACGATTCAGTATCTATATGAACCAAATTTCCATACAGATACTGATCAGAGGGACAATGGACGGCTGAAGACTGGGAATACGGAAAGTGCCTTGGGGGTGTTGACGGCTTGCCCCCCTACACTGAAAGCCTACCCTACTAACATCGCCATAACTACTCAGACTTCACAATCACTTATTCTCAACAACCAACAAAATACGAGAGATCATGCTCACAATTATAACGAACTGGCTATCTGACTCTAAAAACTGGGGAACACTTTTGGTAACTGCCCCAATAGCCATAATCGCCTTAATAGTTGCAATAAAAAACTATAAACGCAAATCAGGCATCGCAATAAACGGAGGCATTGGAATCGCATCAAGTTCTAGATGTGAAGAAAACTATGTATCTCATATTGTTTTGGAAAACTTAAAAGATCGGGCTGTTACTATTTATGGCATATTCCTAAAGGTCGGTCACAACTTCTACATTGAAATTGAAGACCATGACGACACACCGTTCATTTTAAAACCATACGAAACCTACCACAAAAAGATGGGTGAGATACTTTTCTACTCGGTCAACATGAACAAAATAAAAATGGATAAACTACTAAGGAATGACAAGGTAAAAAAACGCATTGTGCTTTCGACGAGCGAGGGTAAATACACAGTTCCAAAAGAAGTCAAACGATGGTCGCCAGTCGGTGAATTCTTCAATAACTACCTGACTGGAGTAATCAGAACAAACAGAACATCTCATAACGGAAAAGATGTTGGTGGGAACGTACGATTTATAGTCGATATAAAAAACAAAGAAGGCCGAACAGAAAGCATTCACTTAATGCCAGATGATTACCAACTAGTAATTTTCGATAAATTCAATCTCTCTAGAGAATGCCTACTATCAAAAGAATCCCTAGAAATATTTCTAGAAGAAAAACGCGCTAGTAATTTGATAAGCGAGACATCGACTATCACAGTCTATGATTTTCAGGACTTCGTAAAAGAAGTAAGTAGACACTACTCGAACAAATCACTTGAAGCAAAAATGTGGAGCGCTTTCTATTATTATGTATTTGGTAGGCTTTACACATTACACTCAAACCTAAAAACAAAAATTACGAACAGGCGCAATCAAAAAAATTACAAAAAACGCAAGCCTTAGAACCTGTAGATTAAATATAGGGCTGTGTTCCAGCCCTCCTTCTGGCCGGATTTCCTACACAGTTTTACCATCCTCATAGGGACGAAAACTCACGACTTCCTCTCCCAACCAATCGTTGATTTGTAGCAGCCTAGCTTGTTCAGGTTCTAGTTCGTTGACCGCCCACACCTGCGACGCATCCCGGATCGATCCAAACCCCCCAGCGTTTTGCGGAACCACACCCATCAGCTGAGGAGGGATTCGCAACATCGCGAGTTGGTCATCACGACTGATGTTTTTGATCGCCCCGAAGTCATCCTTTGCCGCAACCTCGGAGATAGGGATTAATTGCAGGCCGTCCTTCTTGCCTCCTGGTGCATACATGAAGAGGTTGCGGAAATTGCCCGGGCCTTTGCTGTTCTTCATTGCTGATCTCAAATCGTTGACGAAATCCTCGTTTTGGGCCGCATCGGTCATGTACATGATGAAACCCGCATGACTTCCGTTCTGGTAGTACTTGCGGCGGAACAGCGTGGCACTCTCGTTGAGCAACGCGCTTTGCAAGGCCGGCAGCCACTCGGGCAATCCATAGATTTCCTGGTTGATGTCCGCAACGCGCAAGTGGCACACACTCCGAGGCTTGAACTCGTGTTCGTCCTGCCAGCCTTGCACCTGGTAATAGGTTTCCATGTCGACGCCTCGACGCATGTACTTCGCAAGACAGGGTTTTAGGCCCATTGCCTGGCGGAGCATGTTGTCGCGTTTCTCCAGATAGAGATTTCCCGACCATCCCCAGTCCATCACGATTTGCTCGAAAGCCTGTCGGCTCAACAGCCGGTGTGGGATGAAGGTGCGTGCCAACGCATTTCGCTTGAAGATCAATCCCGACTGCAGATAAACACTCGCTTTCGAGGACTTCGCTAATCCATCCAGCGGAACAGGTGGCTCGTACCAGCGGCCGTTTGACCAGCACTCGAGATAGTCGAGAATATCCCTGCCATCGAGTACCGGTACAGGATCTCCGAAGGTGAACGCCATCGACTGGCCGCCCCCGGTTTTGGCTGGAAGTTCACCTTTAATTAGCTGCGACGAGGTCGCCTGTTCCTGGGGGCTGCTCATTAGAAAAACTCCATTAATCCGGTGTTGGCCACGGTCTGGCCCTCCAGCGGCTCGTTATGCAATGCGTGAAAGAGTGCCCATGCCAGATCGGCGTGGCCGGTGTTGTCAGTACGTCCGGCGGTGTAGGTGAACTGACGCCCGCCTGCAGTCACGGTTTTGCGGATAGCCATCAGCGACTGGGCCAGATCCGTCCAGCCGGCATCAAACTCCAGTCGCCCTTTGCTGATCACGTCCCAAGCTTTCATCACCAGACGGGTCTTGACCTCGGGGCTGTAGGAGAACGTCCGTAATGCGGGGAAGAATTGGCGAACCAACTGCGCCACGGCGCTGCCAAGACCGGTGGTGTCGATACCGATGTAGGTGACCCAGTAGCGACGGGTGACTTGGCGAATAGTCTCTGCCTGAGCGGCGAAGTCCATGCCACGGAATTGGTGTCGCTCCAGCACGCGGAATTTTCCACCTGGTACCAGCGGTGGCGCGACCACGATCAAACCGGCTGTGTCGCCCGACTCTGCCGGGTCGTACCCCACCCAGACCTGCCGATCTGCGAATGGTTTGGCGGCAAAGGGTTGGTAGTCAGTCCAGATTGACCAACTGTCCACCATGCATGGCTGCAACATGTTCAGCGGAAAGATGCTCGCGCCGTCGTCTACGAACTGGCACATCAACAAATTCTGAAACGCAGCCGCGTCATACTCGAGCCGCAACTCGTCGATATCGAACAGGTCGCAGCCCCTTTCCTCTGCGTCTAGGATGGTGACGATCTGACGCCAAATCCGATCATCACAAAGTTTGCCCTGCTGCAATGCATCGTGGCTTACATCCAGTTTCAACTGCTGAGCGGTGGGTTTCCCCTTGTTGAAGCGCTCTCCAGTCCAGAAGGTGTAGGCCTCGTGCGCCATCGAGCTCGGCGTCGAGAAGTACGTCCGGCGATATTGCTTCTGCATCGCCATTCCGGAGGCGACCTTGTTCAGCTCGTTGAACTTGAAAGTCCAGAAGAATTCGTCAAAGTAGAAATTGCCGTGGTAGCCCTGAGCCGTCCTTGCATTGGTACCGAGGAAGTGCAGCTCAGCACCGTTTGGAAGAATGATCGGATCGCCGGTGAGATCAACCCCCACCACTTCGCGGGCGAAGGCTTGAATGTAGGCCTTGAAAATGTGGGCCTGCGCCTTGCTGGCTGACAGAAATATCTGGTTGCGACCGGTGGTCAATGCGTCGATCAAAGCCTCCCGAGCGAAGTAGTAGGTCGCGCCTATCTGGCGACTTTTCAGGATGGCTCGGGTGCGCTGATTGCCTGCGCGGTACCAGTCCTTCTGGTAGTCGAAGCAACCATCAAGAAACGCTTCGATCAACTTCTCGACCGCTTCATCTGGGATGTCGTTACGCTTCGGCTTACGCTTCTCCCCGGCGTTGCGTTTAGCCAGTTCGGGGTTGAGATCGGTTTCGGTACCGCCATCCTGGTATCGCTGGATTCGGGACTGCCTCTCTAATTGTCGGTGGAGCAGGTCAATTTCCTTGTAGTCAGCGCCAGACTTGGGATCCTTGAGGATCAGTTGCACCAGGCGTGCTTCAGTAGCTGCCTGAATGCGCTCGAGAGGCGTAGCCCGATCCCATTCATCACGAGCTTTCCAACTGTGAAGGGTCTTTTCCTTCTCGCCGATCAACTCGGCAATCTCGCACACACGGTATCCCTGCCAATACAGATGCTTGGCATGCCGGCGGTGATCAGTAGGTAGTTCGACGATAGTGCTCATGGCGCAGATGCTGCCGTTCGCGCGCGTGTAGCCCTAACACCGCGCCCTGTAACTCGCACCGATACAAGTCCCCCACGTTGCCGCGCCATCGCGCGATGCCGACCATGCCCTCAACGCAACGGCAACCGTCGCCACCGCATCGAGGACAGCCCGCATGGCCGCAAGCACCGCATCCGCAAAAAAATTCCGCTCCAACTGGTTTCGCGTAGCCGTCGAAGGCGCCACCACCGACAAACGCAAAATCGAACGTTCTTGGCTGGAACAGGCAGCAAAAAACTTCAACCAGAATACCTACGGTGCCCGCGTTTGGCTGGAACACTTCCGCAGCCTGCTCCCGGATAGCCCCTTCAAGGCTTATGGCGACATTACTGCCGTTAAAGCTGAAGAGGTTGAGATCGCCGGGCAGAAGAAGCTTGCGCTCTTTGCCCAGATCGAACCGACCGACGACCTGGTGGCTATGAACAAGGCCAAGCAGAAAATCTACACATCCATCGAAATCGACGAGAGCTTCGCTGACAGCGGTGAGGCGTACATCGTTGGTCTGGCAGTAACCGACTCTCCCGCCAGCTTGGGTACCGATGTGCTTGCGTTCTCAGCACAAAAGCCCGATGCAAGTCCGTTCAAGGATCGTCACTACTCCGCGACCTCCATGTACACCGAGGCCCTCGAGGCTGAACTCAAATTCGAAGAGCTGGCTGACAGTGAGAATAAGGTCGCCGGCCTGTTCAAGCGCGTCACCGATCTCATCGGCAAGAGCAGGGACAAAACCGTCAAGGACGACGCCCAATTTTCCGAACTGAGCGAAGCCGTCGAAACCCTTGCCTCGTACGCCAAGGATCAGGGCAGCGCCTTCACCGCCGAGCAAACCAAGCTCGCGACCCTGAAAAACGCCCACGAAAAACTGGCCGGCGAGTTTGCCGACTTGCTCAAGCGTTTGGGTGATACCGAAGACCACAGTCAGAAGCAACGACCGGCCACAACCGGCGGCGATGGTGCCGTGCTGTCTGCCTTCTAAACCACCCGACCGATCACCGGAGAATCATCAATGCGTAACGCAACTCGCCTCGTATACAACGGAATGCTGGCCCACATCGCCAAACTTAATGGCGTGCCGAACGCTGCCGAGAGCTTCAGCGTCACCCCTTCCGTCCAACAAAAGCTTGAAACTGCGGTTCAGGAGTCCAACGACTTCCTCACCCGCATCAACATCATCGGCGTCAATGACCAAGAAGGTGATGCCATTGCCTTGGGCGTAAACGGCCCGACCGCCAGCCGCACCAACACCGCTGGCGGGAACCGCCGCAACCCAGCGAACGTGACTGATCTGAAAAAGGACAGCTACAGCTGCAAAAAGACGGACTTTGATACGTCGTTCCCCTATCAGTTGCTGGATGCCTGGGCCAAGTTCCCCGACTTCCAAGTGCGCCTGGCCAACTCCATCGCTCAGCGTCAAGGCCTAGACCGGATCATGATTGGCTTTAACGGCACCAGCGCCGCAGCTGCCACCGACCGAGCGACCAATCAACTGCTCGAAGACGTCAACGTCGGCTGGCTGGAGAAAATTCGCGTCGCAGCACCGGAGCGCGTTCTCGATGAAGGCGCCACTGCGGGCAAGATCACTGTGGGCGCCACCGGTGACTACAAGACACTCGACGGCCTCGTCTTCGATGCCATCCAGATGCTGGATCCATGGCACCGCAAGCGCACGGATCTCGTCGCAATCGTCGACCGCGCCCTGCTGCATGACAAACAGTTGGCCGCTGTCGAAAAAGGCGCAGCCTCCAACCAGGAAGAGAACGCCGCCGACGAGGTCATCACCAAGGGTCGCGTGGGTGGCCTGAAAATCGAAGATGCGCCGTACTTCATCGAAGGCGGTGTGTTGATCACCACCTTGGCCAATCTGTCCATCTACTGGCAAGAAAGCGCGCGCCGCCGCCATCTGAAGGACGAGCCGGAGTACGACCGCGTTGCCGACTATCAGTCGTCCAACGATGCCTACGTCATCGAAGACCTCGGCCTTGTTGCCCTGGTCGAAAATATCGAGCGGGTGTAACCCATGGCCCTAACCCTTGCCCAACGCAGCCAGCTGCGCAAACGCGCAGCCCGGGAGGCGGCAGCTGCCGCCCCTGCCGCTCTGATGGACGGTGCCACCGGTTATGAAGTGATGCTGGCCAAGCTGCAGCAGGATCAATTCCGCCTGAAACAAGTGCAGTCCCAAGAGGGCAAGGCAAAACTCAAGACCAAAATGCTGCCTGATTACGTGCCTTACATTGATGGCGTGCTCTCGGCTGGTCAGGGCGCCCAAGACGATGTGGTCACAACCATCATGGTCTGGCGTTTCGATGCCGGCGACGTTGCTGGAGGCCTGCAGATCGCCGGGTACGTCCTGAAACACGGTTTAATGATGCCGGATCGCTTCAATCGCACCACCGGTTGCCTGGTGGCCGAAGAAGTAGCCACAGCCGCACTTAAGGCTCAAAAAGCTGGCGGAACCTTTCCGCTGGAAATACTTACCGATACCGCTGTGCTAACCGTAGAACAGGACATGCCAGACGAAGCGCGGGCAAAGCTCGTGCTCGCCTTAGGTCGCGCAACTTTGGAAGGCATCGACGACTTGAAGCCTGGGCAACCGGGTCAATTGCAAGCCGGTATCGACCTGCTCAAACGAGCCATCGAATTGCACAGCAGCTGCGGTGGCAAGAAAGACCTGGAGCGAGCTGAGCGTCTTCTCAGAAAACACACTGGCCCGGCCAGTTAACGAGCGTCCCACGCACCCCGGCGGCTCGGGACGGATCAGCGGGTTCCTCCTTTCCTTGCTGTGAAGTCCCGACCACCGCCGACCTATTCGAGTGACAAGCATGAGCGGATTCATCGCCGGCGGCATTCCAATGACCGCCTTCCCAATCGGCAACGGCACCTTCTGGCCAGAGATTGATGGCCAGCATTTGCGCGCCGCCATGCGCATCACTGATGTCGTCACCGATGACCGCCTAGAAGTCGCGACCGTCAACGCCATGATCGAGGCAAACCGGGAGCTTGCAGGCTACCGGGCTGCTCAGCAGAGCCAAGGCATTTCCACTTTGTCCGACGTGCCTGCCGAAAGAATCAAAGACGAAAGCCAGCTGATGCACCTCTACCGCCGCGTTATTTATTGCAGCGCGCTGGCCGAGCTGGTGGAGCGCTACAGCAGTTTTGATGCAACCAATAGCGGCGAGAAGAAGGTCACCGAAGAAGAAAGCAGTGCGGACCAACTGCGTCGAGATTCGCGCAAGGCGTTACGCAGCCTTCTTGGTATCAGCCACACCACCGTGGAGCTGTTGTGATGCCCACTGTGATCGCCAACCAGGGCGACACTGTTGATGCCATCTGCTGGCGCCAATACGGCCGCACCGCAGGCGTCACCGAAGCCGTGCTGGACGCCAACCCCGGACTAGCTGATCTCGGAACAATCCTGCCGCATGGCACCCGGGTGCAGTTGCCGGAAGTAGCCCCCCAAGCTGAACAAAGACGGATGGTGAACCTATGGGACTGATTCAACGTTTCACCTCCCAAGGGACTCTCCAGCTTCCTACCCTCAACCCTGGACAGCGGAATGAAGCGCATGCCTGACAAACCGGACACTTGGGCCTGGCTCGCCACCTGGCTCGAACAAAACTGGCCCGCCCTCTACGCTGGTGCGTTGGCATTCGCCATCGCAGCGCTGCGGATCATGTATGGAGGTGGAACCCTACGACGCGTTGCGCTAGAGGCCCCTTTGTGTGGAGCCCTCGCGTTGGCGGGCAGCCATGGTCTGTCTTTGCTCGGAATCCCTACCTCAACCAGCCCGTTCTTCGGCGGCGTCATTGGGTTGCTTGGCGTAGAAGGCACCCGAGCACTGGCCAATCAATTCTTCAAGCGCAAGGTGGACCAACTATGACGACCCTTCGCCATGGCGATCGCAGCCAAGATGTTCGGACACTGCAGCAGCGCCTCAATCTGGCAGGCGCCTCCCTGTTCGTAGACGGCTTATTTGGTGATGCCACCGAGAGCGCGGTACGCGCATATCAATCGAAAAGGGGACTGGTTGCGGACGGTATCGCCGGCTCCAAAACCCTCGCCGCGCTGACCGGCACTGACTGCTCCGCGCTTCTACGCAATGCAACGCTGACGACAGGAGCTGCGCGCCTAGGTGTAGAACTGGCGACCATCCTCGCGATAAATGAAGTGGAAAGCCTGGGCGTAGGGTTTCTCGAAAACGGAAAGCCAAAGATCCTCTACGAGCGGCACATCATGTACCGCCAGCTCGCCCGCCCGCGCAGCCCGGAAGACGACATTATTGCGCTGCGGGTTCACGCTGATGACTTGGCAGCCAGCCAACCTAATTTGGTCAATGCACGCGCAGGTGGATATGCCGGCGGTACCGCCGAACACCAACGCTTGGCACACGCCCGGCTCATCGATGACACCTGCGCGTTGGAATCCGTTAGTTGGGGCGCCTTCCAGATCATGGGCTTTCACGCCTTACGTCTGGGCTACTCCAGCGTGCAGGACTTTGC
The DNA here is from genome assembly GCF_044742965.1 of Pseudomonas sp. NPDC087804. Classification (NCBI taxonomy): domain Bacteria; kingdom Pseudomonadati; phylum Pseudomonadota; class Gammaproteobacteria; order Pseudomonadales; family Pseudomonadaceae; genus Pseudomonas; species Pseudomonas sp. NPDC087804. The sequence goes on along the minus strand of NZ_JBIUVN010000002.1, from coordinate 120,549 downwards.
CGCCTGCATGGCCAAAGATGAAAACGAGCAGTTCGAAGCATTCGTGCGCTTTCTCGAGGCCGATCCCGCGCTTTTGAAAGCGCTCAAGGCGAAGAAATGGGCTGTGTTCGCCAAGGGTTATAACGGCCCCGATTACCAACGCAACCTGTACGACATCAAGCTGGAGCGCGCCTATGAACGACACGCCGCCGGCTGCCCTATACCGGAGGCTGCATGATCGATTTCGACGCATTGCAACAACTGAACGTACAGGACGGCGATCTGTTGGTGGTGCCACCGGATAGCGATCAGCACGACATGGAACTGCTGATCAATGCGCTTTACGTCCAAATGCCAGGTCGTAAAGTCATCATCATTCGCGGCCCGGTACAGCAACTAGACGTCGGCGACATGAACAAACTCGGCTGGTACCGCGCATGAGCACGTTGCGCCAGGCGATGTATGGCTTGGCCTTGTTTGGCGCCTTGGCGTTATTGATTTGGGGCCAGGAGCAGCGCATTGCGATCGCCGACAAAAACACCGAGCTGGCAGAGAAAGACCTCAGGACTGCCCGCGACGAAGCTGGTCGCAATCTGGCCACTGCGAACAGTCTGCGTGACACGCTGCAGCTGGAGCGCAATGCGCAGACAGGCCTACGTACCCAGCAGAATCAACTGCGCCAAGGTCTGGCCAGCCGTGAACGAACAATCGAGGCTTTGAAGCGTGAAAACACCGAACTACGTGATTGGGCTGTCCAGCCTCTGCCTGATGCTGCTCGCAGGCTGCGCGAGCGCCCCGCCCTCACCGGCGCCGACGCTTATCGTCAGTGGCTGTCCGGCCGTAGTGCCATGCCGCCTACCGGCGACGGAACCAGACAGTAACGGCGCATTGCTCACCGACCAGGATAGTGCCGAGGCCGCGTGGGCTGACTGTGCCGCCCAAGTCGATATGGTTTACCAATACCAGGTACAACATGAACAAGCCCGATAGTCTCCGAGTTCATCTGCTGGCTGCCATTCCAGAGCTCAAGCAGAACCCCGATCGTCTGTTGATCTTCATCGATAACGGCAAGATCCGTTGCACAGCGGCTACCGGCCTGTCCTTCGAATATGCCTACGACCTGCAGATCATCCTCACCGACTTCGCTGGCCATCCCGACAGCGTGATGCTTCCGCTGCTGGGCTGGCTGCGTGTGAACCAATCTGAACTGCTTGTCAACCTGGACAAATCCGCCAACGGCATCAAGTTTGAAGCCGATGTCATCGATCACAGTAAGGTAGATATGAGCCTGACCTTGCCCCTGACCGAGCGTGTCATCGTGAAGAAACAGGACGACGGTACGTTCACCGCGAAACATGCTGCCGAACCACAGTACACGCCGTATGAACTGATTGACGGCCCAATTCAGGTATTTGCCGATGGCCTGTTGATTGCCGAATGGCAGTCAACACAACCTACCGATGCAGTGGCGTTGGCCAGCCCGCATCCACAGCGCTCCGTCAATGAGTGACCTGCAAGTCCTGGAAGACTGGGCCGGTGCACTGCTGCAACGGCTAGAGCCGCAAGCTCGCACCCAGTTGGCCAGAAACATCGCCCAGCAACTACGCCGCAGCCAGCAGCAGCGGGTCACCGCACAACGCAATCCGGACGACAGCCACTACGCAGCTCGCAAATCCCGTGATCTGCGCGGCAAACAAGGCCGCGTCCAACGCAAAGTAAAGATGTTTCGTAAGCTGCGCACCGGGAGTTACCTGAAAGCCCGAGGCGACAGCAACCACGTCAGCGTTGGATTCACCGGACGGGTTGCCCGCATCGCTCGCGTTCACCAATATGGACTCAAGGATCGAGCTGAGCCCGGCGCGCCAGATGTGCGCTACGATCAGCGCCAAGTGCTAGGCTTTACAGCCGCAGACGTCGACGTGATCCGAACGACGTTGCTGGCGCACCTCACTAAATAATCGAGCCAATTTGCTTGATGGAAGCGCCAATGTTGCCTTCACATTTCATGCGGCAAAAGAACATCCAAAACCAGAACAAAACATAATATTAAAGATATGGAAGTGGCACATGGCAAGTACGATGCGAGTTGATGTTTGCTACAGACCTTTACGGATAGGCTGGGCAGTACGCGATGGGGATATAGCATCGATAAGGCAAGCCATGAAATATTCTCACGCCCTATGGGGCGGTAGATTCAACCCCATAATTGTTATAGATAACGAAGAAGAAGCGAGAGCACTAGTCGAGCGCTTTCGAATTGACTTAATATTTCCGGTTGGCAACGACCCCAAAATTAAGGAATTTGTAGAAAAACACCCCCACTTAGTCTCTCCATTCCTAGGAGACTCTATATTCCTCAAAGACAGCCAGTACAACCACCATTATTCACAAGTCTTAGACATAGTTAATGCAATGGTGCATTGGCAATCAACACCTGAGTGGAGACACATTAAAGATAGAGGAATACGTCAATATCATTGGAAAAAAGAAGATCCTCTATCCGACGTATTTCTCGCACAGCTTGGAGCATACCCTTCTCCTGAAGAGACCGGCACGGATTATTGGGATATGTTCCACCAAGGCGCAGAGCCAACAAACGTTGAAATAATACCTGGAGATCGAATATCCGCAGACCTCCCTCATTATGATAATTTGACGATATTTGGTGATTTGGGGCTAGATCGCCACATTTCTCTACATTCTAATTTGGACATTCCCGGTTTTTTTATCGGTAGTGCGAACGATAGTGCCGATTTAGTGTGTCATTGGAATCTGCGCGCTTGCGATATTGACGTATGGTTTATTGATCCATCACACCTAGACCGTTATGTAGACCTAATACCCGAGCTAGAAAAAAATTTCAGCGCGATGGTTGAACATCGTAAACATAGATTTGAGCGCTCGCTGGGGGTTTGGTCACGAACGGCAGGCAATGCGGGATCGGAAATATTTAAAGGGGATATATTCAACTTCCATATATCTGATGAATTTTGGCGAGAGAGCACAGTTCTACCTCCACTGATGCATTTTGGAGAGTCCTCAACGCTCGGAGTTGTGGATGAGAAAAAGAGCAATCCAAGAGTAAACTTTGCACTTTCAAACAAGCCTTTTGACAGTACCTTTTATCATCAACGCCTCGTCGCATCTATTGCCTTTGGAGGGGTTAATGACTCAGAACAATTTACATTTTCGGTGCCATTCATACCCGAACTTAATGAATTCTACGCCCGCAACATGCACTTTGCTTACAACAAATTACGAATCGAACCAGATAGAATTGGGCTAATAATAAACACTACCGAACACGATAGTTTTTTAAGCTCACTACCGACCGATAAATTGTTTAATCAATTATTTTTTATGGCTGGGTTTGAAAGCAAATTAAGCAACAGTGGAAGAATAGTCCGCCAGCTTCTTACTCAACTCGGCGGACTTCAAGGAGCTCGTGTATTCAAAATCCCGGGCGCGCGGGAACTGATAAAAAAATTCGGCCCTCGTAACTCATTCGCTCGTCGTACGGCATACGATACCATCACAGACAAGAAGCAAGGGTTACCTGCAACATTTTCGGCACATGTCGACTTATATTTAACTCCGCGCGATCACGATTCGAAACTTACTCCCCCCGATGTATTCAGTCACATGGTGGAAAAAGGACTGTTTCGAATCGGCGCAGATTTAGAGTGTGAAAAGTGCGGAATGTCGAGCTGGACTACTCTTGACAATCTTAAGCAGCATTCTGCGTGCGAGCTTTGCGGGTACACTTTCAATGCCACTCAGCAACTTATGAAAAATGAATGGGCATTTCGTCGATCAGGATTACTTGGGGCGGAGAGAAATATTCAAGGTGCTATTCCGGTTGCATTAACACTTCAACAACTCGACACAACTTTCACCCATGGTTTTTCCCGCAGCTCATATATAACCTCGCTTGACCTCATACCGCTTCCTGAATCGGGCCAGACAAAGTGCGAAGTAGATTTCGTTTGGTTACTTAACGGAAGAGAACTAAAAAAATCTGATCTAATAATTGCAGAATGTAAAGATCAGGGCCCTATCAGCCAAGAAGATTTCCAACGCGATGTGGAAAATATGCGTCGAGTTGCGGATGCACTGCCAAGACATCGATTTAACGTATACATATTATTCGTAAAGCTGGCGCCTTTCACTAATGAAGAAATCGCTATGGCTCGTTCTTTGAACAGGCAATATGAAAGTCGAGTTATTTTGCTTACAGCACGCGAGCTAGAGCCCTACCATATTTACGAACATCTTGGAGAAGAACATGGCATCAGAAGTTATGCGGGCTGGCCAAAACAGATGGCCGAAATAACCCAACGGGTCTATTTCGCAGAGCCTCGTTAGCTTGTCGTGAGTCCTATTTAGCTACTTGGCAAGCTTCTCAGTTTTAAGGATAAAGGTGTAAACCGCTTCCCTACAAGGAACCGGAGCTGCACAACTCATTTTGAATAGACACCATCGGCGATATGACCAATATCGCCGCCCTCTCCCGCCTGCTGGAAAATCTCATCCGCTTCGGCACAGTTGCCGAAGTTCAGATGCAGCCACCGCGTGTGCGCGTAAAAACCGGCGATTTGCTAACCACTTGGCTGCCATGGATTGCCCTTCGTGCGGGCCTGGACAAAGACTGGGATCCACCCACCGAAAACGAACAGGTCATTCTATTCAGCCCATCTGGACAACTCGCCAATGGGGTGGCTCTTACCGGCGTTTTCAGTACTGAAAATGAGGCCAATGGAGACCGGGTCGGTTTACATCGTCGTACTTACCGCGACGGCGCCGTTATCGAATATGACTGCGTTGCCCATCATCTACGCGCAGTGCTCCCTGAAGCCGGCACCACGCAGCTGATCAGTCAGGGGGGTATTCATTTCGTCGGGCCAATCACTCATGAAGGCGACTACACCCAAACCGGCAATCAAAACGTCACCGGGAAAGTCACTGTCTCGGTGGATGTAATCGCTGCGGGTATCAGCCTGGTCAACCACCCGCATGGCGGCGTCAAAGCAGGCCCTGATCAGTCAGGAAAACCCGTATGAACCGAGAGACTGGAAGCACCATCGGCAACTTGGAACACATTCGCCAGTCGATCACGGACATCCTGAACACCCGCATCGGGACTCGGGTTATGCGCCGCGACTACGGCAGTTTGCTGCCCGAATTGGTCGACCAGCCGTTCAACGACGCCACACGGCTTCGCGTGTACGCCGCCACCGCGATGGCCTTGCTGCGCTGGGAGCCGCGCATCAACCTCAGTCGCGTGCAGTTCAGCGGAATCACTCTGCAGGGTGAGGTTGTCTTGGAGCTGGAAGGCGCAGAAGTCGATAGTAATCAACAGCACAACCTGAGTATCCCGCTACAGCTGGGGGCCAGTGTATGAACACCTTTGTCCCGATCGATCTCAGCCAGCTCCCACCTCCACAGATCGTTGAGCAAATCGACTTTGAATTGATTTTGGCTGAGCGCAAAGCCTATGCCATCAGCCTATGGCCGGCGGACGAGCAAGCGATAATCGCTGCACGACTCGAGCTGGAGTCGGAGCCGCTCACCAAGCTGCTCGAGGAGAACGCCTACCGCGAGACCATTTGGCGACAACGGGTCAACGAAGGCGCCGTAGCGAACATGCTTGCTCTGGCCCAAGGCGCCGACCTCGAAAACCTGGCGGCAAATTACAATGTCGAACGCTTGGTTGTGCAGGTCGGTAACCCGAGCGCCGTGCCGGTGATTCCCGAAGTATTGGAGAGCTACGACAGTTTGCGCGAGCGCGCCCAAATGGCTTGGGAAGGCCTCAGTACTGCAGGCCCCCGCAACAGCTATATCTTCCACGCTCGTGCTGCCGATGGCCGCGTGGCCGACGCCACAGCTGAAAGCCCAAGCCCTGCCGTGGTGATTGTTACGGTGCAATCGTTGCTGGGAGATGGCAGCGTTGACGCGAGTCTGCTCAGCATCGTCAACGCCTACCTCAGCGACGAAGACCGCCGACCGGTAGCGGATCGCTTGACGGTGCAGAGCGCCGTTGTCATCCCTTATCAGGTCACTGCCAGGCTGTACCTTAAAACCAGCGGCCCAGAGTCCGAGCCGATCCTTTCCGCTGCCAACCAACGCCTGCTGGCCTACGTACATCAACGTCGCCGGCTGGGTATGGAGGTGTCCGAATCCGCCATCCACGCAGCACTGCATGTCGAAGGTGTGCGCAAGGTTGAGCTGGATCACTGGATCGACATCGCAGCCACGCCGTACCAGGCGCCCTATTGCACCAACATCACTCTGACACAGGGATTGGAATGATGGGGGCAGCGTCGCTATTACCGCGTAATGCCAGCCAGTTGGAATATCTGGCGGCACAAGCACTAGCGCAAATTCAGCGCACACCGATTCCCCTTCGAGAGCTTTGGAACCCCAACAAATGCCCGGTGGAATTTCTTCCCTATATGGCTTGGGCTTTCTCCGTTGATCGTTGGGACAGTGAATGGACGGAAGCGACCAAACGCTCCGCGATCAAAGCATCGTTCTACATCCACAAGCACAAGGGCACGATCGGCGCGATACGCCGGGTGGTCGAGCCGCTGGGTTACATCCGTGTGGAGCGAATCAACAAGAACCACGCTCAATTGCTCGCTCTGCTCGACTGCCTGCGCCTGGTGTTGCCCCTCAGCGAAGCACAAATCAGCCACACCCGGACTCAGATCATCCGCATGGCCATAGAGCGCCAATCCTCGATCAGCTCGGATCATCCGGTAGTGACTGAATTCTGGGAGGTTTATGAGTACCTCGAAGGCCTGGATGCTGACGGCCCGGTGGTCAACCACAGTAAGAAAGAACACACCATCGCCATCAACCTAAACGACTTCGTCAAATGCGCAGCCGAGCACCGCCAGAAGGTTGCCGATATCAGCGAACTGAGAGAGCGCCTTAAAGATTCCCGCTCTCGGAAGTTGGTCGACACGAACAAGGCAACCGACAGCGCGGTACGTGCACACCAGTCCAAGCACTCCAGCGCGACCATCACCAAACAACCCATCGTGAAGTGCTGGATTTTTCAGGCCTGACAGCCGATCGCCGACAGGACGGATGAATGCAAATTCAAATACTCGCGGGAAGTGACAAAGCGATACCCCTGCAGGATCGCGTCACCGAAGTAATGCGCCAGATTGGCAACGATCACAGGAAAACCGTACAGGCAGACGCCTATGGTGCTGATGGTCTCGTCGACATCCTAGAAGTGCGCGCAATGAACGGTCAGCGAGAGATTTTGGTATTGAGCTGCTCCCGCAAGCAGATCCAGGCAGTGCTGGATTGGCAATCGAGCACTGAGGACAGCAACGAATTTGAAGGCTTGGAGCTGCACCTGGTGCGAACGCCAGACAGCGACATGTAACGCCGGCTGCAACCGGCAACTACTGAGAGGAGAGAGCCATGCAACGCACCAACGATACAGAGCAACGAGGCAGTAGGGAGTTGTTGATCGGCCTGTTCAGCACGATTGCAACCGTAGCACTGATTGCTGTCACAGCCCTTCAGGTACCCGACCTACTGATCTGGCTGACCAGGTAACGATGTAATTGGAAGTGGTACCGAGGGGCTGCAACCCCTCGGCACCGACCACCACTGAAAGGAGAGAACCATGCAAGCTCAAACCAACAATGATGGCAATGTCGAGGCTATCACGAACACGTTTTCAGTTGGCAGAAGTACTACACGCCCCTGCCCAGTCGCCAACCTGGGACGCAATGAACAGACTGAAGCTATTCATGAGGGAACAAAGCCATGAAAACGCTCTTCGTGCTTCTCGCGCAATACGACGGCCAAGTCATCATTCCATTGGCGCGAGTCTGCAGTGACTATTTCACGCACCTCACCACCGATATGTTTCAACGTAAGGTGCTTGCTGGGCAAATAAAAATCCCAATTACTCGATTGGAACCAAGCCAAAAGAGTGCAAAAGGAATACACATCACGGATCTCGCTGAATATCTCGATGCTCAACGCGCAGCAGCTATTAAGGAGAGCAATCAGCTGAACAGCGCACCGCGAGGAAGGTGAACTACTTCAATGTCCTAGCGCCCAATTTCACGGGCGCCTGCAGAACCTTTGCCAACCACTTCCAATTTGCATAGATGTCGCCGCGACCGCGCAGATGGGTGTAACGGCGCATCGAATTCCAGTCCCTGTGTCCCGAAACGCTGGCGACTCGCGGAATATCCCAGTCCATCTCAAACAATCGACTGACACCGTCATGGCGCAAGTCATGGAAGTGTAGATCTTCAATGCCCAAGATCTTGCACGCCCTGGTCCAGGAAGTGGACACTGACTCAGCGCTGTAGGGAAAAATCTCGGATAGCGACTTCGGCATTGTTTGAATAATTGCCCAGGCTTCTGGCGGCAAATGACACCAAACATCGTTGCCGATTTTCTGGCCGGGATTCTTCATGTCACGCACCAACACACGTTGACCTTCCTCATCCAGATCCGCCCACTGAATGCGCGTAATCTCTTCTTGTCGACGAGTTGAGAACAATGCAAACGCTGTCATCTTGAGCATATTGATCGACGTTGGTCGTCGGGCTTGAATCCCGCGAAAGTGCGTCAGGAGTTTGTCAAACTCCTCTAGGGTAGGACGGCGGTCGCGCTCTCGACTTTTCATGTTGTAGCCAAGCTTCTTCAGCACCTTTCGGGCGTTCACCATTGCGTGAGGATCAACCTCATACCCCCATGCAGGCCGGGCAATCGAAAGCACCGCACCGAGATGGGCGAGATCATTACCGGCCGTCTGAGGTTGGACGCTTCCGCCCTCTTTGCCCATCCGCCACAAGGCATACTCCACCAACTGCTGACTGTTGATGTCCTGGTCGTTGAGTTTGCCCAGGTACGACTCGCTGATAGCCTTGAGCGTTGCCAGTTTGGTTTTACCCAATGGACGGACTTTTTCCATTTCGACCAGGTAACGGTCGATCATTTCCTTGACCGTGGCGCTATGGCGGTTGGCCCGCTCAATGGCGCCTGGCTGATCCAATTCAGTTTCACGTTTTCGAACCCAAACCTGCGCGGCCTGTTTTCGGGCGAAGGTCTGGCTCTCTTGGTAAACTTGCGCTCCATCGCGAAACAGGCGTATCTGTGCCGTGTAACTGATGCTGCCGTCGGTGCGTTTACGTGCTCTGATCGTGGCCATGGTCAACTGGTACAATTGTGAAAGGGGTTGGTACATTGTACCAATGACCTCTTGAAAACGCCCATTTACCCCCGAAAACCCGCATAAACGCGTAGAGTAAAATGGTACAGAAATCAGCTACATCCCCAGCAAACTCAAGCTCTACGCTGTCCCGGCGGTTTTCCGTTGCGCCCATGATGGATTGGACCGATAGGCATTGCAGATACTTCCTACGCCTCCTATCGAAGAACGCCCTGCTCTACACCGAAATGGTCACCACCGGCGCTCTCCTCAACGGCGATCACGAACGCTTCCTCCGTCACAACGAAGCCGAGCATCCTTTGGCGTTGCAACTCGGCGGTAGCGTCCCTCTCGACCTGGCCGCCTGCGCACGCATGGCGCAGGAGCACGGCTACGACGAGGTAAACCTCAACGTCGGCTGCCCAAGCGATCGCGTACAGAACAACATGATCGGCGCCTGCCTGATGGGTCACCCACAGTTAGTGGCGGATTGCGTCAAGGCCATGCGTGACGCGGTGTCAATTCCGGTCACGGTGAAGCACCGCATCGGCATCAATGGTCGCGACAGTTACGCGGAGCTGTGCGATTTCGTCGGCACCGTCCGCGATGCCGGGTGCACGAGTTTTACCGTGCATGCGCGGATTGCGATTCTGGAGGGGTTGTCGCCGAAGGAGAATCGCGACATTCCGCCGTTGCGTTATGACGTGGCGGCGCAGTTGAAGGCGGATTTTCCGGAGTTGGAAATTGTGCTGAACGGCGGGATCAAGACGATGGAGGCTTGCCATGAGCATTTGCAGACGTTCGACGGCGTGATGTTGGGGCGCGAGGCATATCACAATCCGTATGTGCTGGCGGAGGTGGATCAGCAGTTGTTCGGCAGTTCGGCGCCGGTGATCAGTCGGGCTGAGGCGTTGGCGCAATTGCGTCCTTATATAGCCGAGCATTTGGCGGCCGGCGGCGCGATGCATCACATCACGCGGCATGTGCTGGGCCTGGGCACGGGGTTCCCGGGGGCGCGTAAATTCCGTCAGTTGTTGTCGGTGGATATTCACAAGGCCAAGGATCCGCTGGCGTTGCTGGATCAAGCCGCCGAGTTGCTTGAAGGGCGTTGATGTCCTCCCCCAGTTTCAATCAGGCGGTTTGATCCGCCTGGCTTGACCTTCACCCCGCCGCTGCCGCTGTCCAGTTGACCCAACCAAACGCCCACGTCGCCAGAATCAGTAAACCAAACGCGATCCGATACCACGCGAACGCGGCATAGCTGTGGTTGGCAATAAACTTGAGCAAACCGCGCACGGCGATCATCGCGAAGATGAACGCGGTGATGAAGCCGAGCGCGAACACCGGCAGGTCGTTGGGCTGAAACAAGTCGCGGTATTTGTAGCCGGAATACACGGCGGCGCCGACCATGGTTGGCATGGCGAGGAAGAACGAGAACTCGGTAGCGGCTTTGCGTGACAGGCCGAAGAGCAAGCCGCCGATGATGGTCGAGCCGGAGCGCGAAGTGCCCGGAATCATCGCCAGGCACTGTACGAAACCGACCTTGAGCGCGTCAGACCAGCGCATGTCGTCGACGTGCTCGACGCTGATCACATGACTGCGTTGTTCGGCCCACAGCATCACCACGCCACCCACCACCAGCGCCACGGCGACGGTGATCGGGTTAAACAGGTAATGATGGATGGTGTCGGCGAACAGCACGCCGAGTACAACGGCGGGTAGAAAGGCGATCAGTAAGTTGACGGTGAAGCGTTGTGCATTGCGCTCAGTGGGCAGGCCTTTGATGATTTCGAAGATCTTCGGGCGGAACTCCCAGACCACGGCGAGGATGGCACCCAGTTGAATAATAATGTTGAACGCCATGGCGCGTTCGCCACCAAAGTCGAGCAGGTCGGCGACGATGATCTGGTGGCCGGTACTTGAGATGGGCAAGAACTCGGTGAGGCCTTCAACCGCACCTAATATCAACACCTGGAAAAAAGTCCAGAAATCCATTAATCCTCCGTCAGAGCGCTCGTGTGAGCGACCGGGTAATAACACTCAGGGCTTGAGTATCTGCAATTAAACAATTGACCAAAATGAAAGATCAAAAGATCGCAGCCTTCGGCAGCTCCTACATTTGAAATGCATTCCCCTGTAGGAGCTGCCGAAGGCTGCGATCTTTTGATCCCGAAAGAATAGGTCTAATGAAATGCCACACTCAAGCCATGTTAGTAATCGTCGGACGACGAACTACGCAGAAAATATTTAGGGGCTGAGTGGCAAAAAGTTAGTCCAGCCAATAAAGTGTGATGAATCTCACATTCACGCAGATGGCCAAACAATGGCAATTGGACATTAATAAAGCGATGGCCAGCGATTCAAAATAGTGGCACCATTGCATATCGCCACCATCTAAGCGCTAGTTCACCTATCTGACAAAATCAACTAAAAGCTTGAAAAGCTTAATTATTGTTAGAAAACTCGGGAGCCACGTCTAAAAAGCGCGTGAATGTTACCAATTGTCAGTCACAGATGAGAACCGGTGCTTTAACATCCCGATGTCAGCACTTAATTCGAGTCAATGCATGATGCTCTCTGGGAACTTAGCGACTAGAAGTCCGCGCCCGCAAAACGACGACCCCGGTGTTCTCACTTTGGGTCGTACCCGTGGCGTGGCCGAACATTTTAGAACGCTGGTGGCCAGGCATGTGCGTAGCGATATGGCACTAGAGGTCGATGCGTACACGCGTTCATTTCAGCAGAATGATTATTCTGGCTATCGCGCCATTTTCCTGGTCATCGACAGCCCTCAGGCCCTCGAAGACAATCTTGCGCTGGTGCAAAGCGTTCGCAGCGACAACTTGAAACCGATCATTTGCGCAGTGATCACTGGGCGCGGCGCCTTCAACAAGATCAAGTATTTTCTGGCCGGCGCTGACTTTTGTATCAAACTCAATACCCTTTCTGAGGACAGCGTCGAGTTGCTTGCCGAGTTCTTCAACAGTGAAGAGTGGCAACGCGATATCAATCTGACACTCGACCCGACGCGCATTTGCCTGATGGGCTCCCGCCAGAAACTTGATATCTCGTTTGCCGAAATGAAGATCCTCGAAGCCTTTGCGCAAACTCATAACCACATTCTGAGCCATGATGAAATTGCCAACATCATGGGCCTCAACCCCAATTTCTACGACCCTCGAGCGCTGGAGAAATCGATCAGCCGCTTGCGTGGAAAAATCAAGGACATGTATGGTACCAACGCGATTCAGAGCATCCGCGGCCATGGCTATCGCCTGCTGCGGGGTCTGATATCGACTGCCTGATTCAATGGCAGCCATCCCTTTTGCATACGTACGAAGGATCGTCCCATGCAACGCTATCGTTTTATCTGTACTGCACGCCTATTAGAAATCCAGCGACTGAATGAGCGCGACAACACTAACCATAACAATAACTCCATAACATAGCAGCAGATCGAGTGGAACTTATCGAGGGCCATCATTGGGCCCAGACCCTGCCTATCGATTACTTCCGAGGAAGTCATTGCTCGCCTGCCGATTGACCCTTTTTAGCCAATTTTGGTGTGTATTCAGGAGAGAGACATGGAAACTAGTACAACCCTCCCAAGAAAATATTTTGTTGTCGTGACTAATAGCACAACGTCGCAACGTGAACTGGAAAGCATTTTGTCCAGTGAACGCTTCAATTCATTTGGCACGTCTCAGGCACAAATGTTTATTGAAGGCTCCGCTTCGCCCTCTTCCGCCCCGACCGTGATGGAGTTCACATACCCAAGCGTTAGTCGAAAGAACGTCGCACGCACGATTGAATATGACACCCAGAAAATCATCGCCACCCTCGAATCCGAATGGCGAGCCGCGCAAATCGCTAATCCCTTTCAGAGCAATCCATCGGTAACCGGCGAGATAATTCCCGCCAATGCTGACGATACGCCTGGCAACGAAACCTGGCATCTGGACAACGATCAAGGCGCACTGGTCAAAGACGATGTCGAGATCAGTCTCACCGGACTTGAAACAGCACTGGTCAAAAAAATGCTCAGCCATGAAGAACGGGTTGTCAGTCGAGACGAGTTGATTCTGAGCATTGGCCGAGAGCCGGAGCAATATCGCGGACTGGAGATGTGCCTGAGCCGCCTGCAAGACAAGTTCAAAATGGCCAGTAAGGGTGAACGCCTGTTCCGCGCGGTCAGAAACCGTGGTTATTGCCTCATCCAGGAAGTCGTCGCCTAAACACAGCCGACCGCCCAAACCAGATAAACAGATAAAGTGCGATTACAAAAACAACAAGAGCACTCTGTTTGGTTTCAACTCCCTCCTTTAATTAACACTCCCTGCCTCCACCCCTCCAACAGTAACAAATACGACATCCTTTATTCACCCCCTGCTATTCGACCTTTTCTAACAATCAGCTTTTAAATATTTAAAAGTTGGCACTGTGCCATCTTGTTAGAACTCGTCAGACACCCTTATCGCCAATAACTTAGTCTATTGACTGACGACAGTTCGACCTATCGGCGTTGTTACCTCAGGACACTCGCTACAACAAAAACAATAAGCCTGTTTAACAACTCGGATTTCAACTGTTGAAACCTGAATGGACGTCTTTTGGGGATATCGTATGGATCTTTCTCTTAGTATCAATCGAAGCACGGGCCTCAAGGGACTGACCTTTTGGGGCCAATGGGCGCTGGCGCAGGGTTTTGTGGTAACGCTGTTGTTCGTACTGGCTGAACAGCACACAGGAAGCGTCGCGTTCTATTACCGGATGTGCGCAACCCTGGCGGTTTTGGCTTCGGTGCCGGCTTATACGTTTAGCGGTGTTTATCGCAAACGCGACAATTACCTGACCGGGTTGGGTCGGTTGTTCATGGGTTGGTCGATGACCATGGCAGCGCTGGCCTGCATTGCGTTTGTCTGCCAGGCCGATGAGTTGTTTTCGCGCCAGGTGATTCTGAGTTGGGCGGTCTACGGCTTCCTCGGTCAGGCGTTTTTGTACGCACCGTTGCATGCGTTTTCGAAGTACTACCAGCGCTCGCGTAAAAGTGAGCACAAGACGCTGATCGTTGGCACTGGCGAACTGGCGCTGGGCTTGGCGAAGAAGCTCAGCCTCTCGGAAAACCTGCCGCTGGTGGGACTGGTGAGCAACGGCACCCTGCCCGCTCTGGCCTCGGATGCACCGCGCGTCGTTGGCGCTCAGGAGCAGTTGCTGGAGCTGATCGAAGCACACGATATCCGCCGTTTGTACATCACGCTGCCGCTGTGCGAAGCAGCGCAGATCGAGGCGATGTATGTCGATTTGCTCGGCGCCAACGTTGATGTGGTGTGGGTGCCGGATCTGAACGCGCTGACGCTGCTCAATCACTCGGTGAAAGTCGTGGATGGTTTGCCAGCGATCTACTTGAACGAGAGCCCGCTGACCAGTCGCCCGACCGCTGCGTTGAGCAAAAGTCTGGTTGAGAAAACCGTGGCGTTGCTGGCGATCATCGCGTTGAGCCCGATCCTGCTGATCATCGCTCTGGCGGTAAAGCTCAACTCGCCGGGGCCGGTGTTTTTCAAACAGGATCGTCATGGCTGGAACGGCAAGGTGATCAAGGTCTGGAAATTCCGCTCGATGAGCGTGCACGACGACCGCGAAGTGAAACAGGCCAGCCGTAACGATTCGCGCATTACTGCGGTTGGACGCTTTATTCGCCGCACTTCGCTGGATGAATTGCCGCAGCTGTTCAACGTGCTGCAAGGGCATATGGCACTGGTCGGGCCGCGTCCACATGCGGTGGCGCACAACCACTTCTACTCGGGGAAAATCCTCGCGTACATGGCACGCCACCGGATTAAACCGGGGATCACTGGGCTCGCACAAATCAGCGGCTGCCGGGGCGAAACGGACACGATCGACAAAATGCAGAAGCGTGTCGAGATTGACCTGCAGTACATCAACAGCTGGTCGTTGTGGCTGGATCTGAAGATCCTGGTGAAGACACCGTTTACGTTGTTGTCGAAGGATATTTACTGAGGCCGGTTGCGCAAATGCACGGGGACGAAAGTCCCCTTTTTTGTGTCTGGGATTTGGGTTGGGATAGGGATTTTCGGTTCGGCCAATATCCCATGTGAGAGCGGGCTTGCTCGCGAAAGCGGTGGGTCAGGCAACATCGATATTGAATGTGCCGACGCCTTCGCGAGCAAGCTCGGCTCCTACAGGGGATCGCGGCCGGATCGAGATTTGTGGCGTCATACATATCCAGCGTGGGAGCCAGCCTGCTGGCGAAAGCGGTGGGTCAGGCGAAGTAGGTGTCGACTGGTCTGACGCTATCGCGAGCAGGCTCACTCCTACAGGGGATGTGTGGTCGGCTCAAGATATTTGGCGTGGCACAACCCTTGTAGGAGCCGAGCTTGCTCGCGAAAGCGGTGGGTCAGGCAACATCAATGTTGGATGTGCCGACGTTATCGCGAGCAAGCTCTGCTCCTACAAAGATCACGGGTTACTCGGTGATTTTCTCGAAGTTGCGATAGAACATGTCCCCTTCCCGGCTATCCGTCATCGAGTGCAGCTGGAAGCTGCGGCTCAGTCTGGCGCCACCGTCTCGGGTCAACGGGGCCCACACCAGGTTGGCGCGGCGCATGGTCGACATGCTCATCATTTCGTCGAACGGGATCGACAGGTACAGGCCTTTGTCGAAGCTACCTTCACCGTATTCCGCGCTGTTGGCCGTGGTGATCGTCGCCCACGCACCAAAGCGCACGCCGTTGAAAAACTCTCGCGAGATATCCACCGTACCGCCCCAATCCCCCGCCAGATAACGACCGACACTGACGGCTGCTAACGTATCAAACGGCAGATCCGTGTAACCGGTGATATGCCCGGTCACCACCGAGTAATCACGCAAACCCAAACCCTGATCAAAATCACGCTGGCGCACCCAGTTCAGATCCGCGCCCACCGACCAGCGTTCACCGGTCGGGCGGAACAGCACCTCCCCGCCCACGCCAGCAAACATCGACTCCAGATAACCGCCGTACACCATGCCGTAGAGGTCTTTATCCAACTGCTCGGCATGGCTGACCTGGAACAGCGGCATGGTCACATCGGAGGTGGTCAGGTACTGGCGCAAATCCGTGCGCACACGCGGTAATCCGCTCGGTGCGTCGTAGGTGAATTTGTCGAAGTTGTTCGCCAGATTGGCGCTGAGCAGACCGCTCCACCAGGTGTTGCGATTGAAGCGATATTCGGCGTCGGCATCGGCGCTGAATTGATAGAGCAAACCATCCGGGCCGCCGACGTTCTGTTTGAAGCCCAGACCGACGCCGTAACTGAAATGCTGCGGCGCCTCGGTGTAGAGGGTTTTCTCGTTGTGCGGCATCGCCGGGTTGATCTCGGTGGTGCGGTGCAGCGACTGCAACGGCTCCTCGTTGTTGATCACTTCGCGGAAGGTCTGGCGCGGCACGCTGGTTTCTTCCAGCGGCAAGTCGTAGCGCTTGTTGACCACGGTGAACCAGTCGATATCGTCGTTGACGCTGTTATCGAGAATCCGGCTCGCACGCCCGACTGCCTTGGACGAATGGAAGTAACGCTGCTGCTCGCCATACACGATCAGCTCGGAATCGCGCTGGGCAATGCGCTCGACTTTGTAGCCGGCATTCTGCTGCAAACGCTGCGAGACGTTGGCCCAGTCAACCTGCTCCATCGACGTGGTCGGTGCCTTCGCCGGCAGCGGTTCCGGGGTCGGGTCGTAGGTTTTCGCCGGCGCTTTGCGGCTGACGAAATTGGTGTGAAAAGTCACGCCAAACATCGCCGTATTACCGCGCTCCCACGCCGCGCTGAGGTCGATCGAATCAGTGACTTTGAACACTGCGCCGAGGTTGATCGGCGAGTCCTGTTTGATCTCGTTGTCCTTCGGCTCGTTCTTGTAATCGTTGCCTTCGTATTCGAGCTTCAGGCTAAGACGATCCCACGGCGTCTGATAGCTCACACCGCCGAACAGCGAAGGCCGACCACGAAAGTACGAACCCGCGTTGACGTCACCGGTGCCTTCGGTTTCCGGACGGGTTTTGAAGCGATCACTGGCGAAGCCCAACGGGTTGTCGAAGTCGCCGCGATTACCGATGTAACCCCAGGCGATGCCGGCGCTGAAATCAAAATTGTCGAAGCGTTTGTTGGCGACGAAAAACTCACTGGAGAACAAACCGGTACCGCCGATATCTCGGAAGCCCAGCGCCACTTCCGGCGCCCAGTGGCTCTCTTGCCACAGCCGGACTTTGGCGTCGACTGCCTTATCCTTATAGCTTTGGCTGCCGCTGAGGGCCTCAGAGCCGTACGGCCGGTTGGTGATCGCGGTGTAGCGAAACGAGCCTTCGAGCCAGTCCAGCGGCTGCAACGAAACGCTGTAGCGGCTGTACGGATCGGTGCGGTTGGCGTTGACGCTCAACTCGCCGGCCGGGGCCATGCGTGCGGTCGGCGTCTGCCACAGACCGGCGCCGCCGAAGTCATTCTGGGTAATGCGCGGCTCTGCATGAGCCAGACCACAGGGCAATAACAACACAGCTGCAAAACGTAACTTCAACGAACCACCTCGGCCAGCTGCGTGGCAATAAATTCGGCCAACTGCTGATTCAGCTCAGGGATAGGCGGATCAAGATCATCATTTTTCAGCGGCACCAGAATCTTGCTGCCGGCCACGGGAAAGTGCCCGGACTCGCGATTCCAATGCGCGATGCCGACGCGCTGCGAAGCGCCATTGGGCTGGATCAGCCACAGATAATCGGCCTCGGCATCGCTGGAAATCGCACAGCCTTGCAGATACTCGCGAGCTTCCTGCAACGGCTGATACGGCAGGTGACACGGCGCGTCGACAGCGCCCACCACTTCCACCTCATCGACGCGCGTCGGGTAGATCAGCCGATCGCCATCGTCGAGACGGATGTTGCGGGCGAAGCCGACTTCCAGCGCCACCGGATCGAGATCGGCAATCTGCCGCCCGGTCACCGGCATCTGCCGAACCTCGTCGGCAACACGCTGCGCCAGCGCCGCCCGGCTCGGTCTGTCGAAGAGCAACGCCATGCGCCGCAGCACATCGAGATCAAACAGCACGCCGACCTTCAGCCGCGTCTGTTGCTCAATCAGCGATTGGCGCAGCAAGCCGCCCGCCAGCCAATAACCTTCGGCATTCGGTACGGCAACGCTGATCACATCGAGCAAACGCCCACCCGCCGGCAACTCGACCGGGCCCGGGTTGGCCACATCGCCGCTGACGGTGACGGCGGCCTGACTCGCACTGGCGATCAACAGCAAAAAAGCGGAAAAAACCCTCAGGCGCTTCACGGCAGATGCCTGCGATCTGGGGTCAGTTGCACGAGTTTCACACGCAGTTGCGAAGTGAGTTGCTGCTCGCTCTGCACGATGAAACCGTCACGCGGATCGACCCAATAACGGTTGGTCGCACTGAGACCAATGGCCGGCGCATCAATCTGCTCGTCGACACGCAGCACGGCGTAGTCCTTGTCCAGAATGGTCAGGGTTTCAGTGGCGCGGCGGGTGAAGCGACTGTTGACGATCACCCCCACTTCCTGGCCCTTGTAGAGATCGATCCAGCGCCGCGTGGTAAAACCATCCGGCACTTGATGCAGGCCTCGTTTGAACGGCGAGTTGTCAGCCAGGCGTGTGCCATCGAGATCGCCTTCCAGACCAAGGCCAATGCTGCGCACGGCGAGGCCATCGCGCAGCAACAACACTTGTTTGCCGGAGGCAACCCAGAACTGCAGATCCTCACGCTCGCGCACCAACGCCAAAACGCCAGAGCCGGACGGTGTGGTCAGTTTGAGTTGCGGGTAATTGACCCCGGCCACTTCGGCGGGCGTCACCTCGACTTCATCCGGGCCGACGACCGCGGCCTTCAAGTTGTTCAGCGACGCGCTCATCAGGGGGTTACAGCCGCACAGCAACGCGGCCGCCATCAGGCAGACGCCGATTTTCAATATTTTCACGGACGGGCGGCCTTATTTGCTGTTGTTGCTGTATTCGCTCCAGTTCTTCGCAGCGGAAGCGCCGGTGCCGACAATCGATGCCGACGGCACCAGTTGGCTGATCAGACGGTTCCAGCGAGTCACGTTGGCAGGGCCGACATACACGACGTCCTGAGGACGCACTTCGAAGTGCGAAGCGAGCGCCATGGCGGTCGGCGATTCGGCTTCGAGTTGATAGATTTTTGCCGGCTCGACATCGAGGTTTTCCACGCCGCGAATGACGTACACCGCGTTGCCGTTGGAGGTGGTCTGGCTCAAGCCGCCGACCGAACCGAGTACGTCGGAAAGGTTCATCGTCGCGGTCTTGAAGCTCAACGCGCGCGGCTGATTGACCTCGCCCATCACGTAGATGCGCTTGTTATCGTTGTACGGCAGATACAGCTGATCGCCGCCCTTGAGGTAGACGTTCTGCAACTCGGAATCCGCTTGATTGAGCGAATCCAGATTGAGCGGATACACCCGGCCCTTGCGGTTGAGCAGCAGCCCGGACAAGTCGGCATTGTTGGTGTCGATGCCGGCAGTGCCCAGCGCTTCGACCACGCTCAGCGGGTTGGTGGAAATCGCTTGTGGGCCAGCCTTGGTGACGGCGCCGGTGACCACGACTTTCTGGCTGGCGAAACGCAACACCGCGACATCGACCTGCGGCTCGGCGATGAACGCCGACAGCCGTTGTTCGATGTCCGAGCGCAGTTGCTGGATAGTCCGGCCGGTGGCCTGAACTTCCTTGATAAACGGGTAGTACAGCGTGCCATCGGAGCGCACCAGGCGGCCGTTGGCATCGATCTGTTGTTGCGCGCCGGAGGGTGCGGTCAGTTCCGGGTGATCCCACACGGTGATGTACAGCACGTCGTTGTTGCCGATGCGGTATTCCGCGGGCGTCGCCAACAACTCTGCCGGCAGCGACTCACGTTTCTGCGTGGCGCGGTTCATGGCAATCAGCTTGGGCGTGATCGGAATCAGCTCGACCCGGCTGCTTTCACTGGCACCCTGACGCGTGATGTCCTGGGTGCTCAGGTATTGACCGGGGGAAAACATGCAACCTTGCAAAGCGAGACTTGCCAACATTAAAAGATAAACACTACGAGTCATAATGGCACTACGCTATTCAAGGGCGAATCCAAAAACAAAGTCACCCGACTCACGTCGGGCGACCTTGTACTGCACTAACAGAACTTCCTGTTAGTTATGCGTGCCGGTTGTACCGGTGGTACCCGTTGTACCGGTGGTACCGCCGTTGGCACTGCCACCGCTGTTAGACGCCGCGACTGCACTGGCGACCATTGCAGTACTGGCTGCCGGCGCTTGAGAAGCCGCCACGTTGCCACCTACATTGGTCACCGCAGTAAGCGGTGCTTCAGCGGCGGCAGCCCAGTTGCTCAACATCGTCAACAGGGCAACTGCCATCACTTTTTTCATAACAACTCCTTTCTAACATTCAGCCTGTTAAAAAACCGGCGTGTGTTAGAGGTGGTAGCGTTCAAGCTCGCAAATAGCGCGAACAAGATCCGTTGTTCTTTCACAGTCTTACCCAACTGATAAAAGTCGAACGGCAGGTTTATATCTACGGACTTGCAAAAGGCATTGCCAGTGTAATTTCCCGACGGAATCTAACAACCTGACTGAAAATAACATTGGACTTTAAATGGCCATCATCCCAAGTAACCATTGGGATGCGTGGATTGCCAGCGCCAGGTGTCGGTGACCATGTCCTGCAAACTGCGCGTGGCTTTCCAGCCAAGTTCTTTGGCAGCCTTGGAGGCGTCGGCCCAACTCTCGGCAATATCGCCGGAACGACGCGGCATCATCCGGTACGGCACCGGTTGCCCGCAGGCCAGTTCGAAGGCATGGAGCACTTGCAGGACGCTGTAGCCGTCGCCGGTGCCGAGGTTCCAGGTGTGAATGCCAGTGCGTCCGGCAATCGATTGCAGCGCCTTCAGATGGCCGTCCGCCAAGTCGACCACATGGATGTAATCGCGCACCCCGGTGCCATCGATCGTCGGGTAGTCGTTACCGAAAATCGACAACTCTTGAAGGCTGCCGACCGCGACCTGACTGATGTAAGGCACCAGATTGTTGGGGATACCGTTGGGGTCTTCGCCCATCTGCCCGCTGTCGTGGGCGCCGATCGGGTTGAAGTAGCGCAGCAAAGCGATGCTCCAGCGCGGTTCGGCCTGGCTGAGGTCGCGCAACACGTTCTCGACGATCAGCTTGGACTGGCCGTAGGGATTGGTCGGATTGCCGGTAGGAAAATCTTCGCGAATGGGCATCTGCTCGGGTTCGCCGTACACCGTGGCGGACGAACTGAACACCAGACGAAATACCCCCGCCGCCGCCATTGCCTGACACAGCGTGATGCTGCCGCTGACGTTAGTTTCGTAGTACTCCAGCGGCTTGCGCACGCTTTCGCCGACAGCCTTGAGACCGGCGAAATGCAGCACGGCCTCAATGTTGTGTTCGCGGAAAATCCGGTCGAGCAAGGCCCGATCACAGACATCGCCGCGAATCATCCAGGCACTCTTGCCGCAGATGGCTTCTACGGCATGCAACGCCGCATCGCTGCTGTTGCAAAGATTATCCAGCACAACAACTTCATAACCTGCTTCCAGCAACGCAAGTGTGGTATGCGAACCGATATAGCCGGCACCGCCGGTCACGAGAATCTTCATGGCGCGATCCGTCATTTGATAAATGCCAAGTAGCGTGTCAAGCCCGACTGCATGAATATGTGTCGCAATCCACACAAACGAACGACAACAACCGAAAACAAAACTAGTTCAATGACTGGCAATAAATATTTTTGCAGGTCACACTGTATTGCCCGCTACTTATTAGCACTGCAAGTGCACGAATCACTATCAACAGATACCGACTAAAAATAACTAATCACGCACTCACCGACATCTCATAACATTGTCGGGTTTTATCCTCATGAACAATTGCCATTAATAACCTGACTCAGGTATTAAAGTAAGCCTTCAATCATCATTGAAACTTGCAGACCGACGTTATGGCCTGCATGCGTCGCCTGTGTTCCATGACTGTCCAGGATACTTTTATGATTCGTAAATGTTTGTTCCCCGCTGCCGGCTACGGCACGCGTTTCTTGCCGGCCACCAAAGCCATGCCGAAAGAGATGCTGCCGATCGTCAACAAGCCGTTGATCGAATACGCCGTTGAAGAAGCACGGGACGCTGGCCTGCAACACATGGCCATCGTCACCGGCCGGGGCAAGCGTGCGCTGGAAGACCATTTCGATATCAGCTACGAACTTGAACATCAGATTCGCGGCACCGAAAAAGAGAAGTTTCTGGCCGGCACTCGCGAGCTGATCGACACCTGCACCTTCTCCTACACCCGTCAGGTGGAAATGAAGGGCTTGGGCCACGCGATCCTCAGCGGCCGCCCCTTGATTGGCGACGAGCCGTTTGCCGTGGTACTGGCCGATGACTTGTGCTTGAACCTTGAAGGCGACGGCGTGCTGACGCAGATGATTCAGCTGTACAAGAAATTCCGCTGCTCGATCGTCGCGATTCAGGAAGTCCCGGCCGACCAGACCCACAAGTACGGCGTCATCGCCGGCGAGCTGATTTCCGACGGCATCTACCGCGTCAACAACATGGTGGAAAAACCGGCGCCGCAAGACGCACCGTCGAACCTGGCGATCATCGGTCGCTACATCCTCACGCCGGACATTTTCGACCTGATCGCCGATACCGAACCGGGCAAGGGCGGCGAAATCCAGATCACCGACGCGTTGATGAAACAGGCGCAGAACGGTTGTGTGCTGGCCTACAAGTTCAAAGGCCTGCGCTTCGACTGCGGCGACGCCGAGGGTTACTTGCAGGCGACCAATTTCTGCTACGAAAACGTCTACCTCAAGGGCCGCTGAGACGGCTCCCTCCTATTCATTTCAGGCAGGCCACCATGAACATTGCACAACATTCCGTAGAGATTGAACGCGAGGTGGGCAACCTCGGGGTGATGAGTTGGTTGTCACGCCATCAGCCGTTGCCCAGCGCCAACGAAACCTGGCTGGGCACGATTTTGCTGGTGGAGCGGATTGGCGTGTTCCCGGCGTCCGGGGATATCCGCCGGCCGCTGCGCGATCCGTATCCGCTGCTCGCGCATTTGAAGAAGCGCTATGGCGAGCAGGCGCTGGAGGTGGATGACAGTGATGGGCTGAAAGTGATCTTCAGCGACTGGCGCTTCCGCGTGCGGATTTGCTGCAACGACCCGGCGATCATCATCAACGTGGAAACCCGTTGTGATGCACGGTTGATGCCGCAGAAGCTTGCGGAATTGCTCGATCAGATCGACACCTTCACCGACGCCTGAACTGTCCCCTGCTGATCATTCCCACGCTCCGCGTGGGAATGCCGCCCGGGACGCTCCGCGTCCCTACGCCGAATGACGCAGAGCGTCACAGGATGCATTCCCACGCAGAGCGTGGGAACGATCATTGTGGGGCGGCATCGCAGCGATTGTTGGCGCCAGTGATCCAGCCATAAAAGTAATCCGCAATCACCTTCCCGCCCGTTGCCGGCAGCGGATGAATCTTGTCCGGGCCGATCATCGCAGCAGCGTAGCGCTTCACGTCAGGGCCGAATGCACATTGCAGGTTGGCGTAACCCAACCGCTGCTCCCGCGCCCAAGGCTCAAGCACCTGCGCATACGCCGACATCGGATAAGCGCTCGAACGCGTGGTGTCCTGACGCATGATCAGGTTGATACTCGCCGCCGGTTGAATCTCGCGGAGCATGCCCACCAGACCTTGAACGTTCTGCAGATACTGCGCGGGTTTCACGCCAAAGCCCTGATCGTTGCCACCGAGCATGATCAGGTAAACATCGGCAGGGATCTTCGACACGGCGGCTTTCCACTGGGTCTGCCATTGCGCATCGTTGTGATAGAAGTCAGCGGATGCAGCGCCGGACGCTGCGAGTTTCGAGACGCGCACGCCGTTCTGATCGCTGCTCATCCACAGGCCGAACAGGGTTGGCGTGCCTTTGGTAACTTCCAGTTTGAACGACCAGTCCGCTGCTGCCGAAAGGCCCGAGAGGGTTGCTTCCTGAACGCCAGAACCTGCCAACGTCATCGGCTGCCAATCTTCTGAGGGTGACCAGCGATAGCGGATCTCGGCAGGTTCGCCATTGCCCAGGTAAAGCAATTTAGCCTGATTGACGGCGGTGTTGATCGCCGGTGTCGGGCTGGCGTCGACTTGCAGCCATGCACCTGGCCGGCCCTTCACCGTGCGGCTGTCCGGACTCGCCTGGCCCAGACCTGAAACCGTCCAGTCCCCGCCGAAGTATTTTTCACTGCTGCGGGTGTATTTGAAATGCGTGCCGCCGAGCGCGGCGCCGTGATTGAAGCCGATATAGCCGGGCCCGGCAAAACCTACTTCCCCGGCCACGCGCTGCACCAGTTTGTTCAGATAGAAATCCTGGCCGGCGCTGTAACTGTCGCCGATCACCGAGACCGACAACACCTTGCCGGCCTTGCCTTCACGCCACTGCGCAAACCGCTCACGCGCGTCGCCCACCTCAACCACCGACGCTGCAACGGGTTGAGCGTCATTCACTGCCAACATGCAAAATTTCCTTCCGTCCGTAAGGGCCCCTTCGCGAGCAAGCCCGCTCCCACACTGGATCGGCGTCATACACAAATCCCCTGTAGGAGCTGCGGCACGCTGCGATCTTTTGCTCTTTAGAAGCAACAGCAAAAGATCGCAGCGTGCCGCAGCTCCTACAGGAGATCTCGATATCCACTGTGGGAGCGAGCCTGCTCGCGAAGCTTTTAGCTATTCTGAACCGGCACCACCGGGGCAATGACCGCCACAGGTTTCTTAGTCGCCGCACGCTCACCAAGAAACAACACCGAGGTGAAATTAAACCGGCTGAACACCATCGACAACACCACCGGGCCCAGCAGCCCAACGCTCAACCCACCCAGTACCAACAAGCTCTCATCCTTCACACCCAACCGCCCCAGCACCACCCGCGACGTCGCCGCAAACAGCACATGAAACAGAAAAATCGCATACGAATACCCACCCAACCACGTCAACGCCTTCGAGCGCATGCCACTCGACAACAACGCAAAGCAAGACACACACCCCACCGTCAAACCGATCAAGCTACGGCGATCAACAATCAGCTCACGATCCAGCGCCGCCACATACAGCAACGTCAGCGAAATCAGCACAAACACCACCGGCCCGATCATCGCAAACCGTTGCTTCAGCGCCTCGACATTCTCCTGCCCGATCATCCCCGCAACAAAAAACGGCAGCAGGTAGATCGCGCCATTAATCCCGAACGCATCGAGCTTGAACGGCGGCAGCAAAAACAACAGCGCCGCAAACGCGAACAACCCATACAAGCGCGTCGCCGAACGCAGCATCCCGCGCCACTCCAGCAGCCCGACGAACATGAAAATGATGAACACCGCCTGCAAGAACCAGAAGTGGTTGATCGGCACCCAGAACGACAGCAACGCGTCGATCACACCGACATCCTTGTTCACCCCCGGCCCCACCGCTTGCAGCACCGAAAACGGTACACCGACGCAAAACAGCGGCACGATCAAACGCCGCACCTTGCCGCTGAAAAACGCGGAAAAGTCGTTGCCACGGATTTTGTAGATCGAATAGATATACCCGGAAATAAAGGTGAACAGCGGCATGCGCACGTACACCATCGAGTCGGCGATCACCCGGAACGGCGAGCCGATATCGATCTTCAACCCACCTCCCAACGGCCCGATGACGTGGTAAAGCACCAGCAGCAGGCACGCCAGACCGCGCAGGGTTTCAATCTCCAGGGACTTTTTCTTGCTCGACATAAAGCACCTGCCTCAATTCAGAATTCTTGATTCAACCTGCACCGGTTTGTTCGCCCGCAGCATCAAGCCCAGCCCCACGAACAGCACCGGCACCACCATCGAAAAGTGCCGGGCGAAAGAGCCGAAGTCAGGCTCGAACAAACCCTGCACCAACAGAAACGCCAGCGGAATCGCGATCAGTTCCTTGGGTTTGGTCTGGATCGGCGCGCCTTTGTAATCGGTCGAAGTGATGACTTTGAACAGCAGCAGCGCGGTCATGATCATCAACGCCACGAAGATCACCTGCCCCGGCCCGGACAGCAGAATCAGCTCCACCGGGAACGACAAGCGGAAGAAGATGATCATCGAGTCCAGCGCCTGCGAAACGAAGTCGCTGCCGGTGAGCCACGAGACGATCAGCGACTTCGAGCCCTCCTCGCCCGCCGTGCGCAGTTCGTTGTTGCTGGCGCGAATCGACGACACCGGGAAGCCCAGCGCCAGCTGAATCGCCATGGCCACCGCGAGATAGAACAGGAACAACATCAGGAAGAAAGTCGTGCGCGACACGTACTTTTTCATCACGCAGACGCCGACCCACGACAGCGAAAACAGAATCCAGTACGGCCGGATCAGCACGCCGTAGATCACCGCTGACAGAAAGAATCCGCCACGATATTTGCGCGTCAACGAGCTGAGCAAAATGCTCAACACCGCCACCGACACAATGATTTCCTTGGTCAGGTTCTCAAGGAAAAAGGAGCGGACGATGCCCCACAGACACAGGGTGCCGAAGATCGCCAACGGCATGCGCCGAAACACCACCACCGGAATCGCCGTGAGGAAGAAATTGCAGAACATGCCGTAGGCCCAGGCATTGGTCAGGTTGATCCCGGTGGGCCGCAGCAGGAACGCCGAACACTCGTAGGACGAGCGATCGGGCGAGAACGGGTTCCAGAAATTGCAGTTGTCGGCGCGCGCGTAGGACGACCACAAGGTCATCGCATCCGGGCCCGGATCGCGAGGGATCAGCAGCGGCATGGCCACTGACAAAAACAACCCGGTGAACAGAATCAGGAACGACACGTACGAATCGAGTCGCTTGCCGCGAAACTCGATGCACGGCAGCTTCAGGCCCATGACACGGCAGCCTTTTTCGCAGCGGTCACGCGCGTCAGAACGGCAATAACGCCGAGCTGCACGATGATCGCGAAAACATTGCCCCATGCCGCGCCATAAATCGAATAGTGCTTGATCAACACATAGCTGACCGGCACCGAAACCAGCAGGCAGATCGCCGCGCTGGCAAGCGATACACGGCTGTTTTTCGAGGCAATCAAACCGCCCCAGACGATGTCGCCAATCGCCCGCAAAGCGAAGGAAAAGATCAACACGCCAAGAATCGCATTGTCCGGACGCGGCACGCTGGTGGCGACGTAATCGAGCACCACGTTGAAGAACAGATAAATCGCCACCGCCACCGCCGCTGACACCACCAGCGAACGCATCACCCATTTGTTGACGAACAACTGCTTGACCGTAAACGCCTGCTGATCGGCCTGAAACCGCTTGGCCAACACCGGAATGCCAACCACCGCGACCACCGCATACGACAAGGCTTGCAAGGTGTTCGCCGCCGACCACGCGTACACATATTTACCGAGGCTGGCGTACGGCTCCAGATCGATAATCAGGAACCGCTCGGCGTACTGACTCAGCGCGATCAAACCGGTACCGAGATAGAACGGCAACCCGGCCTTCCACACCGCGCCCGTCGCCAGCGTCGAGCTGTCGCGGCCCTTGTGCACGTTCACCACAATCAAGTATCCGGCGACAATCACCAGCACATTCGCCGCGACCCACAACCACAAGACACTGGCGATCCCCGACACCCAGCCGAGCATCATCCCGCCCACCGCCAACACCGCCCACAGGCCGGTCTTGATGAAAAACAGCAGTGCGCCGGCCGTGGCTTTTTGTGCGGAAAACACGAACGAGTTGATCTCGAACGACAGGTGCTCGGTGAGCAAAACCAGGGTCACGCAGAGGATCAGCGTCGCCGTCGCTTCAACGGTCTGGAACAGTGAATAAATCAGCACCGTCACCACCGACAGCACCAGTCCCACCGCCAGGTACAACAGCAAAACCTTGTCGACCACGCGGCGCGAACTGCCGCCCACGCTGATCAAGCGATTGATCTCGGAACTGAAACCGACGCTGTAAAACTTCGAGGCGATCAACGATGCGGCGACCACCACGCCGTAAAAACCTAGCGCCTCATAACCGAGGTAATGAGTGATCGCCAACACCAGCAAAAACTTCGCGCCCAAAGCTCCGCCGCGAAGCAGCAGCCGAAATATCATCGAACGACACCCTTGATGATCTCGTCCATGGCCACAGTTTTCGCTTCAATTTCACGGCAGGTATCGGTCAGGCGCTGGCCGAAATTCGACAGCGCGTTCGGCGCGTAAACCGTGTTGATGATGGTGTCGACATCGATGTCGCCGCCATTGATCACCCAGTCCTCGACGCCCATGTCCTGATAGGCGCCGAAGCCTTTGCGCTCATAGCTGATGTGGTACGCCGGCACGCCGGACAGCAGCGATTCGATCGCGCCGTGCAGGCGCACGGATATCACCAGATCGGGCTGATATTTGGCGATGGTCGCCTTCAACGACAGCAGGTCTTCAGTGATGCCCAGTTCGCGATAGAACGCACCGTCATCGTTGCCACGCACGGCGCTCTGCACGGCGCAGACCACTTTGCTTTTTTGCTTCAGGCGTTGCAGCAGCAACTTCAGATTGGCCACGTAGGCGACCTTCTTGTCCTTGCTCCACTCCGGCGGTTTGCGCAGTACCACGCACACCGTGGCTGGCGCCGCAGCGCAACGGGTGAACTTCGGTTGCTGGAGGATTTTGCTCGCCAGCGATTGCACCGCCAGATCCGGCGCGCGGTAGACGTTTTCGCAAGCATCGAAAATCGCCGAGGAACGGTTGTCACGCACGAACACCGCATCGGCGTTGGCGTAGTGCTCGACGATTTTGCTGCTCTCGCCATGGAACGGGCCGATGCTTTGCGGCAGGTACACCGACGGCACTTTGCTGAGGATCGCGGTCTCCAGTTGCTTGGCGTGACCGAGCTTCAACTTGATGTGTTCGAAAGCGCTTTTCGAGCGCATGTAGCCGCCGCCAACGCCGACGATCAGATCGGTTTTCTGCAACAGCTCCGCCAACCCGGCGTAGGACTGATTGAGAAACACCGCTTGCTTGACCCGGCCCAGGCCCTTGGCCGCCATGACCGGCGCGTCGAAACGCGGGTGCGGCAGATAGCTGAAAGAATCCGGATCGGAGGCGACCACGCTGATCGCGGTGTCGTCGCCAAAGTTGCGCTGCACCAAGGCAATGGCCAGATCGACGAGCAGGCCGTCACCGGAGTTGGACGCACTGTAGCCATGCAAAATCGTTACGTTCATATGCTTGAGTTCTACTTAAAAAGTGGGAGCGCGATACAGGTCGTAGGTCTGGCGAATCATCAACGCGGCGCTGAAACGCTCGCGGACGATGCTGCGCCCTTCGCTGCCGAGATCGAGCAAGCGCGGCTTCTGGATTTGCGCCAGCACATCGGCCAGCGCCTGGTGATCACCGGACGGAAACACGTAGCCAGACACGCCGTGCGTGACCAGTTCCGGCAGCGAGGTGCAATTGCTGGCGATCACCGGCAGCCCCATGGCCATGCCTTCCAGCGGCACCATGGCGAAACCTTCCCAGCGACTCGGCACAATCAGCGCATCGGCTTTCTGGTACAGCGCCTGCACTTCGCTCGGCGTGACCCACGGCAGGTATTCGACCGAATCCATCGGCGGACACTCCACCGAATCTTCGTTGACCGCGCTGCCGACCACCGTCAGTTTCAGGTCATTGCGCTGCACATTGGCGAAGGCCTTGAGCAGCACGTCGAAGCCTTTCTGGTAATCGAGACGGCCGACAAACAGCAGATGAATCGGCTCGGGACTCGCGGCTTTCGGCGCGTCGTCCTTGTGATGAATGCCGTTGTAGATCAGCTTCATGCGTTTGCGCTCGATGCCAAAGCGCGCGGCTTTATCGAGTTCGTACTGGCTGACGCAAATGATCACGTCGGTGACTTTTTGCAGCACGCGCTCGATCCACGCATAGACCTTCTGCTTGATTGGCGAGCTTTCCATCAGGAACGAAAACGCGTGCGGGCAGTAGACGATTTTCGGCTTGCGCCACGGACGCAACAGCACGCAGACGCAGCGGCCAATCACCCCGGAAAAAGTGCTGTGCAAATGCACCACATCGGGTTTTTCCTTGAGCAGCACTTGCGTAAGACGCCAGGCGAAACGCAGCAACGACGGCACATTGCGCCCGGTACGCGGGAAGGTGCGGATCTGTTGCGCGCCGATGCCGTGCAGTTCTTTGGCCTGATCCTCCGGCACCAGATACACCAACTCGTAGTCGGCCGCATCGCCTTCCGGCGACGCCGAAATCGTCCGAATAACGGTCGCGACGCCACCTTTGATCGTCTCTGCCACGTGCAGTATTTTTTTCACAACTCACCCACTTCAAACAGGAAAGGACAATCGCCAAAACTCAGGATTTGTCGGACGCGTATTCGTAGTTGTAATAGCCGTAGCCGCCGTTGCCGTAGTAGCTCGCGGCACGCTTCTCGACGCCGTTGAACACCGCGCCTTTCAACTCGATACCGTTCTGCGCGAAGCGGCGGATGGTCAGCTCGATCTCTTTGGCCGGGTTCACCCCGAAGCGCGTGACGATCAGGCTGATGCCCGCTTCACGGCCGACAATTGCCGCATCGGTCACCGCCAGCAGCGGCGGCGTATCGATGATCACCACGTCGTACATCTCGCTGAGTTGCGCGAGCAATTCGCGGAAGTTCGCGTGCATCAACAGCTCGGACGGATTCGGTGGCACCTGACCACGGCTGATGAAATGCAGGTTGTCGACTTCAACTTTGTTGATCGCCTGATCGATGCTGCAGCGCTTCACCAGCAGGTCGGACAAACCGTTGCTGATTGGCGTGTTGAGGGTTTTGTGCAGGTGCCCTTTGCGCATGTCGGCATCGATCAGCACCACGCGCTGACCGCTCAAAGCCATGACTGCGGCGAGGTTGGACGAGACGAAGGTCTTGCCGACCTGCGGGCTCGGCCCGGAAATCATGATGCGGTTGTTGGTCGAATCGAGCCCGGCGAAGTGCAGGCAAGTGCGCAGGCTGCGGATCGACTCGATCGACAGATCGGTCGGATTGCGCAGCGCCAACAGGTACGCCGGTTTGTCGACGCCATCGCGGGCGCGGCCCTTTTTGTTGTCCTCTTCCTGTTGCAGCGCGCTGTACGGAATCGACGCGTACACAGGCAAACCGAGTTGCTCGATGGCTTCGGGGCCTTCCAGCCCACGGCTCAGGGATTTGCGCAGCAGCACCAGCGCCACACCGACGAAGGCGCCGAAGAAGGTGGCGATCAACACGATCAGGGCTTTCTTCGGTTTGACCGGACTGGTCAGGTCGACGTCCGCCGTATCGACCAGACGCACGTTGCCCACCGCACCGGCACGAACGATGTCCAGCTCCTGGGATTTGTTGAGCAACTGCGTGTAGATCTGCGAGGCGACTTCGACATCGCGGGTCAGGTTGAGCAGTTCTTGCTGGGTGGCCGGCAAGTCCTGGACTTTGCCTTCCAGCGACTTCTGCTGCTGGGTCAATTCACCGATCTGGCTCATCAACGCGCGGTAGGCCGGGTGCTGTTTGGTGAACTTGCGATCCATTTCCGCCTGCTGCATTTTCAGCTCGGAAATCCGCGTTTCCAGCGCCACGGACTGACCGAGCACCGATTGCGTTTCCAAGGAAATGTTCACGGTTTTGCCGTGGGTCTGATAGGCGTTGAGGGCATCGCTGGCCTTGGCCAGATCACGTTTGACCTGCGGCAACTGACTTTGCAGGAAGGCCAGACTCTGCGCCGCTTCCGCCGAGGTACGGCGTACGTTTTGCTCGACGTAGAGCGAGGCAATCTTGTTGAGAATCTTCACCGCTTCAGGCGCGTCGGCACTGGCGAGGGCCAGACGAATGATTCCCGACTCTTTGCCTTGTTCAGAGATATCCAGTGCATCCTGATAACCCTGAATCGTCACGATGCGTGGGTTGCGCACCACTTCGAAACGCGTGCCGGGATTGGCCTGCAATTGAGTGATCAAGCCTTCCACGCCATCCTGCGCAAAGGCTTCGCCCATCGCGCCCTCGGCCAGCAGGTTGTCGTTGTCATCGAGCAACTGGAAGCGATGTTGTTCGCCAGCGATCAGCGTGAGTTTTTTGCCGAGCAGTTCTTTCGGCAGATTGAGCCGGGCAAACTCCAGCCGCTCACCGCCCCAGGCGTAGCTGTTCAGGCCGAAACGCGGCGCGGCGACGCTGGTGTCGGTTTCGCCGCGATAACGTCGGGCGAGAAAACCGCCGATGAGCGGAAAGGTGTTGGGGCTGACGTCGATGTCGAGGCGCAGGTCGTCGACGGTTTTGCCGATCACTGCGCGGGATTTGATGATGCCGATCTCGGTCACCGACGGCGATTGGCCGCCGAGCATGCTGTTGAGGTCGGAGAAACCGAGCATGTCGTTCTTTTTCGGTTCTACCTGCACCAGCGCGTTCGCCGAATACACCGGCGTGGCCAAAACCGCATAGGCAATGCCGGTGACCATAAACGCGCCGGTGAGCGCGCCAATCAACCATTTCTGATCGATCAGGCTGCCAAAGATGCCGAGCAGATCAATGCTGTCTTGATCATTGTCACGGGTGCCGATTACGGACGGTAACTGCATAAGTCTGTTCTTACCATTCACTGTTCTGAAGAATATTCGTCAATGCCCGAGGCGCTGCGCCCATGAACTAACTGCGTCTTCAATCAATGCATGCGCATGGATAAAAGCGGCTTTACCTTGACGATACGGATCGTGTATTTCGCGCTCGCTCTGCCACTTGCCAAGCAGAAACACTTTGCCCCGCGCATGCGCGGCAATCTTCAGTACTTGATTAACGTGTTGTTTTTCCATGACCAGAATCAGGTCTGATTCATTGACGATGTCTGATGTCAGTTGCCGAGCCTTGAACGTTTCGGCGCTGTGGCCGTGATCTTCGAGCACCTGACGCGCCGACGCTTCGACACCCTCGCCGACCCGCGCCGCAAGGCCTGCGGAGGTGACGGTGATCGCTGACGAGGCCAGCGCGTTACGCAGCAACAGTTCTGCCGTCGGACTGCGGCAAATATTGCCCACGCACACAACAAGGATCTTTCTGAACAAGGTTTTACTTTCCCGGGTAATGTCAAACGGCCAACATGCCAAAGGATTGCAATGAACCCTGTGGATCTTTCTGCACTCAGAAATAGAATCGCCCTGTTAGTACTGGAGCATTAAGTACCACAGCGTTTTAAAGGCGCCCAACCACTATTAGCGGACTAAAAATAACTGTGATTTTCGGCTGATTGTTTTCCGACTAAAAATAACATTCGCGCACTAAGTGCCATCACCTCACTCGAAAATTGAGAAAAGAGATCATTCTTCGTAGTTGTCACTTCTCTTCGGGAGAGCAGACATGAAATCGACACCTCTGCAACAACTTGGCGCGCTGACGTTGGCGCTTGTCGGCGCCACCAGTCAGGTTCACGCCAGTGAGCTGTTCCCTAACCTCCCCGCCAAAACCATCGGCGTGCAGGTGAAGATCCAGAACTTCACCGCCGCCGATGCCGCGCAGATCAAAGCGGCCGGGTTCAGTTTTGTGCGCTTCGGTGTGTGGAGCGACAGCCTGAGCGCCAAGGCCTATCAGCAGCAGGTCAGCGCTGCCTTTGCGGCGGCGCGATCAGCGGGGTTGCCGGTGCTGTTGACGGTGCGTGCGATCAAGCCGTTGCCTGCCTCGTCAGGCAGCGAACTGGCGACGGCGGGCGAAGCGTTCGCCAATGCCGTGACAAGCCTGGAAACGTCCTACAGCGCGCAACTGGTGGCGATTGAGCTGTGGAACGAGCCGGATCTGCCGACCTACTGGCCAACGGGCAATTTCGACACGACGTTCGTGCCGTTCATGAGTTCGGTGTGCAAGACGTTGCAGGGCAAGCCGCCGGCGACGCCACTGGTGGGATATGGCTTCGCGCGGCCGCCGACCGCTGGTTCCGCATCCACCGTGGCGCTGAACCGCATCGTCAGCGAATACCCGAAATGCCTGAGCGCGGTGTCGTATCACCCGTATGGCATGACTGCTGCGCAGATCAGCAGCGCGCAGGCATTCATTCAGCAGAATTTCCATTTGCCGGGTGTTATCAGTGAGTGGGGCGTCTCAGCGCTCAGCTCTAATGGTGGCGCCGATGGTCAGGCGAGCAAGATCAACGCCTTTATTGGCGATGTTAAAAAACTGCAGATCCCGCTGACGTCTATCTATGAATGGAAGAACAGTGAGTCCGGCAGTAACGATCGCGAGAAGAACTTCGGCCTGTTGACCTCTGACGGTCAGCCGAAACCGGCGCGAATGTCGGTCGAAACCCTGTTGAACGCTGAGTAGTCCGTGCGCAACCGATCTGTACGCAGGTCGGTTGCTTTGAACCTGTGCGCTGTTTTGGCATCGTATTCATCGATAGCCCGCCCCACCTTTCAAACAATCGTTTTCAGGTTGTTGCCGCAGGGGCCATCGATACACGTCCACGCCCTTGAGTGACCGTCAGCGCTCGGGTAATGTCATCAGACCCATAGGATAGAGCACGCCCATGACTTCCAAGCTGGAACAACTCAAACAATTCACCACCGTAGTGGCCGACACTGGCGACTTCGAAGCGATCGCCCGAGTCAAACCGGTCGACGCCACCACCAACCCTTCCCTGCTGCTCAAAGCCGCGGCCATTTCCGGCTACGCCGAGCTGCTGAACGCTTGCGTCAGCGACTGCAAGGGCGATGTCGGCCTGGCCAGCGACCGTTTTGGCGTCGCGGTAGGTCAGGAAATTCTTAAAGTGATCCCAGGCCGTATCTCCACCGAAGTGGATGCACGCCTGTCGTTCGACAAAGACGCTGTGCTGAAACGCGCGCATCGCCTGATCGAGCTGTACGACAAGGCCGGCATTGGCCGCGACCGCGTACTGATCAAGATCGCTTCGACCTGGGAAGGCATTCGCGCCGCTGAAGTGCTGGAAAAAGAAGGCATTCAGACCAACCTGACCCTGCTGTTCTCCTTCGCCCAGGCCGCAGCCTGCGCCGACGCTGGCGTGTTCCTGATTTCGCCATTCGTGGGCCGCATCTACGACTGGTACAAGAAGGCCAACGGCAACGACTACACCGGCGCCGATGATCCGGGCGTACAGTCGGTCACGCGCATCTACAACTACTACAAAGCCAATGACTACAAGACCGTGGTCATGGGCGCGAGCTTCCGTAACCTGAATCAGATCGAGCAACTGGCCGGTTGCGACCGACTGACCATCAGCCCGGATCTGATCGACAAACTGGCAGCGGATAACGGCAAGCTGGAACGCAAACTGGCCCCAGGTCACGCCGGTGAAGCCCGTCAGAGCCTGAACGAAGCGCAATTCCGCTGGTTGTCCAACGAAGACGCGATGGCCACCGAGAAACTGGCTGAAGGCATCCGTCAGTTTGCTCGCGACCAAGAGAAGCTTGAGGCGCTGTTGCAGGCCAAGCTGTGATTTGATTGTTTGAAATGCAAAAAGGGCGAACCTGTGAGGGTTCGCCCTTTTTTATGGCTGGGAAATATTCGGTGTTCTTGCGAAAGCTATCGCGAGCAGGCTCACTCCTACAGGGGATCTGTGGAGTGATCGCGATTATGTGGCTAATGAAGAACCCTGTAGGAGTGAGCCTGCTCGCGATAGGGCCAGCCGCCCTACCCTCAGCTCAAACTATCAATGCCGCTCGAGGGCATTCACCAGGTCATGAAACGCTTCGCGATTGGAATCGTTCAGGCCCATGAGGATTTTGTGTGCTTCCAGCACCTTGATCCGCACCACTTCTTCCGACTGATCCTGATCTGGCAGGTCGTCCAGGCACTCCGGGCATGGCACCGGGTGGTTGACGATGTTGAACACCTGCTCAAACCCCATCGATTGCAGCAGGCGGGTGATGTCATCGTGGGTGGTCACGACAGTCGGCAGCAGGCCGACCTTTTGCCGCGACAGGATCGACAATTTGGCCAGCAAGCCCAAGGTGGTGCTGTCGATGCTGCGGGTTTCGGTCAAATCGATCACGATCGCGTTGAAATTCAGCGCGGTGAAGATTTTCTCAATAGTCGCATCCAACGCCGAACACAGGGTCAGGCGAACTTCACCGACGAATTTCAGGACGAAGGTGCCGTCCTGCTCGGCGAACTGGATTCTACCGGTACTCATTAAAGATTCCTGCTCAACACCAACAGGGCGATATCATCCGGCATCTCCCCTAGCGTGGCCAATTCAAACACTTGCCGCAGACCATCCAGGCTGCCGCC
This sequence comes from Pseudomonas sp. NPDC087804, assembly GCF_044742965.1. Taxonomy (NCBI): domain Bacteria; kingdom Pseudomonadati; phylum Pseudomonadota; class Gammaproteobacteria; order Pseudomonadales; family Pseudomonadaceae; genus Pseudomonas; species Pseudomonas sp. NPDC087804. Next base: position 84,051 of record NZ_JBIUVN010000002.1, on the reverse strand, counting down.
CGCCGACTTCACCCGTTGGGGCAAAGCAGCTTCTTTTTCTTTGAGCGTGGGTTCTGGCAACAGATCCAGAATGCCATCGGACATCAGCGTCAGGCTGAACGTCGGCGGCAGCTCAAGCACGTGGTCTTCATAGGTGGCTTCATTAAAGAGGCCCACCGGCAAACCGCGCCCTTCGAGATAACGAACACTGTCAGGCGTGTACAACACTGGCAAAGGCAGATGACCGCCGATGCTATAGGTCAACAAACCGGTCTCCTCGTCGATGACTCCACCGACCATTGTGACGTGTTTGCCCAGCTTACAACTGATCAGCCCCCGGTTGATATGACCAAGGACTTCTGAAGGCTTGAATTCCGGCAATGTGCCGTTGCGCTTGGATTCGAACAGCAAGCGCGTGGTCATGAACTTCAACAGCACCGTGACGAAGGCTGACGAGGCGCCATGCCCGGAAACATCCGCCAGGTAAAACGCAACCCGGCGCTCGTCGACACGGAAATAGTCGACAAAATCACCCGACAGGTACAACGACGGGATGATCTGGTGGGCAAACTTGAACTCGTCGATGCTCCACGGACTTTCCGGCAGCATGTTCATCTGCACCTGGCGACCGGCGTTCTGGTCTTCCTGGAGCAGGTTCAGGCTGGCGGCGAGCTCACGATTGGCCTTTTCCAGCTTCTCGCGGTAGCGCTGGTTTTCCAGCAGCAGACGCGAACGATCGAGGGCCCGGCGCACAGAGTGCTCGAGCACAGCCAGATCTTCGAGAGGCTTGATCAGGTAATCCGCCGCGCCCAGGCGCAAGGCCTCGACCGCGTCGTTCATCACGCCGGCACCCGATACCACGATCATCGGCGTCTGCGGCGACCGCTCGGTGACCTGGCGAATGAATTCGAGTCCGCCCATCTGCGGCATGCGCAGATCGCAGATAACCAAATCGGGCTGTTCTTGCTCGAATACCTTGAGACCCTGTTGGCCGTTGCTGGCCTGCAGGACGCTGAAACCACTGTCTTCCAAATAGGCCGCGAGGCTCGCGCGCACTACTTCGTCATCATCGATTATCAGCAGCGTGGCACTGGTTTTTGGCATGTGGGCAAACGGCGCCAGAATTAGGTTGGCGTAGTGGGCAAGGTAACAACCCTGCGCGGACTACTGGATTCGCTTTCTAGCCTCTCTGTTGCACCGCTTTCGAGCATAGGCCGAAACGCGGTTACTTCAGAGGTGCCCTTCTAAGGCGCAGACGGTACTCCCATCCGCAGAGCGTTTCAAGCATGCGCCGATGGTCGCTTGACGACTTTACTTGTCAAATCACTGGGAGTTATAAGAACAGCTCAAACCGTAACCCAATGGAAGGACGAAGGCATGAGTCAAACCGGTCGGGACTACAGCGAAAAGCGCGATTTCATCCGCATGCGAGTCGATGCCGATGTCGTGTTGATTCATGAGGGTGATGAGGTTTCAGGGGTGTGCATCGACCTCTCGAGCAGTGGCATGCAGGTCGAAGCACCCAGACAATTCGCGATCGGCGACCGTTTGCACGTGCGGATCGACTCCGACCATGCAGCGCTCACGGGCCTTGAGGCCGAGACCGAAGTGGTCTGGGTCAGCGCACAAGATGGCGGCGCTCAGAAGCTCGGCCTGACCATTTTGAAGATGAAATAAGCGCACACAAAAAAGGCGACCCGAGGGTCGCCTTGTTGTTTCTACAGGTCGAGATTAAAAATCGTCTTCAACCTGACCATCTTTAACTTTGAACTCGCGGTTCTGCAGGTAAGCGTTGCGGATGAACGTGTACTTGTCGCCGCTGATCAGCTTCTCGCTCGACAGCAGGCTGGCGCGGGTGTCGACGATGTTCAGACCGAAGATCGAGTTACGCGCCGGCACGTCGTCGATGTAGCGATACATGCCGGTGAAGCTGTCGACGTACTTGGACGGCGCGTCACGCAGGGTGCTCGGGCCCATCAACGGCAGCATCACGTACGGGCCGCTGCTCACGCCCCAGTAACCGAGGGTCTGGCCGAAATCTTCGTCGCTGCGGTGCAGGCCCATTTTCGTGCCGACATCGAAGAAACCGAGCAGACCGAAAGTGGTGTTGAAGATCAGACGCGCCGTATCAACGCCAGCGGCAGCCGGTTTGGCTTGCAGAATGTTGTTCGCCAGGTTGGTGACGTCGCCAACGTTCTGGAACATGTTGTGGATGCCGTCTTCAACGAACTGCGGCGTCACGAACTGATAACCCTGGGCCAGCGGCTTCAGCGCGTAGGTATCAACGAAATCGTTGAACTGGAAGATCGGACGGTTAACGCTTTCCCAAGGGTCTTCTTCCGTCGCAGCGTTGGCGGCGAACGGAACCAGCATGACACTGGCGCATACACAAAGCTGAGCGAGAGGATTGCTCCAGCGCATAGAAAACTCCTTGGATTTGATTCTGGCACGGGCAGCTGAGGCCACGCGTAAGAACGCTAGTATAAGCGCAATCGGCATTTTGGGCAGTCTGGCATGAGACTGTCTGTAGGAAGTTTCCTTCATTCCCTTCCGCAAGCCCTGTCATCCAACTGTCATTGTCGCGCCCTAGCCTTGACGCTATTTCAGGGACGCTTCCATGTCACAGGCCGAAACCTTACCGCTCGCCACACCCAGCCTGACCGCCGTGCTGTTCGGGCTCAGTGGCTGTCTGGTGGATTTCGGCGCACGTGCGCTGCAACTTGGCGGCAGCGACCCGGAGCACGCCATAACGACTCCCGGCGCACTCGATAGCCTGCTCAGCTTGCAACGCCGAAAAATCCCCTGCGCATGGATCGATGAGCTGCCCCCTGCCCTCGCGAAACCGCTGTTGGCCGCTTTACCGGAGTGGATCAAACCTTCGCAACATTCAGCAACAAACAATCCATGGCCTGCGCCGAATGCTTGCTGGCAAGCATTGATGGGACTCAACGTCGATCGGCTCGATGGCTGCGTGCTGGTCAGCGGCGAACCTCGTTTGCTGCAAGCCGGGCTGAATGCCGGATTGTGGACGATCGGCCTCGCCTCCTGCGGTTCACTGTGCGGTCTGGCGCCGAGTGAATGGAAAGCGCTGACGCAAAAAGAACGCGAACAACTGCGGGGCAAGGCAACGGTGCAATTGTTCGGGCTTGGCGTGCATTCAGTGATCGATCACTTGGGCGAGCTCGACACCTGCCTCGCCGACATTAGCCTGCGCCGCCTCAAAGGCGAAAAGCCCTGATCGGGATCATGCAGTTTGAACGAGAGTGGATTAATCTAAAGGTCAGCCACAGACCTTTGGCGCGCGGCTGCGGTCAATGCCAGTGCCTCTCGATAAAAGGAAAACACCAATGCCGGCCCAAGAACTGCAAAAACAGCTCGAAACCCTGCGCGAGCAACTGGAGCAGAATCCGCCACTGTCGGAAGCCGAACGTGAAGATCTGCGCGTGTTGATGGCGCAAATCGAGTCTGAAATCCAATTGGAGAACGCTACTCAGGACGCCAGCATCGCCGATGGCGTGAACCTGGCGGTCGAGCGCTTCGAAGTCGAGCACCCGGCGATCGCCGGCACCCTGCGCAATATCGTCAATGCGCTGGGTAGCATGGGGATCTGATTTACCCTGATACATAAAAAAGCCCTGCCATCACCGGCAGGGCTTTTTCATTTCTAATTTGGCAACGCATTCCCTTGTAGGAGTGAGCCTGCTCGCGATAGCTGACTAACATTCAACGATGATGTCGACTGCTATACCGCTATCGCGAGCAGGCTCACTCCTACATTGGGTAATTTATTGACGCACGAGCCGGTCGTTCGGCAGTTGTACGCTTTCGGTGCTGCGGTACGGGTTGATGTCCAGACCACCGCGACGCACATACCGCGCAAACACCGTCAGCTTCTCCGGCTTCAACAGTCGCTGCAGATCAAGAAAGATCCGCTCCACACACTGCTCATGAAAGTCCGAGTGCTGTCGGAAACTCACGATGTACTCCAGCAAACTGGCGTGATCCAGCGCCGAGCCGCGATACTCCACGACCACCGTGCCCCAGTCCGGCTGACTGGTCACCGGGCAGTTCGATTTAAGCAGATGACTGTAAACAGTCTCCTCGACGATCCGCGACTCATCGCAACGCAGCAGCTCCGGGCGCGGATGCTCATAGTTGCTGACACTGATATCCAGATCATCGATGCACACGCCCGGCAACGCCACAACGCCTTCGGCTTCAACGTCTTTCAAACTGCGCACCCGCACGCCCACCGGTTTCCCGGCAGCGGCCGAGAGGTCCTTGACCAGCGTCGCTTCCAGCGTGGCGACGTCAGCAAACGGCGTCTGATTCAACGAGTTCAAGTACAGCTTGAACGACTTCGACTCGATGATATTCGGCGAATCCGCCGGAATGCTGAACTCGGCAATCGCCACCACCGGTTTGCCCGACGGCAACAACCACGACAGCTCAAAGCAGTTCCAGAAATCCACACCTTTATAAGGCAGGGTCTCGGCGGTCAGCCCCAGCTCCGCCCACTTCGCAGTGCGCGGAATCGGGAACAACAAGGACGGCGTGTAAGTGGCGATGTATTCGCTGGACTTGCCCAGCGGCGAATGTTCGGCTGCGGGATGCATGGCGGAAACCTGACTGAAGAATCAGCGGATTCTACCAGCCTTTGCGCGCGGCTTTGAGTGGTTACTGACTGACAGTCAACTTACCCACCATCCCCGCCTGATAATGCCCCGGAATATTGCAGGCAAATTCCAGGCTCGTCGCCTTGCTGAACGTCCAGGTCAGTTCCGCTGTTTTACCCGGTTCAACCAGCACGCTGTTCGGGTCGTCATGCTTCATGCCGTGGCCCATCGCGGCGTGATCCATACCGGCCATGTCGTGGGACATTTCCTTCATGCCGGTAGGCGTAAGCATGCCGCTTTGCTGCATCTGCAACATTTCCTGCTGGTGTCTGGCATGCATCGCTGCGTCACCGAGGTTGAATTCGTGCAGCAACTGGCCTTTATTCACCAGCACAAAACGCACGGTCTCACCGGCCTTGACCTGAATCGCCTTGGGGTCGAATGACATGTCGTTCAGCACCACTTCAACGCTGCGCGTGGCTTGGGCAGCAGGCGCTGGCTGGCCGAAGTCGTAAGTGTGCGCGGGAGCCGCCCATACCGGCGAGCTCAACGCCAACAAACACAAGGCCAGGGATTGGCGTAAAAACATGGTCGTTCTCCAACAAGATAAGGTTCAGCCTGTGGGAAACTTTAGCCGCCCTGCACTGGCATCAACCTGACAGGCAGATTACAACTTTGTCAGGTTGGCGCTCGCCGCGTGCTCTCACGGTATAAAGCCTTCACTGAATCATCCCCGAATAACCCCGAGTCGCCCATGAAACTGTTGATCGTCGAAGACCAAGCGAAAACCGGCCAATACCTGCGTCAGGGCCTGACCGAGGCCGGGTTTAATACCGAACTGGTGGCCGACGGCAACAGCGGTCAGCAATTGGCATTGAGCGGTGATTATGCGCTGTTGATCCTCGACGTGATGCTGCCCGGTCGCAGTGGCTGGCAGATTCTGCAAGCGGTGCGCAGTGCGGGACTGGACACACCGGTACTTTTTCTCACGGCTAAAGACGCGGTGGAGGACAGGGTTCACGGCCTCGAACTCGGTGCTGACGATTATCTGGTCAAACCGTTCGCCTTCTCCGAGTTGCTGGCGCGGGTGCGCAGTCTGTTGCGTCGTGGCAGTGCCACGCCTCAGGAAACCAGTCTGCAACTCGCCGACTTGCGTCTGGATCTGATTCGTCGCCGTGTAGAACGCAGTGGCCAGCGCATCGACCTGACCGCCAAAGAGTTCGCCCTGCTGGAAATGCTTCTGCGTCGCCAAGGCGAAGTGCTGCCGAAATCGCTGATCGCCTCGCAGGTCTGGGACATGAATTTCGACAGCGACACCAATGTCATCGAAGTGGCGATCCGCCGTTTGCGCCTGAAAATCGACGACGAATTCCCCAACAAACTGATCCACACCGTGCGCGGCATGGGTTACGTGCTTGAAGAGCGCAGCGTCTGATGCGCCGTTTGTCCCTGAGTTCGCGCCTGGCATTGTTATTCGCCGCTTGCACCGCGGTGGTCTCGCTGTTCGCCGGGGTGCTGTTCAACCGCGCCAGCGAGGCGCATTTCATTGAGCTCGACCAGCAACAACTGGATGGCAAACTGATTGGCCTGCGCCGCGCGCTGCAGGACGTTCAGCCGGCTCAGCGGGAAGCGCGACTGGCGGATGAGCTCAGCCGTCAGGCCGATTTGTCGCTGCGCATCACCGGTGCTGACGGCCAGCGCTGGTACGACAGCTCGACGCAGATCCCCAAGGATTTGCCGTCGCAAACCGGGCTGTCGACGATCAGCACTGACGGCACCGATTACCGCGTGCTCAATGCCCCGCTCTACCCGGACAAAGCCGATTCGCCGCACTTGAGCCTGTTGCTCGACATCACCCATCACCAACACTTCCTGCAACGCATGCAGCATTTGATCTGGCTCACCGTCGGCCTCTCGGCACTGGCCACGGCGTTGCTCGGCGCGTGGGCAGCGCGTAGCGGCTTACGTCCATTACGGCGCATGAGCGCGGTGGCGCGTGGGATTTCTGCACAATCGCTGAATGCCCGACTGCCGGAAGCGCAAATGCCGCCAGAGCTTGCGGAAATGGCCCACAGCTTCAACGCCATGCTCGGCCGTCTCGACGATTCGTTTCAGCGACTCTCGGCGTTTTCAGCCGACATCGCCCACGAACTGCGCACGCCGCTGTCGAACTTGCTGACTCACACCCAGGTCACCCTCACCCGCCCCCGGCCGATCGAGGATTACCGCGAAGCGCTGCACAGCAACCTCGAAGAACTGCAATGGATGGCGCAACTGGTTAACGACATGTTGTACCTGGCCAAGGCTGACCACGGTTTGCTGATGCCCAAGCGTGAGCCGCTGGAATTGGCGGATGAGACCGATGTGTTGCTGGAGTTTTTTGCGCCGCTGGCGGAGGACGCCGGCGTCACGCTGAGCCGTGAGGGTAACGCGCAGATCGAAGGGGATCGCAATATGTTGCGGCGGGCCTTGTCGAATTTACTGGATAACGCGTTGCGGTTTACCCCGGCGGCGGGCTCAGTGAGTTTGCGGATCGCTGAATTACCGGGTGCTGTGCGGGTTTCGGTTGAAAACACTGGGGATGGGATTTCTGCGGAGTTGTTGCCACGGCTGTTTGACCGATTTTATCGGGCCGATCCAGCGCGGCAGGAAGGCAGCAGTGAGCATGCGGGGTTGGGGTTGGCGATTACTCAATCGATTGTCCGCGCGCATGGGGGGCAGATTCGTTGCGAATCAGAGGCGGGGTGGACGCGGTTTGTGATTGAGTTGCCCAAGAAGGATTGAGGCCAGTAGTTCCGGCCTCTTCGCGAGCAAGCCCGCTCCCACATTGGATCTTTGTTGATCAGGTATCTGTGATTCAACTCATCCTGTGTGAGAGATAGCTGCCACACATTGGATCTGTGTCGTTCACAAATCCCCTGTGGGAGCGGGCTTGCTCGCGAAAGCGGAGTATCAGATTACGAATATCTGAGTGCGTGAGCCGGCTCGATCTTCGCCGCTCGCCACGCCGGATACACCGTCGCCAGGAAGCTCAAGATGAACCCCGCCGAGCAGATCAACAGCACGTCCCCGCCCTGCAATTCCGACGGCAGATTGCTGACGAAATACACATCAGAACTGAAGATATGCTGCCCGCTCACGCGCTCGATCCAGCCGACGATCTGACTGACATTCAACGCCGCAATCACGCCCAACACGCCGCCAATGATCGTACCGACAATCCCGATCACCGTGCCCTGCACCATGAAAATCGCCATGATCTGCCGGGGCGTCGCGCCGATGGTACGCAGGATCGCGATGTCCGCGCCCTTGTCGTTCACCACCATGATCAGCGTCGCGATGATGTTGAACGCCGCCACCGCGACGATCATCAGCAGCAACAGGCCGATCATGGTTTTTTCCATCTTCATCGCACTGAACAAGCTGCCCTGAGTGTGCGTCCAGTCATCAGCCTTGAACTCGGCGCCCAGACTGGCGGCGATGTCTGCGGAGACTTTCGGCGCCGCGTACAGGTCTTTGACTGCCAGACGCACGCTCTGTACCTGATTCGGTTCCCAGTGCTGCATGGTCGCGGCATCGGCGACGTGGATCAGGCCCATCGAGCCGTCCAGTTCAGCGCCAACCTTGAACACGCCGACCACGTTCAGCCGCTGCATGCGCGGGGTGATGCCACCCGGCGCGGTGCTGACTTCCGGGACGATCAGGGTAATTTTGTCGCCGACGTTGAGACGAAAACGTCGCGCAGTGATCTCACCGATCACCACACCGAACTCGCCCGGTTTCAACGCATCGAGACGGCCCTGCACGATGTGCTGGGCAACGATCGAGACCTTGCCTTCCTGCGCCGGATCGACGCCGCTGATCTGGATCGGCTGCATCATGCCTTTATAGGAGAGCATGCCTTCCATTTCGGTGAACGGCACAGCGGCAGTCACTTCGGGATTTTTCATCGCGGCGGCGGCCACTGGCTGCCAGTCATCAATCGGCTTGACGCCAACGATGGTCGCGTGCGGCACCATGCCGAGGATGCGCGAGCTCATTTCGCGCTGGAAGCCGTTCATCACCGACAACACCACGATCATTGCGAGCACGCCGAGGGCGAGGCCGATCATCGAGGTCATCGAAATGAACGAAACAAAGCGATTGCGGCGCTTGGCGCGGGTATAGCGCGTGCCGATAAAGATCGATAACGGTCTGAACATTCGCAGGGGCACCGTATAAAAATAAAAGACCCGACGCCTTTGCAGGTGTCGGGTTTCAGCCAATCAGATAGGCGTGAGGCGACCTTCTTGCAGGTGCAGTACGCGATCCATCTGACGGGCCAGGTTCATGTCGTGAGTCACCACCAAAAACGCGGTGCGCATCGAGGTGCTGAGTTCCAGCATCAAATCCTGAATGCCCTGCGCGGTGTGGGAGTCGAGGTTGCCGGTCGGCTCGTCGAGCATCACCAGGCCTGGCTTGTTCACCAGGGCGCGAGCGATGGCCACACGCTGACGCTCACCACCGGACAGTTCCGAGGGTTTGTGCTCAAGGCGATGGCCGAGGCCGACGCGCTCCAGCAAAGCGGTCGCACGCTGACGCGCTTCAGGGATCGGCGTCTTGCCGATCAGCAGCGGCATGCAAACGTTTTCCAGCGCGGTAAATTCCGGCAGCAAATGATGGAACTGGTAAACGAAACCAAGTGCACGGTTGCGCAGCAGGCCGCGCTTCTTCTCGCTCAGCGCCGACAGTTCTTCACCGTCGAGCCAGACGCTGCCCTTGGTCGGCGTATCCAGTCCACCGAGCAGGTTGAGCAAAGTACTTTTGCCCGAACCCGAGGTGCCGACAATCGCCACACGCTCGCCCGGGTGCAACTCCAGTTGCAGACCGGCCAGCACTTCTACCGACTCCGGGCCTTCCTCGTAGGATTTGCCCAGGTTGCGGCAGCTCAAGATTGCTTGTTCACTCATGCCCGACTCACTCATAACGTAGCGCCTCCGCCGGCTGGGTGCGCGCGGCACGCCAGGCGGGATACAGGGTGGCGAGAAAACTCAGAACCAACGCCGCCGCGCAGACCATGACCACGTCCTGGCTCTGCACCTGCGACGGAAGATAATCAATGAAATACACGTCAGCATTAAGGAATTTGTGGCCGATCAGCCCTTCCAGTGCCGAGATCGCCGCGCTGACATTGAGCGCCGCGAAAATCCCGACCACCGCGCCAATCGCCGTGCCGACTACACCGATCACCGTGCCTTGCACCATGAACGTGCGCATGATCGTGCCCGGCGTCGCGCCCAAGGTGCGCAGAATGGCGATGTCGCCCTTCTTGTCATTCACCACCATCACCAATGTGGAAATGATGTTGAACGCGGCTACGGCGACGATCAGCAGCAACAGCAGGCCAATCATGGCTTTTTCCATACGGATCGCCTGATACAGATTGCCGTGGGTGCGCGTCCAGTCGCGAGCGTAGTAATGGTCTTCGCCAAGTTGCTGGGCGATGTTCCATGCCACACGCGGTGCCTGGAACAAGTCGTCGAACTTCAGGCGGATGCCCTGCACCTGATCAGGCTTCCAGCGGTGCATCTTCGCCAGATCCTGCAGGTTGGTAACGCCCAGATAGCCGTCGAGCTCGCCGGCGCCGACATGGAAAATGCCGACCACGGTGAAGCGCTTCATGCGCGGGAACATCCCGGCCGGGGTCACGCTGACCTCTGGCGCGACGAAGGTGACCTTGTCACCGATGCCGACGCCCAGCTTGGTCGCGGCCTTGTCGCCGATGACGATGCCGAAGCTGCCCGGCGTCAAATCGTCGAGTTTGCCCTGCTTCATGAAGTTGTCGATGATCGACACTTTGCGCTCGAGCGCAGGGTCAATGGCATTGAGCAACACCTTGGAGACCTGACCGTTGTTGGTCAGCAGGCCCTGCATCTGGGTGAACGGCGCAACCGCCGTCACCTGCGGGTTCTGCTTGACCTTGGTGGCCAGGCTTTGCCAGTCGTTGATCGGCTCAGTGGATTCAATGGTCGCGTGGGGCACCATGCCCAGCACGCGGGTGCGCATCTCATGATCGAAGCCATTCATCACCGACAGCACGACGATCATCACGACCACGCCAAGGGCGAGCCCGATCATCGAAGTCAGGGAAATGAATGACA
>NZ_JBIUVN010000002.1:66224-73306 GCF_044742965.1 Pseudomonas sp. NPDC087804 | reverse complement strand
CAGACCACCGCCGCTACCATGGGTTCGCCATGACGACATTAGATGAAGAAGAACGCCGCGAATACAACCGAATCGAGGACACGATCGCACTGGAAATTCGGCCCCTGTCCGCTCCCGAAGCCGCAGGCCAGGAAGTGTTGCAGGATGCTTCCCCGCTGTTCAACCTGCTCAGCGAACTGCACCTGAGCGAATTCGAGTCGCAGCACTTGTTGCGCCAGATCAGCGAGCGCGACCGCGCCATCGCCGCGTTCCTGAAATCACAGAACAAACGCATCGACCTGCTCAGCCAGGTGGTCGCCCTGACCGTGCTCGGCCAGATCGGCGAGCCGCAACCGGTGATCATTTCCGAAGGCGGGATCGACTTTCAGCACCCGACACCGATCGCCGCCGGCGCGCACCTGTCGGTGAAACTGGTGCTGATGCCGCAAGCGCTGGGCCTGTTGCTGCGCGCCCGCGTCACCCATTGCGACCCCAAGGGCAACGGATTCGACGTCGGCACCGAGTTCGAACACTTGACCGATGCCCAGCGCCAATTGCTCGCCCGCTATATCTTGCAGAAGCAGGCCCAGGAACGACGTCTGGCCCGCGAACAGAACGAATCAGGCATTTAATTTAAGGAAGAACCGTGACCCTCATCTACGGCCACCGCGGCGCCAAGGGCGAAGCACCGGAAAACACCCTGAGCAGCTTTCAGGAATGTCTCAAGCACGGCGTGCGCCGTTGCGAACTCGATCTGCACCTGTCCAAGGACGGCGAGTTGATGGTCATCCACGACCCCACGCTCAAGCGCACCACGGATCGGCGCGGCAAAGTCGTCGAGCACACCGCCGCCGAGCTGGTGACTTACGACGCGCGCAAGGGTGGCCCGGGCTGGATCAAGCCATGCCCGATTCCGACGCTGGAAGAGTTGTTCGAGCAATGTGATTTCGAGCACTGGCAGCTCGAGGTGAAAAGCGCTTCACGCACGCGCGCGGCAACCACCGTGCTGGCGATTCGTGAAATGGCCCAGCGGCATGGCCTGCTCGACAAGGTAACGATCACCTCGAGTTCGCGGGAAGTGCTGAAAGCGGCGCTGGATCTGGTGCCGGACGTGTCGCGCGGACTGGTCGCCGAATACGCCTGGCTCGACCCGTTGAAGGTCGCGGCCAGCTATGGCTGCGAGATTCTTGCGCTGAACTGGACGCTGTGTACACCGGAACGCCTGCAGAAGGCGCAGCGTCAGGGGCTGCATGTGTCGGTGTGGACCGTCAACGAGCCTGCGCTGATGCGCAGACTCGCCGACTTCGGCGTTGACAGCCTGATTACAGACTTTCCGGTTTGGCCACTGCCACGCTCGAGAATTGCTGAAATCGGTCTCCCCGGCCGGCTCAGGCCACCGGCCGGAGCCCGTCAAAAAAGCCGGTTGAGGCCGTCGTACGCCGCTACCCGATAGGCTTCAGCCATGGTCGGGTAGTTGAACGTGGTGTTGACGAAGTACTTCAGGGTGTTCAACTCGCCCGGCTGGCTCATGATCGCCTGACCGATGTGGACGATCTCCGACGCCTGATAACCGAAGCAGTGCACGCCCAGCACTTCCAGGGTTTCACGGTGGAACAGGATCTTCAGCATGCCTTGCGGCTCGCCGGCGATCTGCGCACGCGCCATGCTCTTGAAGAACGCCTTGCCGACTTCGTACGGCACTTTGGCCTGGGTCAGCTCCTGCTCGTTCTTGCCGATCGAGCTGATCTCCGGAATGGTATAGATGCCGGTCGGCACGTCATTCACAAAGCGCCAGCTACCGTTATCAACGATGCTGCCAGCGGCCGAACGGCCCTGGTCGTGAGCGGCACTGGCCAGGCTCGGCCAGCCGATCACGTCACCGGCACCGTAAATGTTCGGTACGCAGGTGCGGTAAGCCTCGTCGACTTCGATCTGGCCACGGCTGTTGACCTTGACGCCGATGTTTTCCAGACCCAGCGTGTCGGTGTTGCCGGTACGGCCGTTGCACCAGAGCAAGGCGTCGGCCTTGATCTTCTTGCCGGACTTCAGGTGCAGGATCACGCCGTTGTCGACGCCTTCAACGCGATCGTAATCCTCGTTGTGGCGCACGGTGATGTTGTTGTTGCTGAAGTGATAGCTCAACGCCTGGGAGATTTCCGAGTCGAGGAAGCTCAGCAACTGACCACGGTTATCGACCAGCTCTACCAAAACACCCAGACCGCTGAAGATCGACGCGTATTCGCAACCGATCACGCCGGCGCCGTAAACGATCAGTTTGCGCGGGGTGTGGTTGAGGCTGAGGATGGTGTCGCTATCGTAGATACGCGGGTGGTGGAAATCGATGTCGGCCGGACGATAAGGACGCGAACCGGTGGCGATGATGATGTGCTTGGCCACCAGCTTCTCGACCACGCCGTTGGCGCAGACCACTTCGATGGTTTGCTCGTCGGCGAAGCTGCCGGTGCCGAAGAACACGTCGACGCGGTTACGGGCGTAATAGCCGGTGCGCGAGGCGACTTGTTTGGAAATGACTTTCTCGGCGCTTTTCAACACGTCCGGGAAGGAGAACCAGCGTGGCTCGCCGATCGCCCGGAACATAGGATTAGTGTTGAACTGCATGATCTGCCGCACCGAGTGACGCAGTGCCTTGGACGGGATGGTGCCGAGGTGGGTGCAGTTGCCGCCGACCTGACGACGGCTGTCGACCATCGCGACCTTGCGCCCTGCTTTGGCGGCGTTCATTGCCGCGCCTTCTCCCGCCGGGCCGGAACCCAGTACCACCACGTCGTAGTTGTAGACAGCCATGCGTACTCCTCAGAACAGGCCGCGGTGCCAGCAGCACCTACGGCTAAATCACGCCGAACGGCGGCGCGAAGGAACAATTGGGGGTCAATCAAGAACCCGGACACAGTCTATAGAAGCGTCAACGCCGCGCACATTAACCCTTGGTCGCGTCGTAGGCTACTTTTGCCTGCACTACAACGCCAGCTTTCGTATTGTTCTCAGTCAGTTTTTTTGCCACTGAGGCGTTCGAACGCCGGACTGGTGCGGATGACGAAACCTGTATCGGCACGAATCACCAAGAATGCACCGATGTCATGTTTTTCGGCATAGTCCATAGCCCTTTCGGGGCCGAGAATAAGCAACAGCGTCGATAGTCCATCGGCCATCAACGCTGAAGGATGAATTACCGTGACTGACGCCAGGTCGTGTAGGACGGGTGCACCGGTGCGGGCATCGAAGGTGTGGGAATAGCGCCGACCGTCCTGCAGGAAATAGTTGCGGTAGTCGCCAGAGGTCGAAACGCCGTAGCCGTCGACATCAATGATGCGCTCGGCGATCTGTTGATCGTCGCGGGGTTCTTCCAGAGCAATGCGCCACGGGGAGCCGTCGAGCTTTTTGCCTTTTGCCTTTAATTCGCCCGTGGCTTCAGCGAGGTAATCGTGAATGCCCAACGTGTCGAGCCTTGCGGCGATGGTGTCGACGGCGTAACCAGCGGCGATACTATTGAAGTCGACCTCGACAGCGGCGTCCTTGCACAACTGATCACCATTGATGTGCAGATGCTGATGACCGACCCGCTGCATCACCTCAGCCAGTGCAGCGGCATCGGGAACTTTTTCTTCGCGACCCTGCGGGCCGAAGCCCCAGAGATTCATCAGAGGTTCAACGGTGAGGTCGTAGGAACCTTCGCTTTGCGCTGACAGTTGTTCGCCGACGCGGATCAATTCGAGTATCGACGCGGGCATTGTCTGACAGCTATTGGCGGGCAAAGCGTTGAAACGCTCGATATCTGAATCATTGCGGTAAGTGGACAGCTGCTGATCAACTTCGGCGAGGATCCCTTCTACTTCACTGCGAACTTGCGCGGAATCGGCATCACCCGCATGACGCACGTACTTGATCGAATACGTGCTGCCCATGGTTGGCCCGCCAAAGCTTTCCATCGACTCACCCTCGCCGCAGGCCGCCAAAAACGCCGCCAAAACCACGAACCCCACAAACCGTCCAGTGAACAATTCTTCATCTCCCCGCAAAACAGCGCCGGCCATTATGAATCAAAGGGCCCGCTCGCTCCCAACGGATGGAACGCGCTTCTAAAAATCCAATAAAGAGTATCTAAAAATGTCCACTTCCACGGGCAAAGGCAAAGCGATCTTTCGCGTTGTCAGCGGCAACTTCCTCGAAATGTTCGACTTCATGGTCTATGGCTTCTACGCCACGGCCATCGCCAAAACCTTCTTCCCGACTGACAGCGCCTTCGCTTCGCTGATGCTGTCGTTGGCGACTTTTGGTGCCGGTTTCCTCATGCGACCGCTGGGGGCGATCTTCCTCGGCGCCTACATTGACCGTCATGGCCGTCGCCAGGGTTTGATCATCACGCTGGCATTGATGGCCGCCGGTACGGTGCTGATTGCCTGTGTTCCGGGATACGCCACCCTCGGCGTTGCCGCTCCTTTGCTGGTGCTGTTTGGCCGCTTGCTGCAAGGTTTCTCGGCGGGCGTGGAGTTGGGCGGCGTGTCGGTGTATCTGGCTGAAATCGCCACGCCGGGCCGCAAGGGCTTTTTCGTCAGTTGGCAGTCCGCCAGCCAACAAGCGGCGGTGGTCTTCGCCGGTTTGCTCGGCGTCGGCCTCAATCATTGGCTGAGTCCGGAACAGATGGGTGACTGGGGCTGGCGCGTGCCGTTCCTGATCGGCTGCATGATTGTGCCGGTGATCTTTGTCATTCGTCGTTCGCTGGAAGAAACTCCGGAATTCCAGGCACGGAAACATCGCCCTACCCTGCGGGAAATTGTCCGCTCGATCGGTCAGAACTTTGGCATCGTCATCGCCGGCATGGCGCTGGTGGTGATGACCACGGTGTCTTTCTATTTGATCACTGCGTACACCCCGACCTTCGGCAAGGCTGAGCTGCACTTGTCGGACTTCGATGCGTTACTGGTGACGGTATGTATTGGTTTGTCGAATTTCTTCTGGCTGCCGGTGATGGGCGCGGTGTCCGACAAGATTGGACGTAAACCCCTACTGCTGGCGGCGACTATTCTGGCGATTCTGACCGCGTATCCAGCGCTGTCGTGGTTGGTGGCGAATCCGAGCTTCAGCCATTTGCTGATCGTCGAGTTGTGGTTGTCGTTCCTGTACGGCTCGTACAACGGCGCGATGGTGGTGGCACTGACCGAGATCATGCCGGTGGAAGTGCGCACTACCGGGTTCTCGCTGGCTTACAGCCTGGCGACAGCGACGTTCGGCGGGTTTACCCCGGCGGCGTGCACGTACCTGATTCATGTGCTGGATAACAAGGCTGCGCCGGGGATCTGGCTGAGTGGCGCGGCGGTGTTGGGATTGATTGCGAGTTTGGTGTTGTTCCGGGGCAATAAGCATGAACTGCGCACGGCGCAAGCAGCCATCCCTGGCGGCGCTAGATAGGACGCCTTCGGGAGCAAGCCCCCTCCCACAGGAGAATGCATTCCAATTGTGGGAGGGGGCTTGCTCCCGAAGAGGGCGTAAAGCAAAGATCGCAGCCTTCGGCAGCTCCTACAAAATCAAATGCGATCTCCTGTAGGAGCTGCCGAAGGCTGCGATCTTTTGATCTTCCCCAAACAAAAACGCCCCGACCAAAGTCGGGGCGTTTTCATGTGCAGCTATCGCTTAGCGCGGGAACGCTGGCGGATTCACATCAGCCATGTCTTCCATCACGCGGATAACCTGGCAGCTGTAACCGAACTCGTTGTCGTACCAGACGTACAGAACAACGCGGTTGTCCTGAACGATGGTCGCTTCAGCGTCGACCACACCAGCATGGCGCGAACCAACGAAGTCGGTCGAAACCACTTCCTGCGAGTTAACGAAGTCGATTTGCTTGTGCAGATCGGAGTGCAGCGCCATGTAGCGCAGGTACTCGTTCATCTCTTCACGGGTGGCGGCTTTCTCAAGGTTGAGGTTGAGAATGGCCATCGACACGTTCGGCGTTGGAACGCGGATCGCGTTACCGGTCAGCTTGCCGGCCAGCTCAGGCAGAGCCTTGGCAGCAGCGGTGGCAGCACCGGTATCGGTGATCACCATGTTCAGCGCGGCGCTACGACCACGGCGATCGCGTATGTTGAAGATGTCGTTCAGGTTCTGGTCGTTGGTGTACGAGTGAACGGTTTCGACGTGACCGTTGATGATGCCGAACTTGTCATTCACAGCTTTCAGCACCGGCACGATGGCGTTGGTGGTGCAGGAAGCAGCGGAGACGATCTTGTCATCAGCGGTGATTTCACCGTGGTTGATGCCGTGAACGATGTTCTTCAGCTTGCCTTTGCCAGGTGCAGTCAGAACAACGCGGTCGATACCCGGGCACTGCAAGTGCTGGCCCAGGCCATCAGCGTCACGCCATACACCGGTGTTGTCCACCAGCAGCGCGTCTTTGATGCCGTACTGGGTGTAATCCACTTCAGTCGGGTTCTTCGCGTAGATCACTTGGATCAGGTTACCGTTGGCGGTGATGGTGTTGTTTTCTTCGTCGATGGTGATGGTGCCGTTGAACGAACCATGTACCGAATCGCGACGCAGCAGGCTGGCGCGCTTGGTCAGGTCGTTGTCGGCGCCTTTACGCACGACGATGGCACGCAGACGCAGACCGTCGCCACCACCGGTTTTCTCGATCAGGATGCGCGCCAGCAGACGGCCGATACGACCGAAGCCGTACAGCACAACGTCGGTGCCTTTACGTGCGGAAGCGTTTTGCTGGCCAACCACATCGGCCATTTCTTCACGAACGAATTGCTCGGCGGTGCGGCCATTGCCTTCGTTGCGGAATTTGAACGCCAACTTGCCCAGATCTACCGAAGCCGCGCCGAGCTTGAGCTCGCTCATGGCTTTGAGCAGTGGGAATGTTTCGTGGACGGAGAGTTCGCTGTCGTCGGAAGAACGGTGGCGCGCAAAGCGGTGAGCTTTGAGAATCGCGATGACAGACTGGTTGATCAGGCTGCGGCCATAGATCGAGCTCACCACGTTGTTATTGCGGTAGAGCTGACCGATAAGCGGGATAATAGCTTATGAGAGTGGTTAAGGGTATTTGTTTTCTGCATTTTTTTGTTCTGGGTTGTGTGTGTATGTTT
>NZ_JBIUVN010000002.1:44291-66214 GCF_044742965.1 Pseudomonas sp. NPDC087804 | reverse complement strand
GCTGACCGATAAGCGGGATCATCGCTTCTGCGAGTGCTTCACGGTCGATCCATTCACCAAGACACTGGTCGGGCTTCTGAGTCACGGTAACCTTCCACATGTAGGGGCAGAAAAAAGGGGCTACATTATGCCGCCCACAACCTTATTCAGCAATGCGCGCTTGTCGCGAAATCGGTAACAAAATTCCTTTCAAAAAAATCACGCCTCGCGCCAGCCCAGTAAATACGCGGCTTCCAGCGCAGTCAATTTTTCGTCGACTGTTAGACGATGTCTGTAACCCTCCGTAACACGAGCCAATTTCGGCACTACATAACCACTAAAAAAGTGCTCGTTTTTATGGTTACCACTACATTTCGCCAAAACAGTGAAGATAGACGTAGTCTGCAACTGACAGGCGACACCCGACGCCGCTACAATTACCGACTTTGTCGCAAAGCCTGGAGCTCAACCTTCCGTGCCCGTTCTGCGTCTACCGCAACTCCCTGCCGAGGCAGGTAAACAGCATTGGGGCAATTTGCCCGGCGCTGCCCTCAGTCTGGCGATTGCCGAGGCTGCCAGCGCTGCCAAGCGCTTCACCCTGCTACTGACCGCCGACAGCCAGAGTGCTGAACGACTGGAACAGGAGCTGAGTTTCTTCGCCCCGGATTTGCCCGTTCTGCATTTCCCCGACTGGGAAACCCTGCCCTACGATCTGTTCTCGCCGCATCAGGACATCATTTCCCAGCGCATTGCCAGCTTATACAGGCTGCCGGAACTGGAACACGGTGTGTTGGTGGTGCCGATCACCACGGCCCTGCACCGTCTGGCGCCGACCAAATTCCTGCTCGGCAGCAGCCTGGTACTGGATGTCGGGCAGAAACTCGACGTCGAACAGATGCGCTCGCGGCTCGAAGCCAGCGGCTATCGCTACGTCGACACGGTGTATGAGCACGGCGAATTCACCGTGCGCGGCGCGCTGATCGACCTGTTTCCGATGGGCAGCAAGTTGCCGTATCGCATCGACCTGTTCGATGACGAAATCGAAACCCTGCGCACGTTTGATCCGGAAAACCAGCGCTCCATCGACAAGGTCGACTCGGTCAAGCTGCTGCCGGCCCGCGAATTTCCGCTGCAGAAAGACGCAGTCACCCGTTTCAAGGCGCGCTTTCGCGAGCGTTTCGACGTCGACTTCCGTCGCTGCCCGATCTTTCAGGATCTGAGCAGCGGCATCACCCCGGCCGGTATCGAGTACTACCTGCCGCTGTTCTTCGACGAAACCTCGACCCTGTTCGATTACCTGCCACAGGACACGCAAGTGTTCTCGCTGCCGGGCATCGAGCAAGCGGCGGAGAATTTCTGGAACGACGTGCGCAATCGTTACGAAGAGCGCCGCGTCGATCCATCGCGTCCTTTATTGCCGCCCGCCGAATTGTTCCTGCCGGTGGAAGACTGCTTCGCGCGCCTGAAGAGCTGGCCGCGAGTGGTTGCCAGTCAGCAAGACGTCGAAAGCGGCGCCGGTCGCGAGCGCTTCCCGGCGCAAGCCCTGCCGAATCTGGCGATCGAAGCCAAAGCCACGCAACCGCTGGCCGCGCTGGCTGGCTTCCTCGATGAATTCCCCGGGCGCGTGCTGTTCACTGCTGAATCCGCGGGCCGTCGCGAAGTGCTGCTGGAGTTGCTCGAACGTCTGAAGCTGCGGCCGAAAACTGTCGATAGCTGGCCGGACTTTGTTGCGAGCAAGGATCGTCTGGCGATCACCATCGCCCCGCTCGACGAAGGCCTGATGCTGGATGATCCGGCGCTGGCGCTGGTCGCAGAAAGTCCGCTGTTCGGTCAACGCGTCATGCAGCGTCGCCGTCGCGAGAAGCGTGCCGACGGCAACAATGATGCGGTGATCAAAAACCTCACCGAGCTGCGCGAAGGTGCGCCGGTGGTGCACATCGATCACGGTGTCGGTCGCTACCTCGGCCTGACGATTCTGGAAATCGACGATCAAGCCGCCGAATTCCTTACCCTCGAATACGCCGAGAACGCCAAGCTCTACGTGCCGGTGGCCAACCTGCATCTGATCGCGCGCTACACCGGCAGCGATGATGCGCTGGCCCCGCTGCACCGTCTCGGCTCGGAAACCTGGCAGAAAGCCAAACGCAAAGCCGCTGAACAGGTACGTGACGTCGCCGCTGAATTGCTCGACATCTATGCCCGCCGTGCCGCTCGCGAAGGTTATGCGTTCGCCGACCCGAAAGCCGACTACGCGACGTTCAGCGCCGGTTTCCCGTTCGAAGAAACTCCGGATCAACAAACCACCATCGAAGCCGTGCGCGCCGACATGCTCGCGCCGAAACCGATGGATCGCCTGGTCTGCGGCGACGTCGGCTTCGGCAAGACCGAAGTGGCCATGCGCGCGGCGTTCATCGCCGTACACGGTGGCCGCCAGGTGGCGATTCTGGTGCCGACCACCCTGCTCGCCCAGCAGCACTACAACAGCTTCCGCGACCGCTTCGCCGACTGGCCGGTGAGCGTGGAAGTGATGAGCCGCTTCAAATCGGCCAAGGAAGTGAATGCAGCGATCGCCGATCTGGCGGAAGGCAAGATCGACATCGTCATCGGCACGCACAAGTTGCTGTCCGATGACGTGAAAATCAAAAACCTCGGGCTCGTAATCATCGACGAAGAACACCGCTTCGGTGTCCGTCAGAAAGAACAGCTCAAGGCCCTGCGCAGCGAAGTCGACATCCTCACGCTGACCGCCACGCCGATTCCGCGCACGCTGAACATGGCGGTGTCGGGCATGCGCGACCTGTCGATCATCGCCACGCCGCCGGCGCGACGCCTGTCGGTGCGCACCTTCGTCATGGAGCAGAACAAGAGCACGGTCAAAGAGGCCCTGCTCCGCGAACTGCTGCGTGGCGGTCAGGTTTACTACTTGCACAACGATGTGAAAACCATCGAGAAATGCGCCGCCGACCTCGCCGAACTGGTACCGGAAGCGCGTATCGGCATCGGCCACGGACAGATGCGCGAGCGCGAACTCGAACAAGTGATGAGCGACTTCTATCACAAGCGCTTCAACGTGCTGATCGCCTCGACCATCATCGAGACCGGCATCGACGTGCCGAGCGCCAACACCATCATCATCGAACGCGCCGACAAATTCGGCCTGGCGCAACTGCACCAGTTGCGTGGCCGTGTCGGCCGCAGTCACCACCAGGCTTACGCGTATTTGCTGACGCCGCCGCGCCAGCAAATCACTTCGGACGCGGAAAAGCGTCTGGAAGCAATCGCCAATACTCAGGATCTCGGTGCCGGTTTCGTGCTGGCGACCAACGACCTGGAAATCCGTGGTGCCGGCGAACTGCTCGGCGATGGCCAGAGCGGGCAGATTCAAGCCGTCGGTTTCACGCTGTACATGGAAATGCTCGAACGCGCGGTGAAATCGATCCGCAAGGGCGAGCAACCGAACCTCGATCAACCGCTCGGCGGTGGCCCGGAGGTCAACTTGCGGGTGCCGGCGCTGATTCCGGAAGACTATCTGCCGGATGTCCACGCGCGCTTGATTCTGTACAAACGCATTGCTTCGGCGACCGACGAGGAAGGTTTGAAGGATCTGCAAGTCGAGATGATCGACCGTTTCGGCTTGTTGCCGGAACCGACGAAAAATCTGGTGCGCATCACGGCGTTGAAGTTGCAGGCTGAGCAGTTGGGCATCAAGAAGGTCGATGGCGGGCCGCAAGGTGGACGCATCGAGTTCGAAGCGCAGACGCCGGTCGATCCGATGACGCTGATCAAGCTGATCCAGAGCCAGCCGAAACGCTACAAATTCGAAGGCGCCACGATGTTCAAGTTCCAGGTGCCGATGGAACGCCCGGAAGAGCGCTTTAATACTGTAGAGGCGCTGTTTGAGCGCCTCCTCCCGAAATCTGTTTAAAGGACGCCGCATGCGCCTGTTTCGCTCGCTGACTTTGCTACTCACCCTGGTAGCACCTTCGGTTTTCGCCGATGACCTGTATCAGGTCGAAATGATTCTGGTGCGCCAGAACGCCGTGCCGGCCATCGTCAGCCGTGCCGCGCCGGAAGACTGGGCCGCAGGCGCCCAGCGTTTGGGCGATGACAGCAAGCGCACCCCGGCGCTGAATGACGTGGTGACTAAACTCACCGCCAGTGGCGACTACACAGTCCTGATGCACAAGGCCTGGCAGCAGACCCTCGGCGAAGCACCGGCGAAAGTCGCGGTCAGCGACGGTCAGGAGCAATACGGCCAGTTCCCGATCGAGGGCACGCTGGAGATGAAGCTCGGGCGCTTCACCGACGTCGCTGCCGATTTCTGGGTCAATCAGATCGACACCAATGGCCTGGTCACCGCCAGTGAACGCCTGAAACAGGACAGCCACACCAAGAACGGCCAACTCAACTATCTCGACAACGGCCATCTGGCCCTGCTGATCAAGATCACTTCCCTGACCGCGCCTGCGCCACGGGAAGCGCCTGAAGCGATTCCGGACTGATCGAAGTCCTTATGAACCCGCCGCTGAGTAAACCGTTGGCGCCCTCCTGGGTCAGCCGATTCAAGGAACAGAGCTTGGAGCGTGGCCGCCGCTACGCCCTGGAAAACCGGGTACGCATCGCCCAGGTCGGCGATGCAACGATCACCGCCAGTTGCGAAGGCTCTGGCGGTAACGTTTACCGTCAGACGATTCATCTTCGCGAGTCAGCCAAAGGCACTCTGCTGCTGGTCGATGCCGGCTGCACCTGCCCGGTTCGCAGCAACTGCAAACATTGCGCGGCAGTGTTGCTGAAAGTGCAGGAAACCCTCGACTACCCCGCCGCTGCCAAAGACGCCGAGCTGTTGGAGAAACTTCAAGCCGTGCTGGAAAACCGTGGCCCTAAAGCGCCACCGCAAGTGCTGGTCGACAATGTGCAGCCGATGCCGCGCCTGTGGCTGGCCAGTGTCGAGTTCAGCGCTTTCGAACCGCGCAACGGCAAGATGCAGCGCTACATTCAGCACCGCGCGGCGCTGTCGTTCAGCTATCTGGATGAGTACGTCAGCGGGCAGAAAAACAGCGACATCCTGATCCGTCAGGAAACCCAGACCCTGCGGATAAAACGTCATCCGGAAGTCGAACAGTCCTACCGTGAACAGTTAAGAATCCTCGGCTTTCGTATCGCCACGCGCCAGAGCAAAGCGCTGCCGGAAAGCGCGGGCGAGCTGTATGAAATGGTCAACGACAGCGCCTGGCTGACGTTTACCCTCAACGATTTGCCGAAGCTGCGCACCCAAGGCTGGGAATTGCAGATCGACGAGGAGTTTGGCTTTGACCTGACTGCCGTGGATGACTGGTACGCCACGGTCGAGCAGGCGCCGGAGCGCGACTGGTTTGATCTGGAGCTGGGGATCATCGTCAACGGCGAGCGCCTGAGTCTGCTGCCGATCCTGCTTAACCTGATGCGCTCGCACGCGGAAATTCTCAACCCGGAACGCCTTGCGCGCCGTCGCGATGACGAGCTGATTCTGGTCAACGTGCCGCAACGCAATATCGAGCACGGGCCACTGCAGGTGGCGTTGCCGCTGGGCCGGTTGAAACCTGTGCTGATGACGCTCGGCGAGTTCTATTTGCAGGAGCCGGGCGAAACCACCCTGCGCCTGAGCAAGGCCGACGCGACGCGACTCAATTCTCTGGAAGGCCTGCCGCTGCTGTGGGAGGGTGGCGAGCAGATCCGCACGTTCGCCCAACGCTTGCGCGACATCCGTGATTTCAGCGCTGAAGCACCGGAAGGACTGAACGCGACGCTGCGTCCGTATCAGCTCGAAGGCCTGAGCTGGATGCAATCGCTGCGGCAACTGGAAGTCGGCGGGATCCTTGCGGATGACATGGGTTTGGGTAAAACCCTACAGACCCTGGCGCATATTCTCAGCGAGAAAAATGCCGGACGTTTGGATCGCCCGTGCATGGTAGTGATGCCGACTAGTCTGATTCCGAACTGGCTGGATGAGGCGGCACACTTCACCCCGCAGCTGAAAGTGGTCGCGCTGTACGGCGCCACGCGCAAAAAACATTTCGATAATCTGGCCGATTTCGACCTGATCCTCACCACCTACGCGCTGCTGCCCAAAGACGTCGAACGTCTGGCCAAGCAGCCGCTGCACGTGTTGGTGCTGGATGAGGCGCAGTACATCAAGAATCCCAACAGCAAAGCCGCTCAAGCCGCGCGCGAGCTCAACGCACGCCAGCGTCTGTGCCTGAGCGGTACGCCGCTGGAAAACCACTTGGGCGAGCTGTGGTCGCTGTTTCACTTCCTGCTGCCGGGCTGGCTCGGCGACGTAAAAAGCTTCAACGCCGATTACCGTGTGCCGATTGAAAAGCGCGGCAGTGAAGCCAGACTTCAGCACCTCAACGGTAGGATAAAACCGTTCCTGCTGCGCCGCACCAAAGAGCAGGTCGCCACCGAGCTGCCGCCGAAAACCGAGATCATCCATTGGGTCGATCTCAACGAAGCGCAGCGCGATGTGTACGAAACCATGCGTTTGGCGATGGACAAGAAAGTCCGCGACGAGATCACCCGCAAAGGCGTGGCGCGCAGTCAGATCATCATTCTTGAGGCGCTGTTGAAGCTGCGTCAGGTTTGCTGTGATTTGCGCTTGGTCAACGATGCCACCCTGCCCGCTCGCGGCAGCACCTCAGGCAAGCTCGACAGCTTGATGGAAATGCTTGAGGAGTTGTTTGAGGAAGGACGGCGGATTCTGCTGTTTTCGCAGTTCACCTCGATGCTGGCCTTGATCGAGCAAGAGCTGAAAAAGCGTAATGTTTCCTACGCGCTATTGACCGGCCAGACCCGCGATCGGCGTACACCGGTGAAGGAATTCCAGAGCGGCAAGCGTCAGATTTTTCTCATCAGCCTGAAGGCCGGTGGTGTTGGTCTGAACCTGACGGAAGCGGACACGGTGATTCACTACGACCCGTGGTGGAACCCGGCGACCGAAAATCAGGCGACGGATCGGGCGTACCGGATTGGTCAGGAGAAACCGGTATTCGTTTACAAGATGATTGCCCGGGGCACGGTGGAAGAGAAGATTCAGCACCTGCAAAAGGAAAAATCCGACTTGGCGGCAGGCGTGCTGGATGGGCGCAAGGCCGGGGACTGGAAGTTGCAGAGTGATGATATTGAAGCGCTGTTTGCGCCGCTGCCGGATAAGCTCGACAAGCGTTGAGACCTTTGTTGTCTGTTGGATAGCTATCGCGAGCAAGCTTTGCTCCTACGGGTGGACGCCGCAGATCCCTGTAGGAGCAAAGCTTGCTCGCGAATGACTCACCTCGGTCTAACAGTTAAAACCCAGGCTCAACTCTTGGAAACAGGCAACGGCGCAAACAACGCCTCGATGTCACTCTGCTCCAGCTTCCAGCCACCCGTCGTCCCACCCTCAAGCACCGCCCCGGCCAGTGCAGCCTTCTCCTGCTGCAACGCCTGTATCTTCTCCTCCACCGTGCCACGGGCAATCAGCTTGTAAACAAACACCGGGTTGTTCTGCCCGATGCGATACGCGCGATCGGTGGCCTGATTCTCCACTGCCGGGTTCCACCAAGGGTCGAAGTGGATCACCGTGTCCGCAGCGGTCAGGTTCAAACCGGTACCGCCCGCCTTCAGACTGATCAGAAACAACGGTACCTTGCCGCCCTGAAATTCCTTCACTGGCGTACGCCGATCCGTGGTGTCACCGGTCAGCAGCGAATAGGCAATATCCCGTTGCTGCAATTCTTCCTCGATCAAAGCGAGCATCGAAGTGAACTGGGAGAACAGCAGGATTCTGCGACCTTCGCCGAGCAACTCTTCAAGCATTTCCATCAGGCTGACCAGCTTGCCACTGCCGGAACGCAGTGCCTTGGCTGTCATTGGCATCTTGATCAGGCGCAAGTCGCAACAAACCTGCCGCAGCTTGAGCAAGGCATCGAGAATGATGATCTGACTGCGCGCCACGCCACTGCGGGCAATCTCGTCGCGGACTTTTTTGTCCATTGCGACGCGAACCGTTTCATAGACATCGCGCTGGCCGTCGCTGAGATCGACCCAATGGACGATTTCGGTTTTCGGCGGCAACTCGGTGGCGACCTGATCCTTTTTGCGACGCAACAAAAACGGCTTGATCCGTGCCGTCAGGTGCTGCATGCGCTGAACATTGCCGTGCTTTTCAATTGGCGTGCGGTAATCGCGATTGAAGGATTTGCTGTCGCCAAGCCATCCGGGCATTAGGAAATGAAACTGCGACCACAGCTCGCCCAAGTGGTTTTCCAATGGCGTGCCGCTCAGGCACAAGCGCTGACGGGCCTGCAGATCACGCGCGGCTTGCGCCGCTTTGCTGATCGGGTTTTTGATGTTCTGCGCTTCGTCGAGAATCAGCACGCTCCACAGCTGCGGCTGTAGAACCTCGAGATCCCTCGGCAGCAACGCGTAAGTGGTCAGCACCAGATCGTACTCGGCCAGATTGGCGAAATCTTTCTGCCGTCCCGTGCCGTGCAGCGCCAATACTTTCAACTGCGGGGTGAATCGCTCGGCCTCGTCGAGCCAGTTGGGAATCAGGCTGGTCGGCATCACCGCCAGAGCCGGGCAATCGAGGCGACCGGCGTGTTTTTCCGTGAGCAGATGCGCCAGGGTTTGCAGGGTTTTACCCAGCCCCATGTCATCGCCGAGAATGCCGCCGACCTCAAGCTCACGCAGGGTCTGCATCCAGTTCAGGCCTTCGAGCTGATACGGGCGCAGTTGCGCGTTAAGACCGGCCGGCGCAGCGACGTGGGTGTGACTGGAATTCTGCAAACGCTTGGCGAAGGTGCGCAGCCGCTCGCCACCCTGCCAATCCAGCGGCACGCCATCGAGCATACTCAAGCGCGCGGCATCCGGGACACTCAAGCGCAGTGCATCGCCCTGATGACCGCCCAAGTACAACTCGCCCAGCGTCGCCATCAGCGGTTTGACCCGACTCAGCGGCAGCGCGACCTTGGCGCCCGAAGAGTCACCAAAACCGCTGGGCTTCAGTTCGATCAGGAGTTTTTCGTCATCGCTGCGTTGTGCCAGATTGACCGGGTCGAGCAAGCGCGGCTGGGTGCGCAACAAGTGCAGAAGGATCGGTAGCAAACTGTAGCGCTGGCCATTGACGACGATACCCAACTGCAAATCAAACCACTGATGCCCAGCCTCTTCTTCGACCTCGGCGTACCAATGCTCGACTGGCTGTACATTGAAATGAAAGCCGTCACTGATCTCGACTTGCCAGTTCAAGGCGCGCAGGGTGGCAAGCCCTTCGTGCATAAACCCGAGCCAGGCGGAATCATCCGGCAAGGTAAACATCTCGCCGCGACGATCCAGCGAACTCTTGCGCGTGGCCTTCTTGAAGCCGTGCTTTTGCAGGATCTGGCGCAGCTGCTTTTCCACCGCAGGCTGGCGTTGAATACGCTGGGTTTCGGTGCCGTTGAGGATCATCACTTCCGGATTGCGATCCACCGTCGGCTGGCCGTTGTAGGTAAACACCAGGGCGGCGCGGTGCTCCAGAACGTATTCCCAGCGCGAGCGCTCCCGACCGCTGACGAGGGTCAGTTGTGGCTGCGGCAGTACGTCGTCGATGACTCGTTCGGTCAGTTGGTGTGGCGGCGGGATTCTCGTTGCGGTGCTCATGCGATGGCTGAACTGCATGGCCTGACGCGCCGGAACGTCCGGCGCCAGCGTCAAATGACTGGCCAGTTTTTCTTCCAGTTCATTGAACAGAGGGCCAATCTGCCGCTGCTCACGATCGAGGTAATAAAGCGGCTCCAGCGCCAGCACGGTTTCTTGCGCCGCCTCGGCACTGCTCCACTGCGCACGGAAGCCGCCGTCGGCCTGTTCGGCCCAGGCGAACTGGCCGGTGCGTTTCGCCCCCGCCACCAACGGGCGCAGATCTTCAAAATCGAGGAACAGCCGCGAGGTGCGCAGGAGCATGTCCAGCAGTTCGGCGCCGCTGCTGCCTTCCAGCGGATAGCCGCTGTAATAGGCGTGGTGCGAGTGCATGGCTACCAGCAGCCTGGCGACGCGCAGATCCAGCTCGGACAGGTAGCCGGGCTGACGCATGAGCATTTCCGCCAGCGAATACATCGGTTTGACTTCGCGTAACTCGCCGCTCTTGAGCTGGGAAACCTTGAAAATATCGAGCAGCCACTTGCCGCTCACTGACGTTGGCTTGAGCTTGTAAAACAGGCGCGTGCCTGCGGTTTGCGCGCCCTCTACGGCGGGCGTGGCCGGCACCGGAATTGTCGAAAGCCAATGTTCCAGCGCCCGACCCAGCGGGATCTGTGCGTCACTTTCAGACGCACTATGATCACTGCCCTGCAGGTGATAAAGCACCGCAGCGCAATGCTTGCAGTCGATAGCGACAGGACAGGTGCAAAGGCAACGCAAGCTGACGGAGCCCAGCCGATCTTCGGACAGGTAAATGGTTTGTTCATACGCCTGATCTTGCGAACCGACGCAGAACGCCTCGATCTTTCTGTCATCGATCTCGATGATCTCTACTCGATCATCGGCGGCATAAGCGCGAGCCTTGGCCAGCGCGCTGCTAGTGAATGCCTGAGTCCAGGCCGACGACTTGAGCCGCTCGATGAAAATGCTCATGGGCAGCCCTTAGCCGGCCAACACCCGCGCCAATGTCGACTTCACCTTGCCCATGCCGTCATGCAGCGCCTGCTCGATCTCGGCCATGGTGATCACTTCGGTGGTCTTGCCCGCTGCCGGGTTCACTACCAGCGCCAGACAGGCGTAATCCAGATCCAGTTCACGCGCCAGCGCGGCTTCCGGCATGCCGGTCATGCCGACGATGTCGCAGCCATCGCGCTCCAGGCGCACGATTTCGGCCACGGTTTCCAGACGCGGGCCTTGGGTGCAGGCGTAAACGCCTTGATCGCTGAACTCGCAACCTTCAGCAGCCACGGCGGCAATCAATTGCTGACGCAGCGGTTCGCTGTAGGGAAAACTGAAGTCGATGTGGGTGACGTGCTCCAGATCATCGGCGAAATAGGTGTGCTCGCGGCCGCTGGTGTAGTCGACGATCTGATGTGGCACGCAGAAATGCCCGGTGCCCATCGCCGGATGAATCCCGCCGACGGCATTCACCGCGATGATCGCTTCGGCGCCGGCCTGCTTCAGCGCCCACAGGTTGGCGCGGTAGTTGACCTTGTGCGGCGGGAAGCGATGCGGGTGGCCGTGACGGGCGAGGAACAGCACTTCCTTGCCGGCGTATTCGCCGATCTGCACTTCGGCCGATGGCGCGCCGTAAGGCGTGTCCACTGCCAGCGATTGGCGAATGGTCAAGCCTTCGAGTTGAGTCAGGCCGGTGCCACCGATGATTGCGTAAACGGTCATAACGAAAAATCCTTAATCGATCAGTTGAGCGTCTTTGAGCGCGCCGATGGCGGTGAGCCAGCGCGGATCCTGGCGATATTCGGTGCTGGCAATGGCCTGACCGCGCATACGCGCAATTCGGGCGGAGGGCTTGACCTTCATCCGTTGCGCGGCGCTAAGGGCGAGTTCGGCAGCGGCGCGGTCGTTGCACACCAGGCCCATGTCGCAACCGGCAGTCAGCGCGGCTTCAATGCGGCTGGCGGCGTCGCCGACCACGTGAGCGCCGGCCATCGACAGGTCGTCGCTGAAGATCACGCCGTCGAACTGCAACTCGCCGCGCAGGATGTCCTGTAACCAGCGGCGGGAGAAACCGGCTGGCTGCGAATCGACCTGCGGATAGATGACGTGCGCCGGCATGATCGCGGCCAGTTGTTTGCTGAGTTTGGCGAACGGCACGAGGTCGTTGGCGCGGATCTCGTCGAGGCTGCGCTCGTCATTCGGGATCGCCACGTGGGAATCAGCTTCGGCCCAACCGTGACCAGGGAAGTGCTTGCCGGTGGCCGCCATGCCCGCGCTGTTCATGCCGCGAATAAATGCCCCGGCAAGGACTGCGGCGCGCTCGGGATCGCCTTCAAAGGAACGGGTGCCGACCACGGCGCTGCGCTGGTAATCGAGATCGAGCACCGGGGCGAAACTCAGGTCGAGGCCGACCGCCAGCACTTCGGTGGCCATGATCCAGCCACATTGTTCGGCGAGGTATTCGGCATTCGGGTTGTCGGCGATGGCGCGCATGGCCGGCAGGCGCACGAAGCCCTGACGCAGACGCTGCACACGACCGCCCTCTTGATCCACCGCCAGCAGCAGATCCGGGCGAATCGCGCGGATCGCGGCGCTGAGCTCACGCACCTGGCGCGGATGTTCGATGTTACGCGCGAAAATAATCAGGCCGCCCACTTCGGGCTGACGCAACAATTGGCGATCTTCGGCCGTCAGCCAGGTACCGGCGACGTCCACCATCAACGAGCCTTGCAGGCCAGCAGTCATAGAGATTCCTTGAAAACGAAAAACCCGATCCGCAGGAAATCGCTACCGTGAGCAGTGCTCGGCAGGTCGGCAATTTCTGTTTGGATCGGGTTCAGAACGAGAGTCGGCATGGGCGGCTAGCTTAGCGGATACAAGCTGCCGCGCCCACCCGTGCGCGGTTAAACCTTGGCGGCGACCGGCGTTGATTTGCTGCGCGGACGCAGTTGCGCGGTGGCCATGGCCGTGTCGGTGACGCCGGTTTCTGCGCGCATGCCCGCGGCGAGGAACGGCACCATCAGGCGCATGACTTGTTCAATGGAAGTGTTGACGCCGAAATCGGTCTCGGCAATCGCCCGCAACGCCTTGATACCGGACATGCTGAAGGCCGCAGCGCCGAGCATGAAGTGCACGCGCCAGAACAGTTCGATGGGTGGAATACGCGGCGCGGCTTCGTTGACCAGCAACATGTAGCGACGGAATACCTTGCCGTACATGTCTTCCAGATAACGGCGCAAGTGGCCTTGGCTCTGGCTGAACGCGAGGCCGAGCAAACGCATGAAAATCGACAGATCGTTGCCGCTGCGTGGTTGCACCACGAGGGCTTGCTCGACGAGGATTTCCAACAGTTCTTCGAGGGTCGGCTTGTTCTCAGGCTTGGCCTGACGGCGCTCCAGCTCTTTATCGAGGCTGAGGCAGAACGGCCCGAGGAAGCGCGAGAAAACCGCCTGTATCAGGGCCTTCTTCGAACCGAAGTGATAGTTCACTGCTGCCAGGTTGACGCCAGCCTTGCTGGTGATCAAACGCAATGAGGTTTCCGCGAAACCTTTCTCCGCGAACAACTGCTCGGCAGCATCAAGAATGCGTTCAACGGTTTCCGACTGGGCCATGGCTACTCCGCCTGACAAACACTTGTTTGAAACATACGTTTCAGCCTATGCCTTGTCAAGCCTGCCAGTTCGTTTTGGGAATGGTCGGTCAGCTATTTAACCACACAAGCCCGACGCATTTATAAGCAGTGCTGCCGACCGTCCGGCGGCAGGCAAAAAAACGGGCATTGCCAAGAGCGTTTCACTGTATATAATCCCAGTCACTGTATAAAAAGACAGAGCGATCATTATGCTAAAGCTGACGCCACGCCAAGCCGAGATTCTGGCCTTTATAAAACGTTGCCTCGAAGACAACGGTTATCCGCCAACCCGTGCGGAAATCGCTCAGGAACTGGGCTTCAAGTCGCCTAACGCGGCAGAAGAACACCTCAAGGCGCTGGCCCGCAAAGGCGCCATCGAAATGACCCCGGGCGCCTCTCGTGGCATTCGCATCCCTGGCTTCGAAGCCAAGGCTGACGACTCTACCCTGCCGGTCATTGGCCGTGTCGCTGCCGGTGCGCCGATCCTCGCTCAGCAGCACATCGAAGAATCCTGCAACATCAATCCCGCCTTCTTCCACCCGCGTGCCGACTACCTTTTGCGCGTGCACGGCATGAGCATGAAGGACATCGGCATTTTCGACGGTGACCTGCTGGCCGTCCACACCACCCGCGAAGCGCGTAACGGCCAGGTGGTTGTCGCCCGTATCGGCGATGAAGTGACCGTCAAACGCTTCAAGCGTGAAGGCAGCAAAGTCTGGCTGATGGCCGAAAACCCTGAGTTCGCCCCTATCGAAGTCGACCTGAAAGATCAGGAACTGGTGATCGAAGGCTTGAGTGTCGGCGTTATCCGCCGCTAAAGGAGGCTTTATGCAGTTCCCACACACACCTCAGCAAACACAACTGCCTTTATTCGAAGCGTTTCTGGCGCAACCGATGGCGCCGATCCTCAAAGAAGTGGTCGAGCGTGAATGGAATGCCGAACCTGAAGTATTCAGTGAGCTGTCTCTGCGCGGTGCGGCCGGGAACTGCCTGAACCTGCTCGCCCCGATCCTTCGCGAATTGAGCGAGGATCAGGACGCTCGCTGGCTGACGCTGATCGCGCCGCCTGCCAGCCTGACGCAAACCTGGCTGCGCGATGCCGGCCTGAACCGCGAACGTATTCTGCTGCTGCAACCGCGCGGCACGCAAAGTGCTCAGCAGTTGGCGTGCGAGGCATTGCGTCTGGGCCGCAGTCACACAGTGGTGACCTGGCTCAACCCGCTGAACACAACCTCACGTCAGCAAATGATCAGCGCGGCCCGCACGGGCGACGCTCAAAGCCTGAACATTCGCTTGGGTTGATTCGCAGGTGAAATGCGCTGTGTGAAGCGCAGGGCTTCTCCAAGGACAGAGAAGCCGATCTGAAGCGGTACCGATAAAAACGAAAAGCAGGCAGGGATCAGTGAAGAACCCGTGGCCCCTCTTCCTTATCAAACTCACCTTCAATCATCCGGCCGGCCATCTGCACGCCGACGCTTAACATCGCCTTGGCGATTTCCACGTGCTGACCCTGAAGGAAAGTCTTGGCATCCTCGGAGAAATCCAGAGTCACCAAAGAACCTTCGTCCTCAGCCCTGCGCAGTTCGATTCGGCCGTCTGGTAACTCGACAATTTCTAGAAAGGACGTTGGCATATAGGTCTGTTCTCCACGAAAGGCAGGGATTATATAGACATCATTCAGGATTCGCTCGGGATCTTGACCAGCAGCATGTTTCAGATTGCCACCGCGTCAATCAGTCTCAGCACTCGTTCAATCCTTCACGAAAACGAATCGCCAAGCCTTTCAGATTCTGCCGCCAGCTCTCCAGTTCCTCTCGGCTCAACTCTTCTGGCGCCTCTTCTTCATCCAGATTGATCGCCTGAATCAGCGGCTGGGTCACGTCGCCCTTTGGCTTGTGTGGCACCCGCGGAGGCTGAAACAGTGCCGAATGCGCCGCCAACAATTTCGCCAGCCAGGTTTCAGGATTACCCGCCAATTCGACCATTTCGGCCATTTCGGGAATCGCTATCGACTCCAGCACTTCGCGCGTCAACAGCATCTCTGCCCGTGGCGCATTGGCCTGAGGTAGACGATAGAACCCGGCGATCTCGTGGCACAGACCCAGCAAAGCGCCGTAGAGGTGGAATAACGCCGATTCCCGCCCGGCCTGAATCAGCGCCAGAGAATTCATCGCCCGCCCTTCTTCAGCGCGAGCCAGAGCTTCCAGCGACAGGCCGGCGAAATAGATCTTTTGATTGGTACGGGTATAGAGTTCGTGAGCCATGACGGCGCTCTCCACAACGAAATAATTGCTTCACACAGGCCGGACAGTGTCGTGGATCAGCCGATCCCACCGCAAGCAGAAAACAAAAAGGCCGCATGAAAACCCGAGGGTTTGCATGCGGCCTTTTCAGTATCGGACTAACGCTTACTCGGCCTTGGCCTTCGTACGCTTGTCTTCAACGGTCCACTTGCCGCCGTCGTAGTAAGCCTTCCAACCGGTAGGCTTGCCGTCGACTTCGGTCTGCACGTATTGCTCCTTGGTCTTGCGGCTGTAGCGGATAACCGCTGGCAGACCATCAGGATCCTTCTTCGGCGCGTCGCAGAGGAAGTGGTACTTCGGATCGATCTCATCTTTGTGCGGCACAATCTCGATCACCAGCGGAGCACGAGTCTCGCGGTTTTTCGGGAACTGGCTGGCCGCCAGGAACAAGCCGGACGCACCGTCGCGCAGGATGTAGGTGTCGTTGACCTTTTCGCATTTCAGCTCAGGCATCTTCACCGGATCCATCTTCGGCGGCGCCGCGTCACCGCTTTTCAGTAGCTTGCGGGTGTTCTTGCACTCAGGGTTGGTGCAACCGAAGAACTTGCCGAATCGGCCGGTCTTGAGCTGCATCTCGCTGCCGCACTTGTCGCATTCCAGGCTCGGACCTTCGTAGCCCTTGATGCGATAGCTGCCCTCTTCGATTTCGTAGCCAGCGCAATCCGGGTTGTTACCGCAGATGTGCAGTTTGCGCTTCTCGTCGAGCAGGTAAGCGTCCATCGCCGTGCTGCAGATCGGGCAACGATGCTTGCCGCGCAGTACCAACGACTCCGACTCGCCCTCATCGTCCGCAGCGATTTCATCGCCCGGCACCAGGTTGACGGTGGCCTTGCAGCGTTCTTTCGGCGGCAGGCTGTAGCCCGAGCAGCCGAGGAACACGCCGGTCGATGCGGTACGAATCTGCATCGGACGGCCGCAGGTCGTGCACGGAATATCAGTCATCACCGGCTGGTTGGCACGCATGCCGTTTTCCGGATTCTCGGCTACTTCGAGCTTCTTCTTGAAGTCGCCATAGAACTCGTCCAGCACGTTTTTCCAGTCGCGCTCGCCCTGTGCCACGTCATCGAGATTCTCTTCCATGCCGGCGGTGAAGCCGTAGTCCATGAGGTTCGAGAAGCTCTCCGACAGACGCTCGGTAACGATGTCGCCCATCTTTTCCGAATAGAAACGACGGTTGTGCAGGGTCACGTAACCGCGATCCTGAATGGTCGAAATGATCGCCGCATAAGTCGAAGGACGACCGATGCCGCGTTTTTCCATTTCTTT
The DNA here is from genome assembly GCF_044742965.1 of Pseudomonas sp. NPDC087804. Taxonomy (NCBI): domain Bacteria; kingdom Pseudomonadati; phylum Pseudomonadota; class Gammaproteobacteria; order Pseudomonadales; family Pseudomonadaceae; genus Pseudomonas; species Pseudomonas sp. NPDC087804. The sequence goes on along the minus strand of NZ_JBIUVN010000002.1, from coordinate 49,384 downwards.
CACCAGGCTGGCTTCGGAGTAACGCGCCGGCGGCTTGGTGAAGTGCTGCGACGGATCGAGCTTGATCAGCTTCATCACGTCGCCCTGCGCCATATCAGGCAGAACGTCGTCATCGCCCGGCTTGGCAATTTGCGGCATGACACGGGTGTAACCGTCGAACTTGAGGATGCGGCCCTTGGCGCGCAGCTCGAAATCGCCAGCGCCGACGCTGACGGTAGTCGACAGGTACTGGGCCGGCAGCATCTGGCAAGCCAGGAACTGGCGCCAGATCAGCTCGTAGAGACGCTCTGCATCGCGCTCCATGCCCGCCAGCTTGCTTGGAATAGTGTTGGCGTCGGAAGGACGAATCGCTTCGTGAGCCTCTTGTGCGCCTTCCTTGCTGCTATAGACGTTCGGCGTTTCCGGCAGGTACTTCTTGCCGAACTCGTCTTCGATGTAAGCCCGCGCCATTGTTACGGCATCGGCCGAGAGGTTGGTCGAGTCGGTACGCATATACGTGATGTAGCCGGCTTCATACAGACGCTGGGCCATCATCATGGTTTTCTTCACGCCGAAGCCCAGGCGGTTACTCGCAGCCTGTTGCAGGGTCGACGTGATGAACGGCGCCGAAGGCTTGCTGCTGGTCGGCTTGTCTTCGCGTTTGACGATGCTGTAGCTGGAAGCCTTGAGCTTTTCCAGCGCGGCCGTGGCCTGGGCTTCGTTCAGCGGCTTGAAGGCTTCGCCTTTTTCGCGAGCCACTTCGAAACGCACGGTCGAGCCTTTGGTGGTGCCGAGATCGGCATGCACTTCCCAGTACTCTTCCGGGTTGAACGCACGAATTTCGCGCTCACGCTCCACGACCAGCTTCACGGCTACAGATTGCACGCGGCCAGCGGACAGGCCACGGGCGATCTTCGCCCACAGCAGCGGCGAGACCATGTAACCGACAACGCGGTCGAGGAACCGACGCGCCTGCTGAGCGTTGACACGATCGATGTCCAGCTCGCCCGGCTTGGAGAACGCTTCCTGAATCGCTTTCTTGGTGATTTCGTTGAACACCACGCGCTTGTAGCGGCTGTCGTCACCACCGATGGCTTCGCGCAGGTGCCAGGCAATGGCTTCCCCCTCGCGATCCAAGTCGGTTGCGAGATAGATGGTGTCAGCATCTTTGGCGAGCCGGCGCAGCTCTTCGATGACCTTCTCTTTACCCGGGAGGATCTCGTACTTGGCTTTCCAGCCATGATCGGGATCGACACCCATACGCGAGACGAGCTGCTTGCGCGCCTTCTCTTTCGGCGAGAGCACCGGACCTTCGCCCGCAGCAGCCTTGCCGCGCTTGGCGGCTGGCTCTTTGCTGGCGCTAGCCGAACCGCTGGTGGGCAGGTCTCGGATATGGCCGATACTCGACTTCACCACGTATTGGTTACCCAGATACTTGTTGATGGTCTAGGCCTTAGCCGGGGATTCCACAATGACCAGCGATTTGCCCATGGATCAGAAAATTCCTGAATTCTAGAAGTGAAAGGCGGTTGGCGCCTGACGCGGCACCGCTATATATAGTTGATACAAGGTGAGGTCAAGCACACGGTTCTGTGCGCACTCGCCTTATGCCTTGGAAAAAAGGCTCGGTTCAGCTTGCACCAAAGCAAAGCGCGGCACCTGCTCGCCGTCAACCTCGACCGACTCGAGAAACATGCTCAAGGGGCGTACCCAAAAGCCGTAATCGCCATACAGGGCTTGGTAAAAGACCACTTCTTCTTCGGTTTCCGAATGCCGCGCAACACTGAATACACGGTACTGCGGACCTTTGTAATGTTGGTAGAGCCCAGGTTGTATCGGCATGTTTTGGCCCTCACTCAAATTTTTTCAAAATAAAAACAAAAATAAATCCAGAAAAACAAAAACCGGGGCACTTGGCCCCGGCTTCCATCGACGAGACGCTTAAACGCGTTCGAAGACGGTGGAGATGCCTTGGCCGAGACCAATGCACATAGTGGCTACCCCGAAGGTGCCGCTATTCTGCTTCATCACGTTCAGCAAGGTGCCGGAAATACGGGCACCGGAGCAACCGAACGGGTGACCCAGGGCGATCGCGCCGCCATGCAGGTTAACCTTCTCGTTCATCTTGTCGAGTACTTTCAGATCTTTCAGCACTGGCAGAGCCTGTGCAGCGAAAGCTTCGTTGAGCTCGAAGAAGTCGATATCGTTGATGCCAAGACCGGCACGCTTCAAGGCTTTTTGTGTTGCCGGAACTGGACCATAGCCCATGATTGCCGGATCCACACCTGCCACTGCCATCGAACGGATAACCGCCATTGGCTGGATACCCAGATCTTGTGCGCGCTGCGCCGACATCACGATCATGCACGAAGCACCATCGGTGATCTGCGACGAAGTACCCGCCGTCACGGTGCCGCCCTTTGGATTGAAGGCAGGCTTGAGGGCCGCCAGACTTTCCAGGGTGGTTTCCGGACGAATGGTTTCATCATAGTCGAACAGTTTCAGGAAACCGTTCTCGTCGTAGCCCTGCATCGGGATGATTTCGTCTTTGAACTTGCCTTCCACGGTGGCCTTGTGGGCCAACTGGTGGGAACGCACGCCGAAAGCATCTTGCTGCTCGCGAGTGATGCCGTGCATTTTGCCGAGCATTTCAGCGGTCAGGCCCATCATGCCCGAGGCTTTCGCCGCGTACAGCGACATGTGCGGGTTCGGATCGACACCGTGCATCATGCTCACGTGGCCCATATGCTCGACGCCACCAACCACGAACACGTCACCGTTACCGGTCATGATCGCTTGCGCAGCAGTGTGCAGCGCGCTCATCGACGAGCCACACAGACGGCTGACGGTCTGGCCGGCCGAAGTGTGCGGGATCTGGGTCATCAGCGACGCCATGCGCGCGATGTTCCAGCCCTGCTCCAGGGTCTGGTTAACGCAGCCCCAGATCACGTCTTCGACTTCCGCCGGATCGACCTTGACGTTGCGTTCCAGCAGTTTGCTGATCAGGTGCGCCGACATGTCTTCGGCGCGGGTGTTGCGGTGCATGCCGCCCTTGGAGCGGCCCATCGGAGTACGACCGAAGTCGACAATCACGACGTCTCTTGGATTCAAGCTCATAAAATTTCACTCTCGCTCAAAAGTTGGGACGCTTAACCGAAGAACCGTTGGCCGGTTTTGGCCATTTCACGCAGCTTCGCGGTCGGGTGGTACAGCGCGCCCAAATCAGCGTACTGGTCAGCCAGGGCAACGAACTCGGCAACACCGATCGAATCGATGTAGCGCAGTGCACCGCCACGGAATGGAGGGAAACCGATACCGTAGACCAGACCCATGTCGGCTTCGGCGGCGGTTTCAACGATGCCGTCTTCCAGGCAACGCACGGTTTCCAGGCACAGCGGGATCATCATCCAGTTGATGATGTCTTCGTCAGTGACTTCGCGTTGCTCGTAAACGATCGGCTTGAGCACTTCGAGTACCGATGGATCGGCGACTTTCTTCTGCTTGCCTTTCTTGTCGGCTTCGTAGGCGTAGAAGCCCTTGCCGTTTTTCTGACCCAGACGCTTGGCTTCGTACAGCACGTCGATGGCCGAACGACGGTCATCCTTCATGCGATCCGGGAAACCTTCAGCCATTACGTCACGACCGTGGTGACCGGTGTCGATGCCGACCACGTCCATCAGGTATGCCGGGCCCATTGGCCAGCCGAATTTTTCCATGACCTTGTCGATACGGACGAAGTCCACACCGGCGCTGACCAGTTTGGCGAAACCGCCGAAGTACGGGAACAGTACGCGGTTGACCAGGAAGCCCGGGCAGTCGTTGACGACGATCGGGTTCTTGCCCATTTTCTTGGCGTAAGCAACGGTGGTGGCAACAGCCAGCTCGCTGGACTTCTCGCCACGGATCACTTCCACCAGCGGCATCATGTGCACCGGGTTGAAGAAGTGCATGCCGACGAAGTTTTCCGGACGCTTGAGGGCCTTGGCCAGCAAACTGATAGAAATTGTCGAGGTATTGGACGCGAGGATGGTGTCCTCTTTGACCTGACCTTCCACTTCAGCCAAAACGGCTTGCTTGACCTTCGGGTTCTCGACAACAGCTTCGACAACCAGATCGACGTGACCGAAGTCGCCGTAGGACAGGGTTGGGCGAATGCCGTTGAGGACTTCAGCCATTTTCGCAGCGGTCATGCGACCTTTATCAACGCGGCCAACCAGCAGTTTGGCGGCTTCGGCCAGACCCTGCTCGATACCGTGCTCGTTGATGTCCTTCATCAGGATCGGCGTACCTTTGGAGGCCGACTGATAAGCGATACCGCCACCCATGATGCCTGCGCCGAGTACGGCAGCCTGCTTCACGTCTTTGGCGATTTCGTCGTAGGCCTTGGCCTTTTTCTTCAGTTCCTGATCGTTCAGGAACAGACCGATCAAGCTCTGCGCGGCAGAGGTCTTGGCCAGTTTGACGAAACCTGCAGCTTCGACTTCCAGAGCCTTGTCACGACCGAAGTTCGCAGCTTTCTGGATGGTCTTGATCGCTTCAACCGGCGCCGGGTAGTTCGGGCCAGCCTGACCGGCAACGAAACCTTTGGCGGTTTCGAAAGCCATCATTTGTTCAATGGCGTTCAGCTTGAGCTTATCCAGCTTCGGCTGACGCTTGGCCTTGTAATCGAACTCGCCGGAGATGGCGCGTTTGATCAGCTCAAGAGCCGCTTCCTGCAGTTTTTCCGGAGCAACCACAGCGTCGACGGCACTGACTTTCAGCGCGTCTTCAGGGCGGTTTTCCTTGCCGGAGGCAATCCACTCGATGGCGTTGTCGGCACCGATCAGGCGCGGCAGACGCACAGTGCCGCCGAAGCCTGGGTAGATGCCCAGTTTGACTTCCGGCAGACCGATTTTGGCTTTGGTCGACATGACGCGATAGTCAGCCGCCAGGCACATTTCCAGACCGCCGCCCAGAGCGATGCCATTGATGGCCGCTACGGTCGGAACATTGAGGTCTTCGAAATCGCTGAAGATCTTGTTGGCTTCGAGATTGCCAGCAACCAGCTCGGCATCCGGCAGCTTGAAGTTCTCGACAAATTCGGTGATGTCGGCGCCGACGATGAATACGTCCTT
>NZ_JBIUVN010000002.1:0-44281 GCF_044742965.1 Pseudomonas sp. NPDC087804 | reverse complement strand
GGTCGAATTTCAATTCGACGATGCCACTTTCAAGAGCTTTAACCGTGATGGCTTTACCTTCGTAAATCATCAACTGATCTCCACGATATGGAAGCTGAACAGTACACGTCGGACGCAAGCGAATGGTTTGGCAGGACGCTTCTTCGTCACTGCTGATACCCATTCACCCGGCACACCCGCCAACGCGATAGTCGGGATTCTGTAGGAGCGGTCAGTAAGACAAACGCTCAATTCATACGCCCGTTTGATTTGGGTACGTCACCTTCACGGAATTTCCGACAATTGTCAATCGCCCAAAATACGGGTTGAAATGCGACTTTGCGGTCATTTCCGCACCACGCAGACCGGCAACACGCGCCTGCATGAGAGGCCATTCATAGAATCAATAGTTAGAAAAGTCGCCCTAATTAGCGCCGAGCCTTGTTTAACAGGCTACGCTGGCTGGACTACAGGGAAAAGCGCTGAGCGCTGCAAGCGAGATTCGTTGTAAAAAGATTTACCGGCCTGCCTGGCCAACCCAGCCCGATGAATCATGTCGGGCTTTTTAATGCGCGTCTGCCGGACGATCCCCACCGTTGCAGTGGGAAAAGTCCGCGCGTCATGCCAGCGCTTTCAGAGTCGCGTCGATATCCAGCAAAACCGAGGCTTCGCCCTTCTCACCCCAATACAAGGCGATCATCTGCTTGTCGGCTTCGACTTTGAAAACGTTGCCCGGCAACTTTTCGAAATGATTAAGCAGCGCCGGATCTTCGCAGGCTTCCTGCCACTGATTGACCCACGCACCCGGCGATTTCTGCCAATACGTCCAGCACGCCGGCTGCTTGCTACGGCGCGGCCGATGATATTGCGCGCACGGGCTCGGCGGCTCTTGCGCCATCCAGTGTGGCCACTCCTGAGGCGCCAGTTGCATGGCCAGACCGATGCGGCGCGCCTCCATGCGCAGGGCGATGCGACCGCTTTGCGCACGCGATGGACGCAACCACGCCAGCGGACTCAAAACCACCAACAGGATTGACACCACCAACCAGACCGTCATATCTCTACTCCCGATTTTTGATGAGCCATTGCTCCACTTCGGAACCAATGCGCTTGAAACCAGCCATACTTAACAATATTGAACCGTCACGAGGAGCACCTCATGCCCTACACCCACATCCTGGTCGCCGTAGATCTGACTGAAGAGTGCGACCCTGTGATTCACCGCGCCCGTGAGCTATCGGTGAGCAACGGCGCCAAGCTGTCGCTGGTGCATATTGTCGAACCAATGGCCATGGCGTTCGGCGGCGACGTGCCGATGGATCTGTCACAACTGCAACAACAGCAGTTCGATCAGGCCAAGGAGCGCCTGGAGCGCCTGAAGCTCAAATACTCCGAGCTCGAAGGCGCCAACTGCCATTTGACCTATGGCCAGCCACGTCAGGAAATCCACCACTTCGCCAAGGAACAGCAATGCGATCTGATTGTGGTTGGCAGCCATGGTCGTCATGGCCTGGCCTTGTTGCTCGGCTCCACTGCGAACGACGTACTGCACGGTGCGCCTTGCGATGTGCTCGCTGTCCACCTGGTCAAACGCTGAAACACCGCACCATGTAGGAGTGAGCCTGCTCGCGATAGCGTTGTAACAGTCGACAGACGCGTTGAATGCTAAACCGCTATCGCGAGCAGGCTCACTCCTACAATGGAAATGCGTTTACATATGAAAAGCCCGGCCTCACGCAAATGAGGCCGGGCTTTTTTATTACGGGATCAATCAGGCATCCAGCTCGGCCCAACGCTCCATCAACGCATCCAGCTCAGCGTGCAACTGCTCCAGAGAAGCAATCACCTTGGCCGTCTCAGCCGCAGGACGCTGATAGAAACCGGCATCCGCCATTTCAGCTTCCACCGCAGCGATCTGCTGCTCTTTGGCGTCGATATCGCCCGGCAACGCTTCCAGCTCGCGCTGCAGCTTGTAGCTCAGCTTCTTCTTGGCCGCCGGGGCGGTAGCGGCAGGTTCAGCCACCGCAGCCGGCTCAGCGGTTACCACTGCCGAATTCAAGTCAGCCTTGCCGGATTTGCTTTCAGTCACGCCCAGCAGACGCGGCGAGCCGCCCTGACGGATCCAGTCCTGATAGCCACCGACGTATTCACGCACCTTGCCTTCACCTTCGAAGACCAGGGTGCTGGTGACCACGTTGTCGAGGAATGCCCGGTCGTGGCTGACCATCAGCACGGTGCCGTTGAACGTCAGCAGCACTTCTTCAAGCAGCTCCAGCGTTTCCACGTCGAGGTCGTTGGTCGGTTCGTCAAGCACCAGCAGGTTGGCCGGTTTGCTGAACAGCTTCGCCAGCAACAGACGCGCACGCTCACCACCCGACAGCGCCTTGACCGGCGTGCGAGCACGCTGCGGGCTGAACAGGAAGTCGCCGAGATAACTCAGCACGTGGCGGCTCTGGCCGTCGATATCGATAAAGTCGCGACCTTCGGCAACGTTGTCGATAACGGTTTTTTCCAGATCCAGTTGATGACGCAACTGATCGAAGTAGGCCACGTCGATCCGCGTGCCCTCTTCCACTTTGCCGCTGGTCGGTTGCAGACCGCTGAGCATCAGTTTCAGCAGCGTGGTCTTGCCGGTACCGTTGGCGCCGAGCAGACCGATACGGTCGCCGCGCGTCAGCACCATCGAGAAATCCTTGATCAGGAACGGGCCGCCCGGGTGAGCGAAACTCACGTTCTCGAGCACCATCACCTGCTTGCCGGACTTGTCGGCAGTGTCCAACTGAATATTGGCCTTGCCGGTGCGCTCACGACGCTCACTGCGCTCAACGCGCAAAGCTTTCAGGGCGCGGACGCGGCCTTCGTTACGGGTGCGGCGCGCCTTGATGCCCTGGCGGATCCAGACTTCTTCCTGGGCCAGTTTCTTGTCGAACAGCGCGTTGGCGGTTTCTTCAGCGGCCAGCGCGGCTTCTTTGTGCACGAGGAAACTGGCGTAGTCGCCGTTCCAGTCGATCAGGCCGCCGCGATCCAGTTCGAGGATGCGCGTGGCAAGGTTTTGCAGGAAGGAACGGTCGTGCGTGATGAACAGCACGGCGCCCTGGAAATCTTTCAGCGCTTCTTCGAGCCAGGCAATCGCACCGATGTCCAGGTGGTTGGTCGGTTCGTCGAGCAGCAGCAAATCCGGTTCGGACACCAGCGCCTGCGCCAGCAGCACACGACGACGCCAGCCGCCGGACAACTGGGCGAGGGTCTTGTCGGCCGGCAGTTGCAGGCGGCTCAGGGTGCTGTCGACCAACGTCTGCAAGCGCCAGCCATCACGAGCTTCGAGGTCTTGCTGAACGTGCATCAGCTTGTTCAGGTCTTCTTCAGTGACGCAGTTCTGCGCCAAATGATGGTACTCGGCGAGCAATGCGCCCACACCATCCAGGCCTTCAGCAACCACGTCGAACACCGTTCGGTCGTCGGCCACTGGCAATTCTTGCGGCAATTCGCCGATTTTCAGACCGGGGGCACGCCACACGGAGCCGTCATCAGGCTTTTGATCGCCCTTGACCAGCTTCATCATGCTGGACTTGCCTGTGCCGTTGCGGCCGATGATGCACACCCGCTCACCACGGGCGATCTGCCAGGACACCTTGTCCAACAACGGCATAGCGCCGAACGCAAGGGACACATCGCTGAATTTGAGCAGGGTCATGAGCTTCTCCAAAAACCGGGCGCGCATTCTACCTGACTTAGGGCTCCAGCAGGCCGGCAATTTGTCTGTCGAAGCACTCTGCACAACAATTGTTGCGAACTTGTGCTGCGAGGCCCGCAAAGCTTTCGCCGCTCGCTGGCAAAAGGCTAAGCTACAGACAATTCAGTGCTGACCGAGGTCGGCACTTGTCATGATTTCTCTGCCCGGATGTCTCATGCGCAGTCGCCTTTTCAGTGTTTTGTCCTGCTTGCTACTTACCGCCGCTGCCGTTCAATCCGCCCAGGCGGTGGATCTGTCCACCCAACGCCAGTATTACGATGAAGCCAAGCGCGCCTTGGCCAAAGGCGACACCGGCCCGTATTTCCGTTACAGCCAGGCCCTGGCCGATTATCCGCTGGAACCGTATCTGGCTTACGACGAATTGACCGCGCGCCTGAAAAGCGCAAGCAACGAGGAAATCGAAAAATTCCTCGCCGAGCACGGTGACCTGCCCCAGGCCAACTGGATGAAGCTGCGCTGGTTGCGCTGGCTTGCCGACCGTGGCGACTGGGCGACCTTCGTCAAGTACTACGACCCGAAGCTCAACTTCACCGAACTGGACTGCCTGAATGCGCAGTACCAGATCACCCACGACAAAAAATCCGAAGGTTATGCCAATGCCGACAAGCTCTGGCTGACCGGCAAATCGCAGCCCGCCGCGTGTGACGCGCTGTTCGGCATCTGGGCCGCTGACGGCCAGTTGACTGAACAGAAACGTTGGGAGCGCACCAAACTCGCCGCTCAGGCGCGCAACTATCCGCTCGCCAACAGCCTCGTTAACGGCCTGACCACCCTCGCCCCGCGCGGTCGATTGCTGGTCGATGTCGCGCAGAAACCCGAGTTGCTCAACCAACCATCGCGCTTCACTCCGGCGGATGAACCGATGTCCGACGTGGTCAGCCTCGGCCTGCGCCGCCTCGCCCGTCAGGATCCGGACAAGGCCATGGCGCTGCTCGATGGTTACGCCAGCAGCATGCATTTCTCCCGCGATGAAAAAGTCGCGATCGCCCGGGAAATAGGCCTGACCCTGGCCCGGCGTTTCGACAGCCGCGCGCTGGACGTGATGACCAAATACGATCCGGAACTGCGCGACAACACTGTTTCCGAATGGCGTTTGCGTCTGCTGTTGCGTCTGGCGCGTTGGGACGATGCTTACCAACTGACAAAGCGTCTGCCGCAGGATCTCGCCACCACCAACCGCTGGCGTTACTGGCAGGCGCGCAGCCTGGAACTGGCGCAACCACAAAACCCGGAAGCGCAGACCCTGTACAAAAATCTGGCGCGTGAACGTGACTTCTACGGTTTCCTCGCCGCCGACCGCTCGCAATCACCGTATTCGTTGAACAACAAGCCACTGGTGCTGAGCCAGGCGTTGATCAACAAGGTTCGCAACACGCCTGGCGTACGCCGTGCGCTGGAATTCCATGCGCGCGGGCAGATCGTCGACGGTCGCCGCGAGTGGTACCACGTCAGCCGTCATTTCAATCGTGACGAAATGGTCGCGCAGGCAAAACTGGCTTATGACCTGAAATGGTATTTCCCGGCGATTCGCACCATCAGTCAGGCGCAGTATTGGGACGACCTGGACATCCGTTTCCCGATGGCCCACCGCGAAACTCTCGTACGCGAAGCCAAGGTGCGTGGCCTGCATTCTAGCTGGGTGTTCGCGATTACTCGCCAGGAAAGCGCCTTCATGGACGACGCCCGCTCCGGCGTCGGCGCCAGCGGCCTGATGCAACTGATGCCCGCCACCGCCAAGGAAACCGCGCGCAAATTCAGCATTCCGCTGGCCTCGCCGCAACAAGTGCTCGATCCGGACAAAAACATCCAGCTCGGCGCAGCTTATCTGAGCCAGGTGCACAGCCAGTTCAACGGCAACCGCGTCCTCGCCTCCGCCGCCTACAACGCCGGCCCCGGTCGTGTGCGCCAATGGCTGCGCGGCGCCGATCACCTGAGCTTCGACGTCTGGGTGGAAAGCATCCCGTTCGACGAAACCCGCCAGTACGTGCAAAACGTACTGTCGTACTCGGTGATCTACGGCCAGAAACTCAACTCGCCACAGCCGCTGGTGGATTGGCATGAGCGCTACTTCGACGACCAATGACCTGTAGGCGCTGCCGAAGGCTGCGATCTTTTGACCTGAAAAAATGCCCGCATGAAAATGCGGGCATTTTGTTTGGAGCAAGATCAAAAGATCGCAGCCTGCGGCAGCTCCTACAGGAATGTGGAGGCTGTCGTTTTGCCCCGTTCAGTCAGGCGATACTTTTGTACTGGGCTCCTGGGCGAATCGGGGTCGGTCATTTCAATCAATTTAATAGCCAGTGCGGGTTTCAGATAGTTCGCGCGAAAGGTTGCCTTGTGAGCCAGCCCGAGGCTACTCATGAGCTCGTTTACGCTCAGTTGATCAGCCCCATCAAATACGCCGAGCAACATCGCTACTTGGTCGGTTACTTGGTCGGTTACTTGGTCGGTTGAAGGCTCATTGCTGATTGCTTCTTGCAGCGCAAGACTTAAGGCTTGAAGCATGTACTCGACGAAGGGTGTCGATTCGGCCATCCGATCCGCCGCTGACAACGCTGCATAATAAGCATCTTGCTGATCTCTGATTACCGCCTCAACTGGCAAATAAGCCAGCACCGGTCGCCACTGACTGAGAATCAAGGTTTGCCAAAGCCGCCCCATCCGCCCGTTACCATCGGCAAAGGGGTGAATGAATTCGAATTCATAGTGAAAGACACAACTGATAATCAACGGATGCCAGTCAGAGCCCTGCAGCCAAGCCAGCAAATCATCCATCAAAGACGATATCCGGCTCGGCGGCGGTGCCATATGAACCAGTTGATCACCGCGATAAATGCCTACACCCGCTCGGCGAAAGTGCCCGCATTCATCAATCAGTCCATGCATCAATAGCTCATGCGCGCGAAGCAAGTCAGCCCTGTTACCGGGCTGCCACTGCTGCATGGCTTCATAGGCCGTAAAAGCGTTACGTACTTCCTGGATTTCCTTGGGTAATCCAAGCACCCGACGACCGTCGAGGACGGCTGTTACCTGATCAACACTCAACGTGTTGTTTTCAATCGCCAACGAAGCCTGAATCGTACGGATCCGATTGCTACGCCGCAGTTGAGGCGTTTGAAGGCCATTGTCCAAAGCCGAAAGCTGACCGATTTGCTCGCTGATGTCAGCGATCAAAGCAATCATTCGAGTGGTCAGGGTCAATGGCGGTTGGTAACGACTCATGTCCTCATCCAGGCATTCCATACAGGTCGCCATAATGCCCGATACGGGCGTAGTTCATCAGTGTTGTTTAGACGCTTCCTGGCCATCACTAAACTGCAACGCCGCCAGCCGTGCATACAGCGGATTACTGGCAATCAATTCCTGATGTGTCCCCACCGCGACCAATTTGCCCTGATCCATCACGGCGATCCGGTCGGCGTTTTTCACTGTGGCCAAACGGTGCGCAATCACCAGCGTCGTGCGGTTGTGCATCAGGCTCGGCAAGGCTTGCTGGATCAAGTGTTCACTTTGTGCGTCGAGGGCACTGGTGGCTTCGTCGAGCAGCAGGATTGGCGCATCCACCAGCAGCGCCCGGGCGATGGCCAGACGTTGGCGTTGGCCGCCGGAAAGACCGAGGCCGCCGTCGCCCAAGTGGGTTTGGTAGCCGTCTGGCATTTGTTCGATGAAATCGTGGGCGTGGGCGATTCGCGCTGCTTCCTTGACCTGCTCCAGCGTGGCCGTCGGGCAGCCATAACGAATGTTTTCCTCGACGCTGCCAAAGAACAGCGCTGGCGTTTGCGAAACGAGGGCGAAGCAACGGCGCAGATCCAGAGGATCGAGGCGGGTCAAGGGCACGCCATCGAGGAGAATTTGTCCTTCGCGCGGGTCGTAAAATCGCAGCAACAAATCGTACACCGTGGATTTCCCGGCGCCGGACGGCCCTACCAGCGCCAGGGTTTCGCCCGCGCGGACGGTCAGATTCAAGCCATCGACGGCGTAACTTTCTGGACGCGACGGGTAGGAAAAACGCACATCCCGCAGCTCCAACTCGCCGCGCACGCGCTCAGGCAACGTCACCAACCCGGAGGTGGGCGGCTGGATGATATTTTCCGAGCGCAGCAGTTCGGCGATGCGTTCGGCAGCGCCAGCAGCGCGTTGCAGCTCGCCGATCACTTCGCTGAGTGTGCCGAAAGCACTGCCGACGATCAGGCTGTAGAACACAAACGCCGCCAGTTCACCCGCCGAAATTCGCCCGGCGATCACGTCCATGCCGCCGACCCATAACATCACCGCGACCGCGCCCAGCACTAGCACGATCACCAGGGTAATCAGCCACGCACGCTGGAAGATGCGTTTACGCGCCGTTTCAAAGGCCTGCTCGACCGTCGAGGCAAAGCGTTGCTCGTCCTGCACCTGATGGTTGTAGGCCTGCACGGTTTTGATCTGGCCAAGGGTTTCGGAGACGTAACTGCCAATGTCGGCAATGCGATCCTGACTCTGGCGCGACAGATTGCGCACACGGCGGCCGAAAATCAGGATCGGCGCGACTACAAGCGGCAGCGCGATCACTACGATGCTGGTGAGTTTGGGGTTGGTGATGAACAGCAGCACGACGCCACCGATGACCATCAGCAGATTGCGCAGAAACAGCGACAGCGACGAGCCGATCACCGACTGCAGCAATGTCGTGTCAGCGGTAAGGCGCGACTGGATTTCCGAGCTGCGGTTGTCCTCATAAAACCCCGGATGCAGGTACACCAAGTGGTTGAACACCTGGCGACGAATGTCCGCGACAACCCGCTCACCAATCCACGACACCCAATAAAACCGGGCAAAGGTGCCGATCGCCAGTCCGACGACCAACAGCATGAACAGGCCAATCGACTGGTTGAGCAAATGCGGCGACTGGGTCATGAAACCCTGATCGACCAACAGCTTGATGCCCTGCCCCATCGACAAGGTAATGCCGGCGGTGACGATCAATGCGAGCAGCGCGCCAAAGGCCTGCCAACGATAGGGCAGGAGAAAATGGCTGGTCAGACGCAGGGCGCGTCGGTGTCGGGAGGAAAGCATCGAGATCATTCGGGTTCACATCTGCGCAGATGAATAGGGCCAGCCTAGTCATTGAAATGGGGTGGAACTCTGTAAATCACAATGAGTCAGGTTAAATATGCCCGTGACGACTAGCCCCTAGAGGCTATTGGTCTAAAGTTCGGGTTGAGACGAGCGGTCATTTCTGTTTGAGTGGAGATGCCGCCGCCGACAGACCGCAGGGCGTTGTAACAGCCCGGTCACGTGGCAGTTTTAACCTTGGCGAATAACCTGATGAGGAGACAGGCCATGTCCTTGCAACACAGCAGCGATGACAAGATTGAAGTGATCCGCACCAAGCCCGGCCAACCTCTGGGTTGCTCGATTATTGATAAGGATGGGCGTGAAGTACCGATCACTGAAGACATGATCCAGCAAGCGTGCAGCGAACTGGAGAAGCGATTGGTCAAGCCTGCCGAACAAGAGTGATATAGCCACCGTCTTCCTGACCCGGCCCCATTTTGGCCGGGTTTTTTCTGGCTGGGATTCGCCGACGGACCGTGTAGGAGCTGCCGAAGGCTGCGATCTTTTGATGTTGTTTTTTACAAGCAAGATCAAAAGATCGCAGCCTTCGGCAGCTCCTACAGGGGTTATGGCAGGTTACGGGATTGTGATTGCACCCAGCGCCGCCACTATTTTCGCCAACGCTGGCGACGCCCCTTCAATCCGCACTTTCAGCCCTTCAATCTCGCGCCGCACCGGATACTGTTTGCGCAACACATCAAACGCCGCACGCTGCTCAGCGACGTTGCCTACAAGGCTGCGGCGGAAATCCGCATCATCGCGGCGCGGGTCGTACACGCCACGGCACAACATCGCCAGCGCCCACGCCGGATCGCTGTCAGCGTGCAGGGAAACTTCCGACAGCCACGGTGCCGGCAGCAAGTCGCTGAGCTGAATGTTCGCAGGCTGGCCGATGAACTCGCAGTACGCCTGATAGATCTGTGCGGTGCCGCGTTGCTTGCCATCAAGGCTGTAGCCGGCAATGTGCGGTGTTGCCAGCACGCAGAGTTCGGCCAGTTCGACATCGACTTCTGGTTCTGCTTCCCAGACATCCAGCACTGCTTGCAGGTCTTCACGTTCCAGCAGCACTTCGCGCAGGGCCGCGTTCTCCACGACCGGGCCGCGCGCCGCGTTGATCAGCCAGGCGCCGGGTTTGAGTTGCTGCAAACGCTGCTGATCGAACAGATGCCAGGTCGCCCCGTCACCGCTGCGGGTCAACGGAGTGTGCAGGCTGATCACGTCGCACTGCTCGATGATCTGTTCGAGGCTGACGTAATCGCCGCCCTCTGCTGCCTGACGCGGCGGATCGCAGACTTTGACGTTCCAGCCCAAGCCCTTGAGGACATTGATCAGGCGACCGCCAACCTCGCCAGCGCCGATCACACCGTAAGTGCGTTTAGTCAGATCGACACCCTCGATTTCGGCGAGGGTCATCAAGCTGCCGAGCACATAGTCGACCACGCCCCGGGCATTGCAGCCGGGTGCGCTGGACCAGGTGATACCGGCCTCGTTGAAATACTCCAGATCCAGATGATCGGTGCCGATGGTGCAAGTGCCGACAAAACGCACTTTGCTGCCTTCAAGCAGCGCACGGTTGACGTTGGTCACCGAACGAACCAGCAACACATCGGCCTGCTCGACCGTCGCACGGTCAATGGAACGGCCCGGCACCCGGCGGATTTCGCCGAAACCGGCAAAAAAGGCATCGAGCAGCGGGATATTTTCGTCGGCAACAATCAGCATGGCGGGCTCCTTGGGCGGATCGGCAGTTTAACTGTAGGAGCTGCCGCAGGCTGCGATCTTTTGATGGTGATCTTAAAAACCTAAAGATCGCAGACTGCGGCAGCTCCTACCCGATTACAAATCCGCAACAGAGGATTTTTCCTGACTGTAACGTCAGCGGCGTAGAATGCGGCGCCTTGCGCATCAACCTTTGTGGACGCTTTGCCTGTGAATTCTGTAACTGACCAACCTGTCGCCGTCTCCCTGACCCGCCCCGCGCGGATTCGTCTGGAGTTCAAAAACCTGCTCGCCCTCGCGCTGCCGATCATCATCGCGCAGCTGGCGACCACGGCCATGGGCTTCGTCGATGCGGTGATGGCCGGGCGCGTCGGGCCCAAGGATTTGGCAGCAGTGGCACTGGGCAACTCGATCTGGGTGCCGGTGTTTCTGTTAATGACTGGCACCCTGCTCGCCACCACGCCGAAAGTCGCCCAGCGCTTTGGCGCCGGCAAGCACAGCGAGATCGGCCCGATCGTGCGTCAGGCGTTGTGGCTGGCGTTGGTGGTTGGCCTGATCGCGACTGCGATGCTGGTGGCCGCCGAACCAGTGCTGCACCTGATGAAGGTCGACCCGGAGCTGATCGGCCCGTGCATGCAATACCTGCACGGCATCGCCAGTGGTTTGCCGGCCGTGGCGTTTTATCACGTGCTGCGTTGCACCAGTGACGGCATCGGCCGAACCCGCCCGGCGATGGTGCTGGGTCTGTGCGGTCTGGCGCTGAATATTCCGCTGAACTACATCTTCATCTATGGCCACTTCGGCGTGCCAGCGATGGGCGGCGTCGGCTGCGGCTGGGCCACGGCAATCGTGATGTGGGTGATGGCGCTGGGTCTGGCCGGTTATGAGCGCTGGGCGCCGGCCTATCGTTCGAGCGAACTGTTCAGCCGTTTCGACTGGCCGCAGTGGGCGGTGATCAAGCGTTTACTGGCGATTGGTTTGCCGATTGGCATTGCGGTGTTTGCCGAATCGAGCATCTTTGCGGTGATCGCTCTGTTGATCGGCAGCCTCGGCGCCACGGTGGTGGCCGGGCATCAGATTGCGCTGAACGTCAGCTCGCTGGTGTTCATGATTCCGTATTCGCTGGGCATGGCCGTGACTGTACGGGTCGGTCAGGCACTGGGTCGTGAAGAACCGCGTGAAGCGCGTTTTGCTGCTGGCGTCGGCATGGGCACGGCGCTGGCCTACGCCTGCCTGTCGGCGAGCATGATGCTGTTACTGCGCGAGCCAATTGCGGCGATCTATACCGCCGACCCGACGGTGATTCACATCGCGGCGATGCTGATTGTGTACTCGGCGCTGTTCCAGTTTTCCGATGCGATTCAGGTTACTGCCGCCGGCGCGCTGCGCGGTTATCAGGACACTCGGGTGACGATGATTCTGACGCTGTTTGCCTATTGGGGCATTGGTTTGCCGGTGGGTTACGCCCTCGGCCTGACCGACTGGCTCGGCGAGCCACGTGGCCCGAGTGGGTTGTGGCAGGGTTTGATCGTCGGCCTGAGCTGCGCGGCGTTGATGTTGTCGATCCGCCTGACGCGCAGTGCGCGCAAGCGTATTCGGATCAGTCGTTCGGCAGGTTAAGGCCTGACTCGAGACAAAAAATGTGGGAGCGAGCCTGCTCGCGAATGCGTTGTATCAGTCGCCATCCATAGTGACTGATATACCGCTTTCGCGAGCAGGCTCGCTCCCACAGTTCGTTTTGTGCAAGCCTGAATCACGCGTGTTTCTTGCGAATCCAGTACAGATACGTGCCGGCCTCTTCGTGTTGGCCGACCAGTTCATGGTCGAGAAACACGCAGAACTTGGGGATGTCGCGACGGGTCGACGGATCGGTGGCAATCACCTTGAGCAGGCCGCCGGGCACCAGGTCACGGATGTGCTGGTGCAACATCATTACCGGTTCCGGGCAGTTAAGGCCGGTGGCGTCGAGGGTGCCGTCGACCGGGGTATCGATCATTTCACTCATGATTTACTCCTGAAACTGGCCGGCATTGTCGCGCAATGCCGGGTGTTCGGTCATCTATAGCGTTAAACCGCACCCTATGTAGGAGCTGCCGAAGGCTGCGATCTTTTGATCTGGATCTTCAAAAACAAGATCAAAAGATCGCAGCCTTCGGCAGCTCCTACAGGGAGAATCAGCGGGACTTTGGTTTCTTGATGTCGTGACGGCGCAGGTGGCAGGTCACTTCTTCGCGGTCGTGGTACAGCTGTTTGCAACCGATATCGACCTTGATCCCGCGCGCTTTGAAGCCATCGGCGATGCGCTCAAGCAAACGCTTCACTTCGGCATAACGCTGCTTCATCGGCAACTTCAGGTTGACCACCGCCTCGCGGCAATGCCCCTCGCCGATCCACTCTTCGAGCATCGCTGCGTTACGCGCAGGCTTTTCGACGATATCGCAGACCATCCAGTCCACCGGTTGCTTGGGCTTGAAGGTGAAACCGTCGGCCATCAAATGCTGCACCAGACCGGTGTCCATCAGGCTTTCAGCCATCGGGCCGTTGTCGATCGCCGTCACCAGCATGCCGCGATTGACCAGTTGCCAGGTCCAGCCGCCCGGCGCTGCGCCAAGGTCGACGCCGGTCATGTCACTGTGCAGACGATCTTCCCACTGATCACGCGGGATAAAGTGGTGCCAGGCTTCTTCCAGCTTCAACGTCGAACGGCTTGGTGCCTCGCGCGGAAACTTCAGGCGCGGAATGCCCATTGGCCACATCGCCGAGTTGCCAGCGTCCGCCATACCCAGAAACACTTCTCGGCCACTTTTAAACGTCAGCAACAAACGCGGCTTACTGGCGTCGTCGACCAGTTTGCCGGCGCCGGTCAGCGCCTTCCGCAGCGGGCCTTCGAATTTCTTGCAGAAGTTCGACAGTTCCTTGCCGTCGTTAGTGTCGACGACTTCCAGCCACAGGCTGCCGCACACCGGGAAATCGGCCATGTGCGCGAGGATCACGCTGATGCGGTCGGTTTCCGGCAGATCGATAAATACGCCGCGCGCCCATTGGCGCGGGAAGATCAGCTCGGCGAAACGCTGGCCGCGCATCAGGCGCTCGGCGCCGTCTTCTTCGGTGCAGACAAACTCGGCGCAGGCAGTGGCCGCTTTGGCCTTGGCGTAACCGGCCACGTTGAGCCGGGCGGCGAGGTCGGAAATTTCCGAACAGACTTCGCCTTCGAAGCCTGGCCGGCAATGCATGAATAGGGTGTTCATTCTTACTCCTGGGCAGCGGGCGATCATTCGGCCCCTGCGCGATGCTCAAGCCTTGCGTTGAAGCAAAGCCTGTCACGAAAACCGGCGCATGATAGCCGATGTCGGAACCTTGGACTTGCCCATAGAGTCCAGTTATTAGCCAGCTAATGAAAACAGGGCTACGTTGATAGCTCTGCCCGTCCCCTCAATCCGTAGCCGTGCGGATTCAAAGGAGTGATCGTAATGCCGTCCCTCGATAGTCTGAAGACCCTCAAAACACTGCAGATTGACCAAAAGACCTATCACTATTTCAGCCTGCCGGATGCCGCCAAAAGCCTGGGCGATCTGGACAAGCTACCGATGTCGTTGAAAGTCCTGCTGGAAAACCTGCTGCGCTGGGAAGATGAAAAAACTGTCACCGGCGCTGACCTCAAGGCGATTGCCGCGTGGCTCAAGGAGCGTCGCTCCGATCGGGAAATCCAGTACCGCCCTGCCCGCGTATTGATGCAAGACTTTACCGGGGTTCCCGCCGTGGTCGACCTCGCCGCCATGCGCGCGGCGATGGCCAAGGCCGGCGGCGACCCGCAGCGAATCAACCCGCTGTCACCGGTGGATCTGGTGATCGACCACTCGGTGATGGTCGACAAATTCGCCACGCCGAGCGCATTCGAGCAGAACGTCGATATCGAAATGCAGCGCAACGGCGAGCGTTACGCCTTTCTGCGCTGGGGCCAGAGTGCCTTCGACAATTTCAGCGTCGTCCCGCCGGGCACCGGCATCTGCCACCAGGTCAACCTTGAATACCTCGGCCGCACCGTGTGGACAAAGGATGAAGACGGCCGCACCTATGCCTTCCCCGACACCTTGGTCGGCACCGACTCCCACACCACCATGATCAACGGCCTCGGCGTACTCGGCTGGGGCGTCGGCGGGATCGAGGCGGAAGCAGCGATGCTCGGGCAACCGGTGTCGATGCTGATTCCGGAAGTGATTGGTTTCAAACTGACCGGCAAACTAAAAGAAGGCATCACCGCCACTGACCTGGTGCTGACGGTTACGCAGATGCTGCGCAAGAAAGGCGTTGTCGGAAAATTCGTCGAATTCTATGGCGACGGCCTCGCTGACCTACCGCTGGCTGACCGCGCGACCATCGCCAACATGGCCCCGGAATACGGCGCGACGTGCGGTTTCT
This sequence comes from Pseudomonas sp. NPDC087804, assembly GCF_044742965.1. NCBI lineage: Bacteria > Pseudomonadati > Pseudomonadota > Gammaproteobacteria > Pseudomonadales > Pseudomonadaceae > Pseudomonas > Pseudomonas sp. NPDC087804. The sequence goes on along the minus strand of NZ_JBIUVN010000002.1, from coordinate 29,313 downwards.
TCCCGGTCGACGACGTGACGCTGGAATATCTGCGTCTGTCCGGGCGTCCGCCGGAAACGGTGAAACTGGTCGAGGCGTACACCAAGGCTCAGGGCCTGTGGCGTCTGCCCGGTCAGGAACCGGTGTTCACCGATAGCCTGGCGCTGGACATGGGCAGCGTCGAAGCGAGTCTGGCCGGGCCGAAACGTCCGCAGGATCGCGTGTCGCTGCCCAATGTGCCGCAAGCCTTCAGCGACTTCATCGATCTGCAATTCAAACCCACCAGTAAAGATGAAGGACGCCTGGAAAGTGAGGGCGGTGGCGGCGTGGCGGTGGGCAATGCCGATCTGGTCGGCGAAACCGAATATGAATACGAAGGCCACACCTATCGTCTGAAAAACGGTGCGGTGGTGATCGCGGCAATTACCTCCTGCACCAACACCTCCAACCCGAGCGTGATGATGGCGGCCGGTCTGCTGGCGAAAAAAGCCGTGGAAAAAGGCCTGACCCGCAAGCCATGGGTGAAGAGTTCGCTGGCACCGGGCTCGAAAGTGGTTACCGACTACTACAAGGCTGCCGGTCTGACGCAGTACCTCGACCAGCTCGGGTTTTCGCTGGTCGGCTACGGCTGCACCACCTGCATCGGCAACTCCGGGCCGTTGCCGGAGCCGATCGAGAAAGCCATCCAGAAAGCCGATCTCACCGTCGCCTCGGTGTTGTCCGGCAACCGTAACTTTGAAGGTCGTGTGCATCCGTTGGTGAAAACCAACTGGCTGGCCTCGCCGCCGCTGGTGGTCGCCTATGCCTTGGCCGGCAGCGTGCGCAGCGACATCAGCAGCGAACCGTTGGGCGAGGACAAGCAAGGCAATCCGGTGTACTTGCGCGATATCTGGCCAAGCAGCAAAGAAATTGCCGACGCAGTCAGCCAGGTCAACACCGCGATGTTTCACAAGGAATACGCCGAGGTGTTCGCCGGCGATGAGCAATGGCAAGCCATCGAAGTGCCGCAAGCCGCCACCTATGTTTGGCAGGACGATTCGACTTACATACAGCATCCACCGTTCTTCGACGACATTTCCGGGCCGTTGCCGGAAATCAAAGACGTCAAAGGCGCTCGCGTTCTGGCGTTGCTCGGCGACTCGGTGACCACCGACCACATCTCCCCCGCCGGCAACATCAAGGCTGACAGCCCCGCCGGCGAGTATCTGCGTGAAAAAGGCGTGGAACCGCGGGACTTCAACTCCTACGGCTCACGCCGCGGCAATCACGAAGTGATGATGCGCGGCACCTTCGCCAACATCCGTATTCGTAACGAAATGCTTGGCGGTGAAGAAGGTGGCAACACGATCTACATTCCGACCGGCGAGAAACTGGCGATCTACGACGCGGCCATGAAATATCAGGCTTCGGGCACGCCGCTGGTGGTGATTGCCGGGCAGGAATATGGCACCGGTTCAAGTCGTGACTGGGCGGCCAAGGGTACGAATCTGCTGGGCGTGAAAGCGGTGATTGCCGAGAGTTTTGAACGGATTCACCGTTCCAATCTGGTGGGTATGGGCGTCTTGCCGCTGCAGTTCAAGCTTGATCAGAACCGCAAGAGCCTAAATCTGACGGGCAAGGAGACGTTCGAGATCAAGGGGCTGACCGGGGTTGAACTGACGCCGCGGATGAATTTGCCATTGGTGATTACGCGCGAAGATGGGCGTCAGGAGAAAATCGAGGTGCTGTGCCGGATCGATACGTTGAATGAGGTGGAGTACTTCAAATCAGGTGGGATCCTGCATTACGTCCTGCGCCAACTCATCGCCTCATAACGCTGAAACCCATGTAGGAGCTGCCGCAGGCTGCGATCTTTTGATCTTTTTTAAATCAAGATCAAAAGATCGCAGCCTGCGGCAGCTCCTACAGGGCAAAAAAAAACCCGCCGAAGCGGGTTTTTCCCAAGACCATTATCGACTCCCTGTCGGCAGCGATCCTTGCAAATGGTCGATCATCCGTGATCCTGAAACACTCCCTGTGTCTCAGTTGATGTGGCTAGATTAACCGTGGGATCCAATCGACAATAGTCGACATAGCTACCATCGCGTGTAGGACATTCGCCATAGCGACCCTTCCGAAAACCCTTAGACGTGTCAGGCGTCGAGCATGGAAGCGGCAATCTGCACAACTTTCAGCTGCCCTGAGGCCTGCTCCAGTGCGTCATCTTCCAAAAACCATGCGGCGGATAATCCGGCGAACGCCAGCACCCATTGCAGCAGTCTTTGGCGATCCAGCCCGGCGGCGTCGGTTATCACCTCAAGCTGTCGGCGAAAACGTTGGGGATTGGTGGCTGAGGGCAGATCGGGATTGCAGATCAAATTGGCGTAGTCAAAACCGCGCTCGCCCGTGACCCGCTTCGGGTCGATGGCCAACCAGCCACGCTCACCGAAATCCAGCACATTGTCGTGATGCATGTCGCCGTGCAACACCACCACGGCTTGCGGGTTGGCGAGCAATGTTTCTGCCGTTTCCAGGCTTAAGCCGTAGAGACCGCCATGCTGGGCCGCAGCGATTCGCAGCGAAGCAAACCACGGCCCCAGCTCCACCAACGGCGGCGGTGGTGTCGCGCGCGGTGCATGCAGCCGCGCCAGCGCCGCACACAGAATCCGGCTGGCCTCGTCGTCCTCGCCATTCAGCGCCATGTGCATCAGCGAACGCCGGCCCATGGCCCGCTCCATCAGCAAGCCATCCTCGTGATGCGCCAGCACCTGCGCGGCGCCATCGCCGTCCCACCAGGACATCAGATGGTTGCCGATTTTTTCATCGACATCCATCGCCACTTTGAGCATCGCCGGGGTATCGCCGTGGCGCACCGGCAGCAAACGGCTGCCGAGAGTGATGATCGGCTCGCCGTCCGGCACCAATGACCAACGCTGCAGCCACGGTTGGAAAATGTCAGCCACCGTCACGCGCTCGGGCCTTGGCACTTTCGGTCAGGAACTGTTCAAGTCGGCTCAGTTGCTCCTCCCAGCCGCGGCTGTCCATGAAATAAGCCTCTTTCTGGCGAATATCGGGGATATGCGCGAAACCTGACTCGGAAACCTTGAGCAGTGTGCCGTCTTCGTAATCCTGCAGCTCGAACCTGACCAATGTGGTCGGTTCCTGGGAATAGTCGATCTTCGGATTCACCGCATACGGGTGCCAGCGAAACGAGAACAACTGCTGCGGCTCGACCCGCTCGATCAGCACATTCCACAACACGTGTTCATAACCCGGATACGTGACCTGCCCTTGCGTCCATTCACCGGCAATAAACCGCCTGCCCTCCAGCGCCACGCCAAACCACTGGCCAAACGCCTCGGCGTCAACCAATGCACGCCAGACATGAGAACGCGGCGCCTTCAGCGAAATCTTGCGTTCGAAACTATTGGGTACTGGTTTCATACGTCACCTCCTGTTCTGAACACTAGGCTTGTATGACCACATGTCCAATGTGAAGTTGTATCAAACCGGTGCAAAAGAGAAACATCCGGCTGCAATTCCCGACCTCTGATTGCGTGGATCCAGCCACCGTTACGACGGCCAAACTGTTACCGTTTCCAGCGAGATCGAACCATACAAGGACGTATCATGCAGCCTTCCCTCACTGAACGTTATCGCGGCGCCCTGCTCGGCCTGGCTTGCGGTGACGCGGTTGGTACTACAGTTGAGTTCAAACCGCGGGGATCATTCCAACCGTTGACCGATATGATCGGAGGCGGCCCGTTCCGGCTTAAACCGGGGCAATGGACTGATGACACTTCGATGGCGCTGTGTCTGGCGGAAAGTCTGCTGAACAAAAATGGATTCAATGCTGCTGATCAAATGGGCCGCTACCTCAACTGGTGGCAATGGGGTTATCTGAGTTCGACTGGTGAGTGTTTTGATATCGGGATGACCGTCAGTCGGGCACTGGAGCAATACCAACAGACGTCAGATCCCTTTGCGGGCTCAACCGATCCGTACAGCGCCGGCAATGGCTCACTAATGCGTCTGGCACCGGTGGTGCTGTTTTACTTCCCTGATGCCCAGCAGATCCAGACCTTTGCCGCCGACAGTTCACGAACCACCCACGCCGCAGCTGAAGCCATCGAGTGTTGCCAATTATTGGCAGGGCTGATTGCCAAGGCTCTTGAAGGCGCAACCAAGGCAGAGCTTCGCCAACTGCCATCAGCCAATTTCTCGCAACCCAAAGTCGCTGCGATTGCTCGCGGGGATTACCTTGGCAAAACCCACGCGGACATAAAAGGCAGCGGCTATAGCGTGCAGTCGCTGGAAGCGGCGCTGTGGTGCTTTCAGCAAACCGACAGCTTTGCCGCTGCGATTCTGCTGGCCGCCAATCTGGGTGATGATGCCGACACCACCGCCGCAATCACCGGTCAACTGGCCGGCGCCTATTACGGCGTGCGTGGTATCCCGGGACACTGGCTGGAGAAACTGCATGACGGCGCCGAAATTGCGGCGACTGCAGATCGATTGCTTGACGCCTCCAGATTGCGTACGCCTGAGTAGGCTCGGCGTAGTCGCTACACTGCCTGACACTTACTATCGACACAGCGAGAATCCTCATGTCCCCACGCCTGTTGCTGGCCCTTACGCCATTACTATTCCCCTCCCTCGCCCACGCCGCCGTCGACTGCGCCAACGCCAGCGATCAGGCGACGATGAATCAGTGCGCCGGGCAGGATTTCAAAGCGGCGGATAAAGAGTTGAACACGGTGTATCAGCAGATTACCGGGCGCTTGAAGGATAACCCTGAGGGCAAGAAGCTGTTGGTCAGTGCGCAGCGGGCGTGGGTCGGGTTTCGTGATGCGGAGTGCAAGTTTTCGGCATCGGGGGTCGCGGGCGGGAGTGTTTATCCGTTGATTTACAGCAATTGCCTGACGAGTGTGACCAAGGTGCGGGTTGAGGCGCTGAAGGAGTATTTGAAGTGTGAGGAAGGTGACATGAGTTGCCCGGTGCCGGGGGCCTGAGTTTTGCGGCGGTTGTGAGGGCCTCTTCGCGAGCAGGCTCGCTCCCACACTTGAAATGCATTCCAATGTGGGAGCGAGCCTGCTCGCGATGACGTCAGTGCGGACGCCGCCGATTATCGGACAAATATCTGCGCCGTGGTAATCGCCATATCCCCCCCTGGCAATTTGATGCTCCCGACCTGTTTCATCGTCTCGGCATCAAAAATCGCCACGTCATTAAACGTCCCGGCCAGATAGATCTTGCTGCCCTCCTTATTGAACGAAATGCAGTAATAGGAGTGCTCCAGCGTCGCCGCCTGGATGAGTTTCTTCTGCTTGATGTCGTACTTGGCCAGCCGGTTGAGCACGCCAAACATCAGGTTCGGATCCTTCGGCGAGCGCATGCCGCTGAAGTAGATTTCAGTCAGCGGCCCGAAGTCGGTGGTTTCGGTCTTACCGGTTTTCAGGTCGATGCTGAACAGTCCGTACAGATATTCGGCGGTGGCTGGATCCTGCTTCTTGTCCTTGAATTTCGCCGTGGTATAGAGCAGCGAAAAATCATGGCGGAAGGTCTGCTGGTTCCACACGTAAAGCACGTCCGGAGCACTGTAGTTCGCGCGTTTCCAATGGCGACTGGGGATCAGCACATCGAACTTGCCGCTCTGTACATCGACCTTGTAAACATCAGCACCCGCGACATACAGCGTGCCGTCATCGCCACTTTGCATGATGGTCAACTGCCGAGGCGCCGGGAAACTGCGCACTGGTTTTGCATTCATCCCGGCATCGGTCGCATAGACATCCAGACGTGGCTGTTTCACCTCATAACGGTCGTTGAGCATCTGCGTCGGGTTAGCAATGGTGTACAGCTCTTTACCGTCGTGGCTGACGGTGAACGCGAACATCGACCGCGCCTTCTCCCCCGGTTGCTGAGTGATGCTGGCGTGAAACACCTGTTTGCAGCTGTCCAGCTCGACACCGTAAACGTCGGCGTAATGGTTGTTCAGCACATACGCGGTCTTGCGATCCGGTGACAACTGCACGGTGCCGGGGCCAAACGCGTCGGGCATCTTGCAGGTCTTGTACAGACTGTCGGTGGCCAGATCGAGGACGTGCAGGTTGTTTGGGTAATTAGTGGTCACCATGTACTCGTGACCGTCTTGCAGCGCGGTGTTTTCATCGGCCAGAACGCTGAACGAGCAGACGCTCAGCGCGGCGAACGCGGCCAGGCCGCAGGCTTTGATGCTACGCATACTGGAATCCTTCTTCTTGTCCGGGGCGATCACTTGTCTTTGGGGAAGACCGTGCCGAGATTGCGCCAGTTGTCGTTGGACGCCTGGGCATCCTTGTTCCAGTCCGGGTAAGTGCTCATCATGTCCGGCACCTGCGCCGGCCACCAGCACGGATCGGAGCAGCCATACAGGTCAGCTTCCATCGGCTGGCACAGCGACGACACGCCGCCAAACGCATCGATTTCCCAACCCGGATCAGTGGTCGATGCGCAGCCCGCCACCGAACTCATCGCCACCACTTCTTCGATGCGGTTTTCCTCCGCGGCCTGATCGAGCTTCAACGCTTTGTTATTGATTGCCTTGAGATGTTTCATATCAGTGAGCCTTGCGCGGAGTGATGTAACTGCTGATAAACGCAGGGTTATTGGCCATGATCCGGGTGTAGACCTCGATGCCGAAGTCGACCCAGTCACGCATCAATTCGCAGTAGTGATACGTCGGGTGAGTCGGGTCGCCGTAGCGCGCGTAACTCTCGTGGTAGCAGCCGCCGGAGCACAGGTTGCGGATCTGACAATCCTCACAACCGGTGTTGCTGCGATCCAGACGCTGCGACAGAAAGTCATTCAATTCGACCTGTTTCACGCCGCTGTGCACGTTGCCGAAAGTCGGCAGCGTTGAGCCGGTAAAGCGGTGGCACAAATTGAGTTCGCCCTTGTGATCAACCGCGAGCATCTTCAGCCCGGCACCGCACGGCAGGGCTTTTTTGTGGCCTTCGTGGATATCGGTAATCAACTGATGCAGGTTGGAAAAGCCAATATTTCGGTGCTCCAGCGCCGCTTCCAGATAACGTCGACCGAGACGCTTCATGCTGGCGAAGACTTCAATCAGTTCGTCGCTGCTGAGGTTGAAACTGCTGATATCACCGGAGGTCACCGGGGCAAAACCGACCTCGGCAAAACCCAGTTCGTTGAACAGGTGATCCCAGATTGTTTCGACGTCGGTGACGCCAGTGGTCAGCGTCACGCGCGCACCGACCGGACGGCTGTTGTAGCGCGACAAGAGCATCTCGGCTTTACGTCGCACCACGTCGTAGGTGCCCTGCCCGCCCACAGTGATGCGGTTGCGGTCGTGCACGGTTTTCGGCCCGTCGATGCTCACCGACAAGCCGAAGCGGTGGGCGTTGAGGTAGTCGACGGTGTCTTCGGTCAGCAGCGTGGCGTTGGTGGTCATGACGAATTCGACGAACTTGCCGGCCTCGCGAAAACGCTTCTCGCAGTAGTCGACCATGTACTCGATCAGCTTGCGATTGCTCAGCGGTTCGCCACCGAAAAACACCACGGTGAAACGCTCTTCATCCGGCGATTCACGCAAGAGCATTTCCACCGAAGCGATGGCGGTTTCGACGTCCATTTTCTTGCCGGCGGACGGCTTGTCGAGGTCTTCCTTGTAGCAATAGGTGCAACTGAGGTTGCAGCCGGTGTTGACGTTGAGCACCACGGTGTTGATCGCGGTGCGCTCGACGCGTTTGGCCGCGATGTCCGGGGTCAGTGGCGAACCGTCGCTGACCAGTTCCAGCGAGATCAACTCGCGCAGGGTCTCGTTGATTTCCTCGCCGTTGAAGCGCGCGGCGAGGCGCTCGATCAGGTCTTCCGAAGAGCAGCCGGGGCCGCGCAAGGTGTCGATGATGGTGCCGGTCAGATCATCGCTAGCAAACAGCGAACTGCTGGGAATGTGAAACAGCATGCGGTCGGCGTCGACGTGCACTTCGTGCAGATTACGTTCAACCAGATTCAAGATAGCGCCCATTGCAAACCTCCTGTGCAGGCCCCGCTTGGCTGGGCTTGCGGTCATTCCGAAAAGTGTCTGAAGCGTGTGCGTTCAAGCCAACTCAAGGAATGGGTGGATTGTTCCAGCGTTGCACGGTGACGATCAGATGGCCTTCGCCGGTGAGAGATTTCCCCGCATCATCGACGGCGGCGATCACCTTGAGGTTGCCGGCATTGTTGGTGGACATTTTCCGCGCCGGATTCGGCCCGGCATCGCCCGGTGTGAACACGCCGGCGTCGGCCTGCATGGTGCCGGCAAACTTGACGTCCTCATCCTCTTTGGCGCGATCGTCGAAGGCTTCGACCTTCCACTGCGCCGGGAACACGCCGATGCGATACGGCTTGCCATCGGCGCCCTTGCCCCAGGCTTCGGCGTCGAAACGGCCTTGGACTTTCGGCGTCGAACCACCGCCCTCGCCGATCCGCGCCACGGAGAATTCCGGCACGACTTTGACCGAGGCGATGCTGTTGTAAACCGACAGGCTCGGGCCTTTCAGATTACCAACGCTGACGGCGCGCAGACCCGTTTGGGCATTGGCGGCGGCTTTGATTTTGACTCTGATTCTCTCGGCGTTTTGCTCGACGACTTCGACAACTTCCACGCCTTTGCCGAAGTTCGGTTTGCCGCTCAGACCGCTGCCGATCAAGGTCACTTCGGTTTCGCTGTCGACCTTCACGTAACCCGGCTGCACGGCGAGCAAACGTTGCGAGCCTTGTTTGGCGGCGACGAAATCGAGACCGCGTTCATCGTGCTCGGCCTCAAACATGCGCCCTTGCATCGCATTGCCCTGCGTGGCGAACACCTGGCGCATGGTCACGCCATCGACGCTGACGTTGCCGCGCCATTCGTAGCCGCTGTAGAGGATCGCGCTGCCGTCGCCATTGAATGCGCTGCCATCGGCGTATTGGCCTTTGACGCTGACCTTGAAAGTGTCGGTGCCATCGGCGGTCACGCTCATCACACCAGCGACTTCACCCTTGCCCGGCAGGTGACCGCTGAAGCTCCAGTCACCGACCAGCGCTGCGGCTTTCGGCGCGGTTTTCAGCCATTTCTGCCACGCTGGATTGTCCAGCGGATAACGCTTGGCCAATAGCGGCACCATCTCTTTGCGGGCAATATCGAACCAGTCGCGATCACGGGACATGGCCTGATATTCCAGCGACGGCCATTGACCGAGGTGGAAATTCACCAAGCGTTCCCACTCCTGCGCCGGACGCCGTTGCAAGGCAATGCGCGCCCCGGAGTGGCAGCGCCCGCACATCTGCGCGGTCTTTTCATCAAATTGTTCGACGGTGTTCAACCGACGCTCCAGCGCGTAACGCACGCCATCAGTTTCACTTGGCGCCAGGCCTTGGGTGTCGGCCAGGTATTTGACCAGGGTACGGCGGTCGTCATCGCTGATCTGCAGACCGTGCATGGTCTGCATGCGGGCGATGCTCATCAGCCAGCCTTCCGGGGTCTTGCGCTGGTGGCTGATGCGGCTCAGGGCGCTGTCGGCCTCGGGGGTGTGGCAGCCCTGACAGGTTTCTTTCAGGATGGTCTGGGCATCGCGGGCAGCCAGGCTGTGCGGCGAATGCAGGGCCACGCAAGCGGCCACGGCCAGCAGGCTGGCGCTCATGCCTGATCGGAGTCTTCTCTTCATCAACGTCGAACCTCGCACGGTGCTTTCTTATTGTTGTCGCTTATCGTTTTTATGGTTTCTGCCGTCAACGGTGTCACGCCGACGGAGGCAAGAGAAACGTCTGTGATGAGCAATACACGGAGCGTGCCAGCTTGCGGATAAGCTTTTCAATCAAGCATTTACGTGAAGATCACTGCGTTGCAGGGGTGGCGGGGATGTCGACTGGCGTCCAATTTCGCGACAACTGTTGCAGTGTGAGACAAGCATAGTTGTCGCGGGGTCGGGTGCGTTGGGTCAGCGGACGGAATTGTCAGGGTGAAACTGGTATTTCCCGCAGGACTGGCAACACCTTTGGCATGGTCGTTGAGCGTAATCTCTGGCCGCTGACTCCTTGGATTTTCGGGAAGCGACTTCGAGCCGATTTCCCCACCAAAACGCAAACGCGATCAGCAAAATCATGCTGAGTGACCATAGGCCCATGATGATATAAAAACTCATGATTTCTCCTCGAACAGGGCAACAGCATAAGAGGCAAGAAGTACGAAAAAACTACTGACAGCCATCGCTGCACTTGCCCGAATCGTGTTGGCATCGCTACCGTCGCCAATCACCAGCGAAGCTCCGCCTGTCACCATAAATCCAGTACCGATACCCATCATTAAACTGGTTATCCATCGAATGCTTTTGTTGTTCATCGACATCCTTGTGAAGAACTGAACCTGCCAATTCCATGGCAGGAAAACTGAAAAACTGCAGTGATGATCCCATCAGCCCTTAGTGCCGAATACTGCCTATCAACATTCGATAAGCCGCTGGATAAAGAACTTAGCTCGAACCTCTTCAATCCACCAGATGCCCTAAATCAACAGCGCAGCGACTCTTCCTACAGCAGTTCGGCCACTGTTTCGTCCGGCGCCTGCCAGGCCTGATCCGATCCGTATCTTGCATCTCAATGACTGTCGCGTTTTGCGACAAATTCACCTTTCCGCGCGCCTCAACATCCACCTCTCATGCCCGGCACAACAGGCTCGCAAGCCTTCCTGAGGCATTTGGCACAGCCATTGCGAAAGCCCTCCCAACGACAACGAACAACAAGAGGCTTCGCCATGTCCCTTCCGCATCTGCTCCCTGCCACTTCAGCTTTTATCCAGCGCGCACCGCGCATGTTGATCGGCGGCGCTTGGGTCGAGGCCGCCGACGGCCAGACCATGCCATTACACAACCCCGCCATCGGTGAAGTCCTCTGCGTGGTGCCCCGCGCCACACCGGAGGATGTCGACCGCGCAGTGCTCGCCGCGCGTCAGGCCTTCGATGATTCCGCCTGGAGCCGCACCCGTCCACGCGAGCGGCAAAACCTGTTGTGGAAACTCGCCGATCTGATGGAGCGCGACGCCGAACTGCTGGCGCAACTGGAATGCCTGAACAATGGCAAGAGCGCAGCAGTGGCGCAGGTAATGGACGTGCAACTGGCCATCGATTTTCTGCGTTACATGGCCGGTTGGGCGACAAAAATCGAAGGATCCAGCGTCGAGGTGTCGCTGCCGCTGATGCCGAATGATCAGTTCCACAGTTTCATTCGCCGCGAAGCCGTCGGCGTGGTCGGCGCCATCGTCGCCTGGAATTTCCCGCTGTTGCTGGCCTGCTGGAAACTCGGCCCGGCGCTGGCCACCGGTTGCACCGTGGTGCTCAAACCCGCCGATGAGACGCCACTGACCGCGCTGAAACTGGCCGAACTGGTGCTGGAAGCGGGTTACCCGGAGGGCGTGTTCAACGTGGTCACCGGCACCGGGATCACTGCGGGGTCGGCGCTGACGCACAACCCGTTGGTCGACAAACTGACTTTCACCGGATCCACCGCTGTCGGCAAACAGATCGGCAAGATCGCCATGGATTCGATGACCCGCGTCACCTTGGAACTGGGCGGCAAATCGCCGACCATCGTCATGGCCGACGCCGACCTGAAATCCGCCGCAGCGGGCGCGGCCAGTGCGATTTTCTTCAACCAGGGCCAGGTCTGCTGCGCCGGTTCCCGGCTGTATGTGCAGCGCAAGCATTTCGACAATGTCGTCGCCGATATCAGCGACATCGCCAACGCGATGAAGATGGGCAACGGCCTCGACCCAAGCGTCGAGATGGGCCCGCTGATTTCCGCGCGCCAGCAGGAACGCGTCTACAACTACATCGAGATGGGTCGCGAAAGTGGCGCGACCATCGCTTGCGGTGGCGAGCAATTCGGGCCGGGTTTTTTCGTTAAACCGACGGTGATCGTCGATGTCGATCAGAAACACTCGCTGGTGCAGGAAGAGATTTTCGGCCCGGTGCTGGTGGCGATTCCGTTTGATGACGAGGCCGATGCGCTGCGCATGGCCAATGACAGTCCTTATGGTTTGGGCGCGAGTATCTGGTCGAATGATCTGGCGGCGGTGCACCGGATGATTCCGCGGATCAAGTCGGGATCAGTGTGGGTCAACTGCCACAGCGCGCTGGATCCGGCGCTGCCGTTTGGTGGGTACAAAATGTCCGGGGTCGGGCGGGAAATGGGGTATGCGGCGATTGAGCATTACACCGAGCTGAAGTCGGTGTTGATCAAGTTGTAGAGATCAACAGCACCCTCACCCCAGCCCTCTCCCGGAGGGAGAGGGGGCCGACCGAGTTGTCTGGTGAGCTGCATCGACCTGAAAGACCGAGTCGATGATGGATTCAATGGTGATCGCTTAAGTCGGTGTGCCTCGCCAATCTCCCCCAATCAGTCCCCTCTCCCACTGGGAGAGGGTTAGGGTGAGGGCCGATACCCCTGACCCAGCAACCATCCCCGAATCACCCGCCTCTGCTCTTCACTCAAAACCGCCAACACTAGCTCCGCCGACTCGGTGCGCAACCGCCTCACCAGCGGCGCGACCTCAACCCCTTGCACGTGCCAGATCCCCAACGGCTGATCCGCCGTAATCACCACCTCAGCCTCATCCACAAACCCATCCCGCAGCACCGGCATCCGCTCAATCCGCAACGCCGAAAAATCCGCCTCCGCATGCGCAACCTGAGCATCCGGCCACTGCCGCCGCGCCTGCCAGAACGGCTGTTCAGCCCAGCGCTGCTCATCGGCATAAAAGTCCCTGCCGATCCGCGCAAAACGCAAAAACATCTGCTCCACCCGATGCTGATGAAAGCGCTGCGCCAGCGCCGCGCGCTCCGGTTTGCACAGCAGCGTGTTGATCACCACCGGTGCCTGCAACGCCGAAGACAGCGACTGAAAAATCCCGTTGCCCGACAGCGGATCCACAGCCATAGCCGCATCACCGACGCGAATCCAGTTATCGCCGCACACCTGTGCCGCCAAAATCGCCGTGCTGCTGCGAGCGTGCAGTTGCAGATCGGTTTCAACTGAATCGGCAAAAAACACTTGCGCAAACGAGGAAGCCTGGCGACGTTGACGACAGTAATCGAGCAACTGCGCCTTACCCGGCAAATCAGCGCTGGCTACGTCCACCGTCCATTGCCAATAACATTGCCCATCGGCCCGGCGCGCCATCCACGCCCAGCCATCCTCAAGACTTTCCACCGCACTGGCCGTTATACCCGGCGCGCCTTGCCAGCGATTGAGCAGGCTGACCGTCTCCGGCCCGCGCAAGCCCTTACCGAGTGCCGGCGCCTGCCGTCCGCGTGCTTCCACCAAAAACTCCGCGTGCAACGTTTTGCCGCCATCCAGTTCGATCCGATGCTCTTTCGCCGAGGACTGCACACTCAGCACGCGCGCTTCGATCAGCTCAACCCCGGCCGCGCGCAAAGCCTCACGCAAACCGCGATCAAACGTCGGCCGATCCAATAGAACTTCGATGTTCTGCGCGTGCTGCTGACCGTTCCAGTTCACCTGTCGTTGCGAAGGCAATATCGCCTCGGCCAGCGCCTGATGCAGTCCCGCGCCGCGCAACGCCTCCAGCACTCTCTGCGATACACCTTCGAGGGCGGAAAAACGTCGCCACTCGCTGACCAGCGTCACGCCATAGCCCAACCGCCGCAGCCCCAAAGCTACCGCCGCACCCGCCGGCCCGGCACCAAAAATCACGATCGCGGTCACGGCGCAAACCGCCGCTCAGGCCCGCGATACCGGGCTTTTACTTTCAGCCATTCGACGACTTCAGAATTACTAGCCAGAGGATGCTCCAGCAGAAACGCAGCGATATGTCCGCTCAACGCCGCACAGCCCAGACTGGCCCCGGATTGCCCCGGATAAGTGCCACGCACGCACGCCGCAAAATCGGACTGCGCACTGTCGAGCCACGACCATTGTTCGTCGGTGCACCGCGCATCCCCGGTCACCCGCAACACCTGCGGATAACTCGCCGGGAACACCGCCGCGCCCTGCGCCGGACTCGACGCGCAGAGCAACACGCCACGCGCTATCGCCGCCGCACAGGCTTCGCGCAACAAGCTGCGATCCTGACGCAAACCGAGACTCAGGTTGATCACGCGAACGTCTTGCGTGACCAGCCAATCAATCGCCGTGGCGATCTGCAAAGCACTGGTCACGCCGCGCTGATCAAACACCTGCGCGACACACATCTGCGCGGCCGGTGCACGACGGCTGATCGCCTCGATCACCGCGCTGCCGTGGCCCAGCGGATCATCGCGTAAATCCCCCTCAGCCAAACCCTCTTCCAACAACGAAAAGCGCCGACCGGCAATCACCTGCACCCGTTGCGCAGCCGAGTGCCCACTGTCGACCACGCCGATGCGCAACTCAGGCTTCATGCAGCACCGTTTTCGACGTCAGCACGCCGTCGAGCAATTCAAAGCGCAGATCGGCATCGGCCAGGGTCGACGGTCGATGGCTGATAAGGATGCGTGTGCGCCCGGCGAACAGGCGGTCAATCGCTTCAATGACTTCGCGCTCGGTCGCTTCATCGACCGCTGAAGTGGCCTCGTCGAGCACCAGAATCAAGGGATCCTGCAGCAGCGCCCGGGCAATCGCGATGCGCTGTTTTTGCCCCCCGGACAACTGCTGACCACGCTCGCCCAACGGACTGTCGAGGCCTTCCGGCAGCGAGGCGATCAAACTGTCGAGTTGCGCCAGCCGCGCCACTTCGGCAATTGATTCACGATTGGCATCCGGCATTGCGTAGGCAAGGTTATCGGCGAGGCTGCCGCGAAACAGCACGATGTCCTGGCTGACCACCGCAATGCGTCGGCGCAACTCGAACAGATCCAGTTCACGCAGATCGACCTCACCGAGCAACACCCGGCCAGATTGTGGATCGTGATGCCGTTGCAGCAGATCGATGAGGGTTGATTTGCCAACTCCGGAGCCACCGCTCAACGCGACTTTCAAACCGTAGGGAATCGTCGCTTCGATGCCGCTCAACGTGCTCGGCCGCCCCGGATGGCTGAAGTGCACATTGTCGAAACGCAGTTCGCCCGAGCCTGGCAACGGTTGCGGCGCAACCGGTGAACGCACGGTCGGTTCTTCGCCGCGCAATTCCATCACCCGACCAAGGCTGACGGTCATCCGCTGAATCGCCACGTACAGCCCCAGCAAGCTCTGCACCGGCCCGACCGCCATGCCCAGATACGTCGAAAACGCAATCAGGGCGCCGAGCTGCCAAGTACCCTGCACCACCCAATAACCGCCGATCAAAAATGCACAGGCGCGGGACAACGAGGTCAACGTGCCGGGCACAGCCTGAGTAAAAAACTCGGTAACTTGCAGGCGCAGCAATTGATTCATGTAGCCCTGCCCAAGATGTTCCAGACGCCGCGCCTCACGCTGCTGCTGGCCCGCCGATTGAATAAACTTCATCACCGGTAAGGTCTCGACCATGAACGACGACATGTCCGCCGAACGCTCGCGCAACTGCCGCACATCACGCTCGACCTTGCGCCGCATCCAGCGCAGCCACAACACGTCGAGGGGAATCAGCACCAGCGCCAGCAGCGAGAGTTTCCACGACAGGGTGAAGAGCATCGCGATGGCGACCACCAACCCGATCACACTGGAGACCGCAGAGAACAGCGAATCCACGGCAAAGCGCTGAATCTCCGCCACATCGCCATCCAGACGCGACATCAGGTCACCGATGCGCCGCTGCCCATAGAAACTCGGCGACAGGGTTTGCAGGTGCCGATAGAGGTCGTCGCGCAGGGCAAACAGAATCCGCCCGGACAGGCGCGTGTGCAGAAAACGGTTGATCCCCGACAATGCAGTCCCGAGCAATCCGGCGATGATCATCAGCACTGCAATCATCACCAGCATCGGAAAATTGCGCGCCAGCAGACCGTCGTCGATCAGCAATTTGATCAGCCACGGCTGCACCAGCACCAGCAACGAGGCGCACACCGACAGCGCAAGCAAACCGGCAATCGCCAGCCGCTGCGGACGGACAAAACCGTAGAGCCAGCGCAACGCTGCTTGCAGCGCGGCGGGGTCGCGGCTGTCGATCAGCCGTACGATCAGGCGCTGCATCACGAGCGCAACTGTTTGAGTTTGCGATACAGCGTCGCGCGGCTGATGCCCAGCGCTTCGGCGGCGGCAGAAACGTTGCCCTGATGGCTGTCGAGGGACTGGCGGATCATTTCCAGTTCGTTTTCGCGAATACTTCCGGCCGCCGGTTTCTCGCTGGCGGTCAGTTCATCGAGCATGCTGTCGGGCAGATGATCGAGCGTCAGTACGCTGTCGCCCGGTTCGCGCATGGCCAATGCGGTGCGCAAGACCATTTCCAGTTGGCGGATGTTGCCCGGCCAGTGATAGCTGGCGAGCAGCCGGTCGAGGTCGTCATGCAGGAGCACATTTGGCGCGTCGAGTTTGCTGAGTAAACGGCTGACCAACGCGGCGAAATCATCGCGCTCGCGCAAGGCCGGGAGCATCACGCTGATGCCGTTGACGCGGTAGAACAGATCCTCGCGAAACTGCTTGTCGGCGACGAGAATTTTCAGATCGCGGTGCGTGGCGCAGATCAGCGCGACGTCGATGTCCTGCTCTTCACCGGCGCCGAGCGGCGCCACTTTGCGATCCTGCAACACGCGCAACAACCGCGCCTGCAAGGCCAGTGGCATGTCGCCGATTTCATCGAGGAACAGCGTGCCGCCGTGGGCCTGCTGCAAGCGGCCAATCATGCCGCCGCGCCGCGATCCAGTGAACGCGCCTTCGCGGTAGCCGAACAGTTCCGACTCGATCAGGCCTTCGGGAATCGCCGCGCAATTCACCGCAACAAATGGTTTGTCGCAGCGGCTGCCGGCCATGTGCAAAGCGCGGGCGATGACTTCTTTACCGGTGCCGGTTTCGCCGAGCAGCAACACTGGCAATTCGTTTGCCAGCCCTTGGCGAGCCATGCGCAAGGCACGGGCGTAACGGGCATTACTGCCAGCCAGCGCGTCAAGATCGGGTGGTGGTTTGATGGATTTCGCTACGCTGCGCGGTGGCCCGCCAAGGTTGACCGACCGCGCCGGTGCACGCAGGGTTTTGTAGAAAAACTCACCTTTGGCGGTTTGCAGACTGCCGACACCGCCCTGCTGTAAACGACTGAGCAATTGCACGCCATCGACCCCGAGAAACTCTTCACAACGATGCCCGAGCAGCGCCGAACGTTCGGCCCGCAGTAGCTGACACGCCTGCGCGCTGACCGCGAGAATCTGTCCGCCGAGACTGACCGCGAGCAAGCCCTGCCACGGCGATTCCAGATACTGCCGACGACTGTGAAACGCCAGGACAATCTGATCCGGGAAGCTGTTATTGAACACCCGGCTTTCGATCTGACTGACCGCCATGCTCAGCAGCGCGGTGCTGTCATGTACGCGACCGAGCGGGCCTTCGCGGGTCAGATCGAGGACACCGAGAATCTCGCCTTGCGGGCAATGGATCGGCACCGAGGTGCAGGAAAAATCAGTCAGGCGATCAAGGTAATGTTCGCCGCAATCGATCAGCGTTGGCCGGGCTTCGACCAGTGCAGTGCCGAGGGCATTGGTGCCGCGAGCCGCCTCGCTCCAGCAGGCGCCGAGGGTGATGTCTTGCAGACCACTGCCCTTGAGCCGGTCAGCGCGCCCTTCGACGGCGAGGATGGTCGCGTCGGAGTTGGCGAGGATGATCAGGCCTTCTTTGCCTTGGCGTTCAGCGAGGTAATCGATGGCCGGCATCGCGGCGTCGATCAGCAGGCGATTGCTTGCCAGCAGCACGTCGAGGCTGGCGCTCGATTCCAGCGTCAGCTCGTGTTTGCCGTTGAAGTGCACACCGTGGCCAAGACTGCGTCGCCACGAAGCATCGATCTCCGCACGCAGCACGCCGTCAGGCACCTGGCCTTCCAGATGCAACTTTTCCCGGGCGAGCCGGGCTTCGTGATGTGGCTTGGGATCGGTGGTTTTTATTAGAGTCATCAAGCGCTCCGCAGCGGTCCGCTTTGCGCTTTTATTATTTCAGCGCCCTGACGGCAATCTTTACGTTAACGTCAGGGCGATGGCAAGCACCGTAGGGCGCTTGGGGTTCCGGCAGATGAAACCAGTCATCGTTCTTCGCGAGCAAGCCCGCTCCCACAGGGGCAACGCATACCAACTGTAGGAGTGAGCCTGCTCGCGATAGCGGTCGCTCTGCTCACACAAAACTCAGATCTGCCAAACCTCACCATTCACAAAAAACGCCCGGGCATTATCCTCAAGACTCTCCAGGTGATATCCACCCTCCTGCACAATCAAACACGGCAACCCAAGCTCGCGAATCCGCTCACCCAAGGTGGCAAACCCTTCACGCGTCACCGCCACTTTGCTCTGCGGATCCAGCTCATAAATATCGAACCCCAACGACAGCACCAGGACCTCGGCACCAAACTCACGCACCGCCGCCAACGCCACATCGAGTTGCCCAAGGAAATCCGCTTCACTCGCACCATGCGCCATCGGCAGATTGAGATTGAAGCCCTCCCCCGCGCCCGCACCGCGTTCTTCGGCAAACCCGGCCACGCCCGGATAGAAGTTGGTCGGATCGCCATGCACCGAGGCGTAGAGCACGTCATCGCGGTCGTAGAATATTTCCTGAATGCCCTGACCGTGATGCATGTCGGTATCGAGCACCGCGACCTTGGCGAACTTGTCACGCAACACCTGCGCCGCCACCGCCGCGTTGTTCACATAGCAAAAACCACCGGCGGCTTCGGCACGCGCATGGTGTCCCGGCGGGCGGCACAGCGCGTACGCCGCCGGCTCGCCATCGATCAACGCCTGCGCGCCCGCCACCGCGCTTTGTGCCGACCAGTACGCCGAACGCCAGGTCTGCTCGCCGACCGGGCAACTGCCGTCGGCGAGATACCGCGCGGCCTGAGCGAGGATGCCGCGCAGGGCATTGGGTTCGCGGACGAAGATGTTCGACATGACTTCATCGCCCCAGTCTTCGGGGATTTCCTTCCAGCACGCGTGCGCTTCCTGGAGGAATGTCAGATACGGCGCGCCGTGTACCGCGAGCAATGGTGCGAGTCCGGCGTCGGTCGGTTGCTCAACGTTGAAGCCCAGATTGTGCGCGGCCTGCACCAGACGCTGCGCGCGCTCGGGGACTTCCTGCGGCGTGCGCATCTGGCCACGGGAGTAGTAGCTGCGTGGATGGTGGAGCAATTGTTCTGGGTGGAAAAAACTGCGCATGGGATGGATTCCTGTCAGTTAATACAAACCTTCAAAATGACCGATTTCAACTGTAGGAGTGAGCCTGCTCGCGATAGCGGTCTGTCATTTGACGTTGATGGTGGCTGACACGGCCCCATCGCGAGCAGGCTCACTCCTACATGGGGATTGGGGATTACCGGGAAATTTCAGCGCGAGCCAGGACGGCGTTGAGCAGCACATCGGTGCCTTGGCGCACATCCTCGGGCAGCACGTCTTCGGCTTCGTTGTGGCTCAGGCCGCCGACGCACGGAATGAACACCATCGCGGTCGGGCAGTATCGCGCGAGCAAAATCGCGTCATGCCCGGCCCCACTGACAATCGATTGCTGAGCGTAGCCCAGCGCATCCACCGCCGATTGCACTGCCGCCACGCACTCGGCGTCGAACGGCGTGGCCGGGCTGATCCAGTGCGGGGTGATCGTCACGCTCAAACCCCGCGCATCGGCGATCGCCTGCAAACGTGCGCGCACTTGTTGTTCCATCGCGGCGATAGCGTCGTCACGGTGATGACGCAAATCGACGGTGAAATTCACCAGCCCGGGAATGGTGTTGCGCGACGATTTATTGATGCTCAGTTCGCCCACGGTGGTGAGCCCTTCGGGAGCGAAATCCGTCGCCAGTTCTTCAATCGCCTGAATCATCCGTGCCACGCCGTACAAGGCGTCCTTGCGCAACGGCATCGGCGTGGTGCCGGCATGCGCGGCCATGCCTTCGACGCGCACATCGAGCCAGCGGATCGCTTGGCCACCGGTGACCACGCCGATGCTTTTCGCGTTGTCTTCAAGGATCGGGCCTTGCTCGATGTGCGCTTCGAAATAGGCATCCACCGCACCTCCTAAGGCACGGTCAGCGGCGTAACCGAGGCGCTGCAATTCTTCGGCAACGCTGATGCCGTTGGCGTCGCGCACCGCCAATGCGGCCTGCAAATCCATGATCCCGGTGAACACCGCCGAGCCGAACATCGCCGGGGTAAACCGCGCACCCTCCTCATTCGTCCACACCGCGATTTCCAGCGGTTTGCGGGTTTTGATGTTCTGGTCATTGAGGCAGCGCACCACTTCCAGACCGGCCAATACGCCGTACACACCATCGAAGCGGCCACCCTCCGGTTGGGTGTCGAGGTGACTGCCCATCATCACCGGCGCCGCGTCCGGATCGGTGCCGGGACGACGGGCGAACAGGTTGCCGATGGCATCGACACTCAGCGTCATGCCCGCTTCACGGCACCAGTGGGCGAACAGTTCGCGGCCTGCTTTGTCTTCGTCGCTCAACGCCAGACGGCAGCTGCCACCGCGTGCGGTTGCGCCGATTTCGGCCATCGCCATCAGGCTCGCCCACAGGCGTTCGCCATTGATCTTCAACATGAGGTGCTCCTGGAATCCGAGATTAGATTGAGGCCATTTCCGCGCGATGAGCGCTGGCATGGCGGCGTGCGAGGGACAACACGCAGATCAGCGAAACCGCAGCGATCAGGCTGTAGAACACCGCGAGCGGCCACCACTGACCGGTGAATTTGTGCGCGAGCATGGTGCCGATCAGCGGCGTCAGACCACCGGCCACCGCGCCGCAAATCTGATAGGCCAGCGAAATCGCGGTGTAGCGCACGCGGGTCTCGAACATGCCGCTGACGTACCCGGCGATCACCGCGTAAAACGACGCCATGCACACCACCGCCAATGCGATGCCGAGAATGATCAGCGGCGCCTGCGCCGAACGCACCAGGACAAACATCGGATACGGCGAGGCCATCGCCAGCAGCGACACCAGACACAGGAAACGCGTGGCGCCGATCTTCTCCGCCGTCCATGCCGCCAGCGGCTGAATGCAAAACTGAATGATCGCAACGACGAACAGGCATTCAAGAATCAACGAGCGCGGCAGCGCCAGTTGCTGAGTGGTGTAGGCGATCATGAAGGTGTTGGTGAAATACACGCCGGCAATGCCCAGCGTGTTGGCGCCGATGCACAGCAACAGTGGACGCCACGCGGTGCGCAGAACCTCCATCACCGGCGCTTGTTCCTTACGGGTTTCCTTGCTCGCTTTCTCGCGGCTGGCGAGGAATTCCGGCGACTCATTCACGCCCAGGCGAATCGCCAGACCGACCAGCAGCAACAACGCGCTGGCGAGGAACGGCAGACGCCAACCCCAACTCATCAAATCTTCTTCGGGCAAACGGGTCACCGCGCTGAATGCCAGCAGCGAGAGGATCAAACCCGCCGGGCTACCGAGTTGGGCGAAGGACGCGAAGAAGTTGCGCCGGCCCTTCGGCGCGTGTTCGCCGGCCATCAACACCGCCCCGCCCCACTCGCCACCGACGGCGATACCCTGGACGACGCGCAGCAGAATCAGCAGCACCGGCGCGGCCACGCCGATCTGGGCGTAGGTCGGCAGCAGACCGATGCACACGGTGACCACGCCCATCATCAGCAACGTGATGATCAGCGATTTCTTGCGGCCGATGCGGTCGCCGATGTGGCCAAAAATGATCCCGCCCAACGGCCGCGCAAAAAAGCCCACGGCGAGGGTGCCGAAGGCGGCCATGGTGCTGAACAGTGGATCATCGGAAGGGAAAAACAACGCGCCGAACACCAGCGCGGCGGCGGTGGCGTAGATGTAAAAGTCGTACCACTCAATCATGGTGCCGATAAAGGCAGCGGCTGCCGCACGGCGCGGCTGGTTGGAAGCTTGGGGCTTCATGGTCGGGCTCCTTTGATTGTTTTTTTGGCAGGAGGAAAACGCTGGGGCGAGGCACTCTGGCGGTGCCTGTCTGGGAGTGATTTATCGTCCCGGGGCTATGATTAGTCAATTTTCTATTTATTATTCCGACTATTACGCCAACTTATAATCGAGGCCACGATGGCTGAGCGCGATGTACAACGTCTGCTGAATGATCGTCTGGACTGGAACCTGTTGCGCACCTTCCGCGTGATCGGTCAGGAACTGAGCATCAGCCGCGCCGCCGCCCGTTTGCACCTGACGCAACCGGCGGTGAGCCAGGCACTCAAGCGTCTGGAAGAACAACTCGGTCGGCAACTGATCGCCCGGCGTGGCCCGCGCTTTGCCCTGACCGAAGTCGGCGAGCAGATCTTCGAACTCGCTGGCGAGATTTACGGACAGGTGTCACAGGTCGGCGGATTGCTCGAACAGCCGGCCGACGAAGTGATAGGCAAAGTGCGCCTGTTGATCATCAGCCGGATCTTTTCCGACCGCTTCGATGACTTTCTTGCCGACTTTCATCGCCAGTATCCACGGGTGGATCTGGAGGTCGATGTGATGCGCAGTTCCGACATCGTCAGCGCCTTGCAGGAGAAAACCGCGACCCTCGGCCTGAGCCTCAATCGCCGCCCGCAACCGCGTCTGGAGCAGCGTTTGTTTCTGCGGCAGCGCTATGCGTTTTTCTGCGGCAAGCACCATGAATTGTTCGGTCGCGAGGACGTCAGCGAAGGCGATTTGCAGCGCGAGAATTTCGTCAGTTTTACCAGCGATCAAATTGGCGGAATGCTCTCTCCGCTGACGATTTTTCGGGATCAGCAGGGTTTCAGCGGACGCATCGTCGCGTCATCGCCGAGCCTGGAGGAAGTACGGCGACTGGTGATCGCCGGGTTCGGGATTGGTTGTCTGCCGGAGCATGTGGTGGCGGCGGACGTTGAGGCGGGATTGCTCTGGCGACTGCCGCCTCACGAAGGGATTGCCGATGTCGACATCCATTTACTGTGGAACCGCGACCAGCGCATGAGCCGCGCCGAGACGCTGTTTATCGAACGCTTGCAGGCGTGCCTGGCGGATCAATAACCCAGCGTTCTGTCGGCGCTGTTGAGTAGCTCTTCCCCCGAATTCAGTCGGCGGAAGTTCTCGGCGATCTGCTCGGCGATGCAGTCGTGAGACGCTGCCGAGGCCATGTGCGGGGTGATCGTTACACCGGCGGTTGTCCAGAGTGGATGGTCGCTGGGTAACGGTTCCTGATCGAAGACATCGAGTAGCGCGCCGCGCAGTCTCCCTGTTTGCAGCGCCTGTTGCAGATCCTCGATATTCAGGTGTGCGCCGCGTCCGACATTGACCAGTGCTGCGCCGTTGGCCAGGTGTTCGAACGTGGTTTGATTGAGGATGCCGCGCGTCTCGTGGGTCAGTGGCAACAGGTTGATCAGCAGCTCCACGTTGTGCAAAAACGCCGTGAAAGTTTTCGAGCCGGCGAAGGTCTGCACACCCGACAAATCCTTGGTACTTCGCGCCCAGCCACGGACGTCATAACCCGCTTTGGTTAAATCCTCAGCGATGGCGCTGCCGAGCGATCCCAGACCCATGATCCCGATCCTGAACTGACTCGCCGGGCGCTGCAGCGGGCGCTCCCAGTGCCGACGTTTTTGCTGTTGCAGCACCTGATCAAATCCTCGGTGAAAGTGAATCACCGCCCAACGCACATACTCGGTCATGCCTTGCCGATGACCGGGATCGACCACCCGGCACACCGGCAGATCCGGGCACGACGGATCGTGCTCCAGATGATCGATACCGGCAGCCACCGAGTGAATCACTTGCAGATTGGGTAACGCGGCGAGACTGCCCGGCAGCGGAAACCAGCAGGCCGCGATCTGCGCATCAAACGCTCGCGGGTCATCGGCCAGCACTGCCGTGAGGTGCGGCGCGCTGCGTGCAAACGCTGCCTGCAATTGCTTGAGCAACAGCAAGTCGCGGGACAACAGTGCAACGGTATTCATGACAGATAGGACTCGCGCTGGGAATCGATCAAGGTCAAAGCGGCCGCCCAGGCCAGGTCGATGATGTTGTCCTGTTCATCGCGGTCGAACTGTTCAGCGGTGTGCGCGCAGACTTCGTGGGACGGATAATGCACCTCCGAACCACCGGCCAATGCCTGCACTTGCGCCTGACAGGCACGCTCGAGAAAGTGGATTTCCTGAAAGGCCTGAGCCACGCCCGAGCCACCAACCAGCAAACCGTGATTGCGCAAAATCATCGCGCGGTGCGGGCCGAGGTCGGCGATCAAACGCTCGCGTTCATCCAGCGACAGCGCGATGCCTTCGTAGGTGTGATAAGCGAGTTTTCCGTAGAACTTCAGCGCGTGTTGGCTGATCGGCAGCAAGCCTTGTTTTTGCGCAGCGACGGCCATCCCGGCGGCGGTGTGCGTGTGGATCACGCAGTTCAGATCCGGGCGCGCCATGTGGATCGCCGAGTGAATGACGAAGCCTGCGGCGTTGACGCGATGACCCGCATATTCAGGGTCGACAATGTTGCCATCCTGATCGATGCGCACCAGATCAGAAGCACGCATGCGGTCGAAAATCACCCCGTAGCGGTTAATCAGAAAATGATGCTCCGGCCCCGGAATACGCAGGGTGATGTGCGTGTCGATCAAGTCGGTCATGCGGAAATGCGCGATCAAGCGATACAGCGCGGCGAGCTCACAGCGGGCTTGCCATTCAATCGGATCGATGTGGGCAGGTTTACTCACGAATACACCTCTTTGTTGGAATGCAGAACGACCGGCGCGGCACGCAGCCGAGCGAGGCCACAGACACCTATCAGCGACACGGTCGAGAGCAATGTGAAGAACACCGCCAGAGGCAGCCATTGTCCGGAAAACTTGCTGGCGAGCAGCGTGCCTATCAAAGGTGTGGTGCCGCCGGCGAGCGCGCAGCTCAGTTGGTACGCAATGGAAATCCCCGAATAGCGCAGATGCACCGGAAAAGCCTGAGTCATGTAGCCGGCAATCACTGCGTACAGCGCCGACAGGATCACCACCGCGACGGCAATGCCGAGGGTCATCAGCAAGATGTTTTGCGTGCCGACCAGCAGGAACATCGGGTATGGCGTGACCATGCACAGCAACGCAACCAGCGTCAGGAAGCGGCCTTCGCCAATGCGTTCGGCCAATAGCGCCGACAGCGGTTGCGAGAGCAGTTGAATCACCGTGACCAGAAACAGGCAGTCGAGAATCGTCGCCCGCGAAATGCCCTGGTATTGGGTGACGTAGGTGATCATGAACGTGTTGGTGAAAAAGAACCCGGCCGAGCCAATGGTCACCGCAGCCGCCGCGAACAGAATCTGCCGCCAGCACTGACGGATCACGTCTTTGACCGGGTATTTCGAGGTTTCGTTGTTCTCTTTGGCTTTGGCGAATTCCGGCGATTCATGCACGCCGGAACGGATCATCAAACCAACCATCATCAGCACGCCACTGGCGAGAAACGGCAGACGCCAACCCCAGGCGAGAAACTCTTCCGGCTCCAGCGAAGTGACGAGGCGGAAGGCGATCAAGGCCAACAACAATCCGGCAGGACTGCCAAGTTGAGCGAAGGATGCGTAAAAGGTTTTGCGCTTGGCCGGCGCATGTTCGCTGGCCATCAACACTGCCCCGCCCCACTCGCCACCAACGGAAATCCCTTGGATCAGACGCAACACGATCAAACCGATCGGCGCCCATATGCCGACGCTGGCATAGCTCGGCAGCAAGCCGATACCGGCAGTCGCCAGGCCCATCAGCGCCATCGTCACCAGAAGCATTTTCTTGCGCCCGAGACGGTCGCCCAAATGACCGAAAACCATCCCGGCCATCGGTCTGGCAATGAAGCCAACGGCGAAGCTGCCGAAGGCTGCGAGCGTGCTGGTAACCGGATTTTCGCTGGGGAAAAACACTTGCCCAAGCACCAGTGCGGCGGCAGTGGCGTAGATGTAGAAATCGTAGAATTCGATGGTCGTGCCAATGAAGGCAGCGGCCGCGGCGCGACGTGGCTGAGCGGTGGTGTGCATGCAAGGACCCTGTGTATTTATCGTTTTTTTGGGCAGGTTTCAGGCGGCTGACGGTCACGCTCTGTGGCGCTTGTGGGCTTTATCGCTTCCGTGACAGGATTAGTCAATTTTCAAAAACTTAAAGCTAGTATTAGCTCTGCTACTACATGGAGTGTGTGATGTCCTCTTCCAACCCTTGGGTCGGTCGGCGCTTTCTCAATGATCGGCTGGACTGGAACCTGTTGCGCACCTACCTGGTGATCGGCCAGGAAGGCAGCATGAGCCGCGCCGCTGCGCGCTTGCACATCACCCAGTCGGCAGTGAGTCAGGCATTGAAACGCCTCGAAGAACAACTGGAATGTGTGCTGATCGCGCGCAGCGGGCGGCGCTTTGATCTGACCGAAACCGGCGAGGAAGTCCTGCGTATCGCGGCGGATATTTATGGCGATATTTCACGACTGGGTACAGTCATCGAGCATCGCCATGATGACGTGGTCGGCAAGATCCGCATCCTCACGGTCAGCGGTGTGCAGGCGCGGCACTACGATGAGTTTCTGGCGGACTTCCACGAAACCCATCCGAAAATCGAGCTGGAAGTCGAGGTGATGGGCAGCTCGAACATCATCAGTTCATTGCTGCAAAAAACTGCCACGGTGGGCGTTGGCCTATGTCGTCTCGCGCAACCACGGCTTGAACGGCGGGTGTTGTTTCGCGAGACCTACGCGTACTTTTGCGGGCAGCGCCATCGGTTGTTCGGGCATCAGAATCTGTCGCTTGAGGAATTGGCGGCGGAGAACTTCGTCAGCTTCACCAGTGATCAGCTCGGCGGCAATCTATCGCCGTTGACGCTGTTTCGCGATCAGCAAGGGTTCACCGGCAAGATCGTGGCGTCTTCCACCAGTTTCGAAGAGATATACCGATTGATCTGCGCCGGATTCGGCATCGGTTGTCTACCTACGCACCTGGTACGGCGCGACGTCGAGCAAGGTTTGCTTTGGCGGTTACCACCGGATGACGGCGTAGTGGATTTCGATATCGAGCTGCTGTGGAATCGCGAGCAGAAGATGACTCAGGCCGAGACCGTGTTCCTCGACAGCTTCCAGCACATGCTCAGCTTGCGTGAGCCTGTGCTGTGAAGCTGTAATCGATCAAACGTGCGGATCGCCCGGCGCCTTGGCTGGCGCCGCGTATTGCGGCTTGAGATGGCCATCCTGATCAAGTAGCCAGGCGTCCATGATCTGCCGCACCACAGGACCTGCAACTCGGCCACCGGCCTCACCGTTTTCGATCATCACTGCGATCGCGATTTTCGGATGCTCGGCCGGCGCGAAGCCGACGAACAAGGCGTTGTCGCGATGGCGCTCGAGGGTTTTCTCGCGGTTGTAACGCTCACCCTGCTTGATCGCCACCACCTGCGCCGTACCACTCTTGCCGGCGATGCGGTACTGCGCACCGGCCGCTGCTGCACGAGCAATGCCTCGCGCATCGTGCATCACCATTTGCATACCGTGGTTGACCTGCTCCCAGTCGCGCGGGTCTTTGAGCAGGATGTTCGGCATTGGATTTTCATCGACCGGTGCCACGCCATCGACGGTTTTCGCCAGGTGTGGACGGTTCCACACGCCTTTGTTGGCGATCAGCGCAGTGGCCTGAGCCAGTTGCAACGGCGTGACTTGCATGTAGCCCTGGCCAATACCGAGGATCACGGTTTCACCCGGGAACCAGGCTTGGCGGCGGGTGGCGCGCTTCCACGCTTGCGACGGCATCAAACCGGGCGACTCTTCGAACATGTCCAGCGAGACTTTTTCGCCGAGGCCGAACATCGCCATGTAGTCGTGCAGGCGATCAATGCCAAGCTTGTGCGCGAGGTCGTAGAAGTAGGTGTCATTGGAACGCATGATCGCGGCGTCCATGTCTACCCAGCCATCGCCGCTGTGGTTCCAGTTGCGGTACTTGTGATCGAAGTCCGGGAGTTGGTAGTAACCCGGATCGAAGACGCGGGTTTGCGGCGTCACGACGCCAGCATCGAGACCGGCGATAGCCACTTCCGGCTTGATGGTCGACCCCGGCGCGTAGAGGCCGCGCAGCACGCGGTTGAACAGCGGCCGGTCTATAGAATCACGCAGCGCCGAATATTCCTTGGAGCTGATGCCGGTCACGAACAGGTTCGGGTCGAAACTCGGGTTACTGACCATGGCCAACACTTCACCGGTGGCCGGGTCGAGCGCTACTACGGAACCGCGACGATCACCCAGTGCCGCCTCAGCGGCTTCTTGCAGGTGAACGTCGAGGCTGAGAACGATGTTTTTACCCTGTACCGGATCCGTGTGCTTGAGTACACGCAGCACTCGGCCCTGGGCGTTGGTTTCCACTTCTTCGTAGCCGACGTGGCCGTGCAGCTGGGCTTCGTAGAAACGCTCGATGCCGGTCTTGCCGATGGATTGCGTGCCGCGGTATTCGACCGAGTCGAGTGTCTTGGATTCTTTTTCGTTGATACGGCCGACGTAGCCGATCGAGTGGGCGAAATGCGCACCGAGTGGGTAGTGGCGGACGAACTGCGGTTCAACATCGAGCCCGGGCAGGCGGAACTCGTTAACTGCCAGAACGGCGATCTGCTCTTCGGTCAATTCATAGAACAGTGTCACTGGCGTGAAGGGATGACGCGACTGCTTCATGGCCTTGTCGAACACCGTGCGGTCTTCGGCAGGCAGGTGCAGGAGGTTGATGACCTCATTCAGCTCTTCATTGACGTCGGTGGCGCGTTCGCGGGTGATGATCAGGTTGTAACTGGGGCGGTTGTCAGCCAGCAACACGCCATTGCGGTCGTAGATCAAGCCGCGTGTGGGCGGGATCGGCAAGACGTGGACGCGGTTGTTTTCGGAGATGGTCGAGTGGTAATCGAACTCGACCACTTGCAGGATGTACAGGCGCACTACCAGGGCACAGCTGACCGCGAAGACGAACAGGGCACAGGCGATCAACCGTTTGTTGACCAGACGCGTCTCTTTTTCGTGATCCTTGATCGGGATAGGTTCAGGCATTTCTACAGCAACTCTTTGACATAAATTAATGCCGTTCCTTGGGCATGACATCAGTCCGTTAAAAAACGAGCTGCACCATACCAAAAACTGCCCGGTCACTTCAGAACGTTTTTCTCCAATGGCAGGTCTTGCGACGGTCGGAACGGACTCAACGCGTCGTGAAAACTTTTCTTGCGGGCAAAACAAAACCCCAACTGCTTTCGCAATTGGGGTTTCGGAATTTAATCTTGACGATGACCTACTCTCACATGGGGAAACCCCACACTA
>NZ_JBIUVN010000001.1:1399636-1605799 GCF_044742965.1 Pseudomonas sp. NPDC087804 | reverse complement strand
TGAAGGCCCGAGTTGAGGCTTATGCTGGAACCAAGTCATAAATACGAACTACCCGTCATCCCGGGCAAACGCTACTTCACCATCGGTGAAGTCAGCGAGCTGTGTGCCGTAAAGCCACACGTGCTGCGCTACTGGGAGCAGGAGTTTCCTCAACTCAACCCCGTCAAACGCCGCGGAAACCGCCGGTATTATCAGCGCCAGGACGTGCTGATGATCCGGCAAATCCGCGCACTCCTTTACGATCAAGGTTTCACCATCGGCGGCGCACGCTTGCGCCTGTCCGGCGATGAAGCCAAAGACGACACCACCCAATACAAACAGATGATTCGCCAGATGATTGCCGAATTGGAAGACGTGCTGGTGGTTCTCAAGAAATAAAAAGCTGCTTTTGAATACTTCCAGTTTTCAAAAGCTTGCGATATATTCTTGAGCGCTCTTCGAGGTGAAGGGTGAGATGAAAAACCAGTCGGGGCGTAGCGCAGTCCGGTAGCGCACTAGCATGGGGTGCTAGGGGTCGAGTGTTCGAATCACTCCGTCCCGACCATATAATTCAATGACTTAGCCGCTTTCGAGCGGCTTTGTCGTTTTTGCCATAGTGACTTTTCGAGTGACCTTGGCCTTTTCATTCATGCCTTCCTCCTTTTCAGAATCGTCAGCGCTGGTGCGCGCGAGTCGGTTGCTGATACCTTATTTGCCGCCGCAATAAGCTGATCCAATTCCGCTGCCGAGTAGTGGCTGGTGATGCTTCCGTTCTTGTGGCCGAGCAGCGCTTTGCGATCCTCCTCAGTCACGCCAGCCGCACGCAGCCTTCTCCCAAAGGTGTGCTTCAAGTCGTGAATTCGGATTCTGGCAAAGCCGTCATGTGCCGGCCGCAAGAATTTCTCCTGCCACTTCTTCGCCGCTCGGATCCGTGCCTTCTTCCAGGCCGAGTCATTCATGCGGTGGACTGTCGTTTCATTCCCATCACCATCTGGCTTGCCAAACGGAAACACGTAGACCGGGTGCTGCCCGCGTTGCTGTTCAATCACCGATTTGGCTACGTCATTCAAAACTACCAGACGCTCGTCTCGGTTCTTCACACCTGCGCGAGCACTGCGACCACCAAATCCCGGCGGAATCAGGAACACGCTTGTGTTCAGCTCGGGCACTGCAATCTCCCAAGACCACTCCAATTTGCAGACTTCCTGCTCCCTGCAACCAGTATTGACCTTGTAAAGGGCCATTTTCTGAAGGTGTGCCGGGAGTTCGGCGAACAGGATCGACTGCTCTTCCCATGAAAGCGGGTAGGGCTTTCGACTGTTCGTCTTCTCGTCGAGCAGGGAAATCATCGGTACCACGTCCAGCAGCGGCCGGCGCTCTTCGTCTCGCCATTTACGCGCGCATAGGTTCAGAACTCTGATGACCCTCTGAAGCGCGATATTTACCGTCCGGTTCGTGACTGGCTTGCCAACCACTGGGTTCAGCTTCGACTGGATGTAGGGCGCGAGTGCATCGTCATCGATGTGGGTCAGCGGCATGTCGCCAATAAACGGGTCGAGCTGCTCCATATAGGTGGCTGAGATGTGGATTGAAGCCTGATCCTTCACTTCCAGCAGGAAGCGAGTCGCCACTTCCCGCCACGTCCTCACCCGCCGAACGCCGTACACCTTCTGCTGGCGCAATTGCTCCAGCTTGTGAATCAGGTACTGCTCTGCTTCGGCGCGGTTACAAGTGCCAGTACTCTCTTGAATTCGTTCTCCTCTGTACTTTTTGTCGATCTTCCAGATGCCGTTCGGCATTTGCTGGAGGCCGGTGATTGCTTTTTGGGCCACGGCGTTGCTCCTTTCTTCTTGCCCTGGCGCTCGCTGCGAGGGCGATTGTTGTCCTGATTCGCGGCCTTTTCAATTGCCATGGTCTCGATATAGCGATCAGCCCACTCATCAAGCTCGATCCGGTCGAAGCCGACACCCTGTTTCCCGATCGGAAATTCGCGCACGTTCGGCCGGACTGTTTTGTTGAATTCCTCCCGGCACATGCCGAGATAGCCGTATGCCTCGCCGGCGCGAATGAAGCGCGGGAGGATTGGCGCGACCTGGGCCGCGCTACGATTTGTCATGAGGTATTGCTCCATGCCGCGCGTGGCGGCAGAAGGTAGTGAGGAGTTAAGCCGGGCGCTTCATGAAGGTGATCCAGTGCGTCTTTTCGCGCTTACCGGACTTGTGGCCAAACAGAGGCTGCTCATCGGTAAGGGCGAGAATCTCGCTGACCCGGATCTGGGTTTCGTTCCACTTGAAGATAAGAAATTGGCCGGGCTTCAGCACACGGAAGCACTCGGCGAACCCCTTGCTAAGGTCGTCGCGCCAGTCGTCGGTGAGGATTCCATACTTGAGTCGCAGCCAGCTTTCACGACCGGCGCGCACCAAGTGGGGCGGGTCGAAGACAACCATGTTGAAGCTGGCATCGGGGAAAGGCAGGTGTCGAAAGTCCATGATGACGTTGGGCTCAACCTTCAGCACTCGACCATCACAAAGCACATGCTCTTCGTCACGGATGTCACCGAACAGAGCGCGCTGGTCGCACTTATCGAACCACATCATGCGGCTGGCGCTGCACGGGTCGAGAACTTGTGCATTCATCGCCAGGGCCCTTTGTAGATGAGGTAGACCATGTAGAGCGGGGCGCAGATCATGGCTCAGCCCTCCGTGCCAATCAGGTAGGAAGGTTCGGTAGCCTCTGCCAGCCACTGACGGAGACAACCGCATTCAGGATGGGGTGGCTCCTCGTCGACCCACTGCTTATCGAGGAAAGCATCGCTGGTCAGCTCGACACCCCAGTCCGCATATTCGGATGGGTCATCGCCGTTCATTTCGGAAAGCACGCGACGTGCTTCGTCCTCATCGCGAGCAGCTACCCAGTCGCACTCGCCGACTTGGAAGCAAAGCAGGAGAGGTCGCAGCGGCTGGGCGCCGTTGAGTTCAAACTCTGGAGCTTGGTTTTCTTCAGACATGACTTCGTCCTTGCCGCTATAGCGGCTGACTTTGAAGGGGGAGGGAGTTAAGGCTTGGAGTGAATTTCGAGGAGGTGTTCGACTTGATTGGACATCTGCCCGCCGTCCTGCGCTGCTTCGACAAGTTCGAGCGCCCAGTCTTGGAGCCAGTCACGCGGCACACCAATAATCTGCGTGTCTGGTGCGTGGGAACAATCCAGCGGCCAAGCTCTGAGAACCTTGTCCCCTTTGTACGCCAGCAGGGGCTCACCGGTTTCTTTCTCAGTCCATTTGCCGTCGGCGTCCAGCATGGCGAAAGTCAGTGCGACATCGCGCTCGCCATCCCAGTTATCGATGTGGCGCACGGCATAGAGACCCGGCTTGTAGGTTGGAGGCTTGCCGTCCATACCCAGTGCCCGCGCCGCGATGTCCCTGATCACCTCCACAGACGCCACCCGCATAATGCATTCATCTTCGGCGAAGGCGTGGGCACGGTCGTGAATTCGTGTCAGCGAGACTCTCTGCTCGGAGATCAGTTGATCCGCTGCGTTCAGGCGCTGCTGCAGGGCGTCACGCTCGGCGGTGAGTCGCGTAACCTCACTCTCAGTTGTCGCCAGTTTTGTGCCGCGCTGGTGTTCGTCAAAACGCCGCTGCGCTTCTTCGTCGCCACTCAAGCACCCGCAACGATATGGGTGTGCCGCGTAATCTAAACGGCACAGGCGGTCAGGATATGGCTTTGGCTCGGCGTCGATCGCAAATTTCGGCTGCGGCTTGGCAGATTTGTTTTCTGTGGGCATAGCTATACCTCAAAGCATATGATCAGAGACCAACGGATCTCAGGGTAGTAGGGAATGAAAAAAACGATTTTGAAAGGTGCGTTTAGAGAGGCATCTATATTTGAGTACGCGTGTCCACACTGCTATAACGGTGTGCTGCGGCTTCATGAAAAGTTTCATTCCCATGAAAGTGAAGCATCAAAGTTACAACATGGTGAGGAGTGGTGGGGCCCTGAGTATGTGACGCTAACCTTTCACTGCGAATTAAAATGTTCGACGTGCCAAGAATTAGTATTCATGGTGGGTAATGGTGTAGTGGAAGAGGATCATGATGTCGATGAATATGGCCACTGGACGAGAAATTGGGAGTCATACTACAGTCCGACTTATTTTCATCCTCCGCTTCAACTAATTGACTATCCAGCCAAAGCGCCGAGTGAAGTTGTTACTCATTTAACAGTGGCTTCAGCTTTGTATTTTACGAGTCCGAGCTCCTGTTGTAACAGCATACGAGCGGCTGCAGAACTTGTTCTAAGCGCGTTAGGTGTTCCGGTAAAAGAAAACGACAAGTGGATATCGTTTGGTAATCGCATAAACCTCCTGCCGGAGGATCAAACGTCGACCAAAGAACTGTTTAATGCTATCCGCTGGATTGGAAATCATGGGAGTCATCCAGGCAATGAAATTGAATATGACGATGCACTACATGCATTAGAAATAATGGAGTTTCTGCTCGAGGAAGTGTATGGGGAGCGCAAACAAGCGCTTAAGGAATTAGCTGCCGCTATAAACGATCGTAAAGGACCGGTAGGTCGATTACATCGGCTTGGCCTCAACTGACCTTAAAATGTTCACACTTCGTCATGGCTGGCGTGATTAGTTGAAGTGGGGGTATTTGTGTTCGGCCCGGGATGGGCTTAAGGATGCTTAAAAGTATGAAACGTAGTGATTTGGTTTTATTTTCTGTTATTGGTATGGGCCTGTTCATGGCCGGCGTTGCTTGGCGTCCCGCCTTTGGTGATTTTTCAAAACTGAAGGACTGGTTGGAGTGCGTTAGTTTCCTGGCGACGACCATTGCGGCGATGATCGCCATCTTCACGTTAAGAGATTGGCGGAATCAGTTTCGGCATGCGGAGAGATTTTCGGCATTGAAGTCAGTGAAAGACGCAATCACTGATCTTCATTTGTATCGTGGATATCTTTTGGCAGTAGAAGAGATTTTAAGATATCAGCAGGCCAACAATGGAGCAGATGACCCTGATTTGATTTCCAAAGAAGAGAAAAAGCGGGTGGAGCTATTGTCGGCACTATCGGTTTATCAAAAAGCTTGGGACACTGCAGTGGCATTTATTACCTCCGAGGAGGAGGGGGATTTTCCGGGGCCGCCATATGTTTACTTACAGCTCTTTCAGATGAGGCCACTTGAGATTCAAGAGGCACATGAGATGGACATGATTGAAGGGCAATCGAATGAGTTTGACAAAGTATTCAACGCTTGCAATGAGGAAGCGAAAGAAAAATTCATAGAAACGATGGAAGCAATCAAAGTGATGCTTCGAAATAAAATTTAAATTTCCGCATCTATATGATACGGCGCTACTTGTGCGGGTAGTGAGTTAGGTTCAGGGCAATATGTGAATTCGACTCAAGCGCGCCGCACTTTGAAGTGCAGCATCGCCTTGATGCTGTGGCAGTAATCTTGAAGCCGCTCATAGGCCTTGTATTTGGCCTGACTTCGAGTGGCGGCCCAGACCCTAACCAGATCTTCGCGGGCTTCCCGGTTCCAGTCGAGATCATCCCAGTCATGCTTGAACGGCAAGACCACCCACTCTTTCAGCGGCAACGTCTCGGCCATTTCGCGGTACTGCATTTCGTGGGTGGGGTGGTAGCTGCCTATCCGCTTCTTCGGATCCTCGTCCAGCACCACACCAATGTAGTGGCCGCGATCTGCCAAGATGACGCCGGGCTTGCCGTAAGCGATGACGCGGCGGCCGATTTCGGCGGGCACCTGATAGTGCTGCCGGACGTATGCGCAGTTGTGAGTCATGGATTTTTCTCCAGTCAGGCGCCGCCCTCCGTGATCGGTGGTGGCAATTTGGTTTGTGTTGGGGTATTTGTGTTTGGCCTGACAGGGTGTCGGGTCGCTATTCGAGCGCTAATAGCGTATTTGAATGCGCTTAAAATTTGAGGTACACGTATGGCGTTTAATTGGCGATGCCCGTTCTGTGGAAATAACTCAACTGTAACCAATCAGAATATGTCGGGGACAAGTCTAAGATTCAACGATGATAATAAATTTGACTCCGAGTTGATGGTTACTATCAATTCGATTGTATGTCCCAACCCTCAATGTCGTGAGGTTACCCTTAAGGCTAGGTTTGGGACGTTCGGCGTTTCTGGTGGGAGCTACGGTATTGTTGATTTGCTCGGTAAGTGGTCATTGAGGCCCGATAGTTTAGCCTTGGTTTTTCCTGAATACGTTCCTTTAGCAATACGTCAGGATTATGAAGAAGCATGTAAGATTAAAGACTTGAGTCCGAAAGCATCTGCGACCCTGTCGCGACGATGCCTTCAAGGTATAATACGCGACTTCAAAGGAATTGTTAAAAAGCGTTTGGTTGATGAAATTGATGCATTGAGGGATGAGGTCGATCCTGATACGTGGTCTGCAATTGATGCTGTTCGCCAAATTGGAAATATTGGCGCGCATATGGAAAAGGATATCAACGAGATTATAGATGTCGATCCTGAAGAGGCTCAATTACTTATAGAGTTGATCGAAACGTTGATTAAAGATTGGTATATTGCGCGCAATAAGCGTCAAGAGCATTTGGCTAAAATAAAAGCTGCAGCCGATAGTAAAAAGTGAATCATTGATTCGGGAAGATTATTTCATCGTCCGCATCTCGGCAAAGCTCGGCCCTGCTCAACTCATGAAATGCTCGCGACACCTTAACGCTTGGCTTGTAAGGTGTCGTGACACATCGAAGCATCAAAGCCTGCCTTTCGAAGTCGGCGGCGATCAGGTTCATCAGCAGCAGCTGGTAAACCTCCTGCTGGTTGTTGATGCCGTGCGCAGCCATGACCCGCTTGATGTCAGGTTTGAACACGCCGGCCACCTCAATCGTAAACTTCTCGACGCCCAATGCAGCGTCCTTTGCTGCTGCCTTCTCGCGCTTCTTGCGCTGTTTGATGGCTTCCGCTGTCAACTGCGGCTCTTCCGTCGGGAGCTGCTGTTCTTCGGCCATGGCCTACCTCTTCAATTCCGCTGGCCGGCAAGTCCAGCCAGGTCTGTCGTTTGCGTTGTTGGGATCTGATACGTCTCACGCGGCTACCTTCACCTGATGCCAAGCGCCGGCGGCGTAGAACAGCTTCGTGGCTTCGGCTTCATCCATCGAAACTTCATCCGGAATGGCGATCCAACCCGATGCGACCAGATGGGTCGGGTTCGCGCTGTTGCGCAGCTCCAGGTAGTAATGCTCGATGGCATCGGTCAGGCGCTCGACCTTGTAGATGCCCTCGGGCGAGATCTCGACCGACTTTATGTACTCGGCGCCGCGCTCGTCGCGACACATGGCGCCGATGTAGATCGTCCAGCGGTAGGAGAAATCGAAGATCGCATTGGCGATCGCCAAACTGCGGATCTGCCGGCAGCTCTTCCAGTTCGCCATGATCTGGCTGCCGCTGGGATCGATGTTCACAACCGCGACGTGGTTGGTGCGCAGCAGCGATCGGCAACTGCGTTCAGCCCGGGCGAAACCGTTGTTGGGTTTGCGTTTCGACTTCATAGCGAGTCCGCCATTTTGCGCAGAGTCTTGCGGTCGGCTGCCGATATCGGCTTCGGGCGCCGCTTGAGCACCGTTTCCGGTGCTGGTTCCGTACGCGAAGTCACCGGCTTTACCGAGATCTCGCAGATCACCGACTTGAACTCCAGCGGCGGCGATCAGCAGTTCCTCACCTTCGGCTTTTTGGCGGATGACGATGATCGCCAGCTTCCAACGACCAAGAACCCAATCAGTATGGCGGTGACTGTCGCCGACGATCCTGACCTGCCGTACGTGGCCATTGTCGAATCTGCTGACGAAGACAAGCAGACCCGTGTACTCCGCCTGAATCTGCCAGGCGGCAGGGCGACCGAGGTTTAACGAATTAGGAGTGGGTCTAGCCCCGACAGGGTATGCCGTGCAAGGCCTATATCTAGGCTGGAATGAGGGCGGAAATGGACAGTCCAATTTTATATGTAACCGAGGTGGCGGTAGTGGCGGGTTCACGTTTCGAAGCGTAAACGCTGACAATACTCAAACCGGCCCGGCAATGATTTATTCCTATTCCGGGCAACTTGTCATACCGCTCGGTGCGGTACCCCCAGCTGACGGCGGCGCCAATATGGGAACCAGCGCACAACGCTGGGCAACCTATTACGGCGTAACTGGCGCAATCAACACCTCGGATGCCCGCGAAAAAACCGAAGTACGCCAACTGGATCAGGCCGAGCTTAACGCGGCTATGGCGCTGTCCAAGGAAATCGGCGGCTATAAGTGGCTGCAGAGCATCGCAGAGAAAGGAGAAGAAGGCGCGAGAACTCATATCGGTATGACGGTTCAGCGCGCCATCGAAATCATGGCGGCACAGGGGTTAGATCCATTGGAATACGCCTTCATTTGCCACGACGAATGGGAGGCGATCGAGGAGCAGAGCCAAGAAATCATCAGGGGAAATATCTACTCGGTTGGTGAACTGCTCTACGAAAATGCCGCCCATTCAGTTTTCGAGCAGTACAAGGACTTTCCTGCGTTCACTTGGGAGGAAACCTCTCGCGAAACGATCATCACCCAGCAAGGCAGGGAGGCGGGCGACCGATACGGTTTTAGGTATGACCAGCTCGCTTTGTTCATAGCACGCGGTCAGGAGGAGCGAATTGCCAGGCTTGAATCGTTGATCGGTTCGAATCCTTGAAACAATCCATTGCCGCAACCGGTGAGTGATCTGGATTTCAGATCGTGCTAGGAGGAGCTGTAACGGGGCATGAGGATGCGGGGGGCGGAGCGAATAGCTACATTGGTCGGCACAGGCTAGACCGCGTGCTGATGATGTAGTAGGTTGTTTTTCTACCAAACAAATACGGATGTGATGTTGGTTATGAATAATAATATATGTCCACTCTGTAATGTTCCGCTTATCACTGGCATCCAAAATTGGCATTTTCAATGCTCATCGTGCTTATACGAAAAAGGAGCTCTTGAACCTTTAATTAACAATTCCGTTTCTCACGAGTTGGTTGATGAGAAGGCTAGAGAGTCCGGATTGCGTGATATAAGGGTGCGAAATTTTAATAAGTTGTTGGGGGTTATCTCATCCTTGAAGCCTGAAGGTGGGTGTTTGTTGGATGTGGGGTGCGCTCATGGATGGTTCTTGGAAGCGGCCACAACTCAATTCGATGTTATTGGGATAGAACCGGATAAAGCTGTTTTCAATGAAACACAATCTAAGGGATTACCTATTAGGAATGGCTATTTTCCTGATGCATTGAAAGATGATGAAAAATTCGATGTGATTGTGTTTAACGATGTTTTCGAGCATATACCCAGCATTGACGAAGTTCTTCAGGCGTGTCACTCCCGATTAAATGAAGGGGGCATACTGGTGCTGAACCTGCCCAGTAGTGAGGGGGTTTTTTACCGGCTTTCTAAACTCTTTGGTTTGATTGGGAAAATTGGCTTTTTTGAAAGGCTATGGCAAAAAGATTTACCATCTCCGCACGTTCATTATTTTAACTCCAAAAATCTCACTAAACTTTTAGGTGGCTACAAGTTTTCAACGATAAAGACAGGTACGTTGCCTACTCTGACTCTAGCAGGTCTCTATACAAGAATTTCATATGCTGGAAACTCTGGTTTTCTATCAAAGCTCCTAGTGTATTTGGCTGTTGCTACGTCACTGCCAGTTTTGCGCTTATTGCCAAGTGACATTGTTTATCTCATAGCAAGGAAGAACTCAGATTAAGTCGTAGGGGGTTATGAGAGATATCATAGCGATAAATTAATTGTACAGCGCTATTGAATAGATCAGGATATCTAATTCAATGTAGATACAAGTATCTTTAACCGATCAACTGTAATTTATTTACTTTCGAGAACCCGCCATCGTGCGGGTTTTTCTTTGCCTGGAGAAAAGTGATGAGTGCCACCGAGAAAGATCGCGATGTCCTTGCGCGCACGCTATGGGGTGAGGCGCGCGGCGAAAGTCTGGCTGGCCAGATCGCCGTGGCATGGACAGTTCGAAACCGCGTGTTCGATGGAAAGGAAAAGTCGTGGTGGGGGGAGGGGTATGCGGGCGTGTGCCAGAAATCGTATCAGTTCAGCTGCTGGAACAGGAACGATCCGAACTACCAGTTCCTGATTGGCGCACGCCAGATTCCGTACCGCGAGTTGGCGCAGGCGCGGATTGCCGCTGATCAGGTGATCGACGGCAAGGTGGCGGATCCCACCGGCGGCGCCACGCACTACTACGCCTCCAGCATCAAGGCGCCGGCTTGGTCGCTGAAAGCAAAGCAAACCCTGAAGTTGGGCGGCCATGTCTTCTTCAAGGATGTGCCGTGATCGCCGTGCCCGCGCTATAGGCTTTCCCGCTCTCGCTTCTCCATAAGCAGTCGCTGATTTTCTCGATGAAGGTGATCGCGCTGATCCGATACCAGCAGCATGCTGTTCACCCTGCGGAGCAGTTCCGATCGTTCGTCTTGCAAGCGGGCGACGTTGTCGGCGGCTTTTTGCAGATCGGCTGCGGCCTTGGTTTTTTCAGCAGACAGTTGGTCGTTCATTTCGACCAACGTGAAAATCCGCTCTCGCATCTGGCGCAGCTGTAGCGTCAGCTCCTCGAACTCGTTTTCGTACATCCTGAGCTGATGCTGGCAGGTTTCGAGCGGTGTCGGGCAGCCGAGCCAATCGTCGGTGTCTTCTATATAGAGGGGATCCACGGGTGTGCCTTGCTTGTACTGTTTGGATATACAGTAATCGAGGCGCAGCCGGTGAGCGAGGGTGGGGCGACGAGCTGTAGGGTTTTGGATTGGTGTTCAGTCGGCAGAACGCCGGAGAGGGCGCCAAAAAGGCTCAGTGACTTTCCGAGTGACTTTGTAAAACACGGTTGCGCACAGTTGGGCATCGTTGCAGCGAGCGCCCGGCGCGAAGCCTCGGGTTTGGCGGGCTGTAGGCCAGTCCGCTTGCATGGGGTGCTAGGGGTCGAGTGTTCGAATCACTCCGTCCCGACCATAATTCCTGAGTAAAATCAGACAGGTAAGCCGATTAAATTAATCGGCTTTTTTGTGTCTGTCATTACGGTCTCGGCTCTTTCTTAACGTCCTCAGAATCACTCGACGTCGCAGCATCCTTCGCCGTCTCATGAGATTGCGCGCCAGCATTCCCACCTGATGACTCCTCACCTTTTTTGCTGGCCTTTTCGTCGTTGGCTTTCGAGCTTTTCGACTGATTGACCCCCGGCATGGCGGTCGGCGGCGCAGCGGATCCCGCCGTGTTTTGTTCACTTGCCAAGACGTAAACAGGGCCGGCCACAAGCAGGCTGGCGAGCGAAAGGGCGGCAATTTTCTTGTTCATGGTCTGAGCCTTCCACGCTGGGGATGTACCGCATTGGAAGGGCGAGGGCGTTAAAGGTGCATCGCGCTGGACGAGCGGTAACCCTCGCCGACCTTATTTCCAGTCTGAAAAAATCCTCAATAGGCGGCAAATTGCTGGCCCCCTGATCGGAAACATCCGGTCAAAATCGCCTTTTTTCAAAAGGTTAGGTTGGCTATATGCGGACGATTGCCATCACCGTTGCAACGCTTTCCCTGGCTGCCTTTGCTTCGACTGTCGAGGCGAAAGAGATTAGCAAGAGTCATCAGTTTGCCTGCACCTGGGGTTCGGACATGGCTGCCGGAGCGCAGCAGTCCAAGCTGTCTGGCGTTTCTTTATATGGCGCGCGCAAGCAATTGCAGGTGCGCAAGTTTAAGCAACCGTGGATGCGCATGACCGCGATGGGGATCACCGAGCAGACCTACAACAGCAGCTCGAAGCTCAAACCGGCGGCGATCAAGCAAATTTATTACGAACAGTGCATACGCCACGAATTGGCCCAGCGTTAACGCAAAAAGCCCAACCTGAACCGGTTGGGCTTTTTCATGCCTGACGAGGCGTCTGTGTCATTTTTCGCTTTCGCAATTGACCATCCACGACACGCCAAAACGATCGACCAGCATTCCAAAACGCGCGGCCCAGAAGGTCGCTTCCAGTGGCATATCGACGCGACCATCCTTGGCTAATGCGTTAAACACGCGCTCTGCTTCGGCGATGCTGTCGACGTTCAGAGAAATCGAGCAGCCACTCATGCCTTGGGTCGGGCGGTCGGGCGTGGTGTCCGAGGCCATGATCATCTGATCACCGACCTTCAGGCAGGTGTGAATCACCAGATGGTGATGTTCTTTGGACACGTGCTCGGCGGCGGGTGTTTCGCCGAAGGTCATCATCGCCTCGAGCTTTCCCTGCAAGGCTTGTTCGTAAAACGTGAACGCTTCGCGGCAGTCGCCGTTGAAGATCAGGTACGGGTTGATTCTCATGTCTCTGCTCCCGGCAGTAGCGCGGAGAGCGGCGGTTATTCGCCAGGTTCCGCGTTGGGCGGTTAAAACATAGCAGAGCGTTGGACGTCAGGAAGGGCGGAGCTTTCCAGATGGATTCGTTCTCAAAAACGTCTGATTTATCACTGTCTGAATCCAGGTCAGGAATCACCTGAGCTTTTTAACAAAGCAGGCCCGGCCATGCGGGGAGCGGGTTTGGATTGCATCAGGCTGTCCAGCGCTTTGCGATAACTTTGACCGCCGAGCGCCATGCTGTTGTTGTGCGTTGCTCCTGGCACCAACAACAGGCGCTTGGGTTGTTGCGCTGCGTTGAACAGTTGCTCACTGAAACGCGGTGGCACGAAAGCGTCGGCCAGACCGTGTACGACCAGCAAAGGCATATGAATGTCGGCGATCTTGTCGATCGAATCGAATTTCTGCGAGAGCAACCAGCGCACCGGCAGCGAAGTGTTGGCCACAGACGCGGCGACGTCCGCCAATGTGGTGAAGGTCGATTCAATCACCAATCCACGAACCGGTAGCGGTGTGTGATTACGCTCGGCGTCCTGACCAAGTTCTGCAGCCAGATCGATCGCCACTGCACCGCCAAGAGAATGGCCGTAGATCAGGCGTTTGTTCGGATCCGGTTGCAGCAGTTTGAAGCGCTCCCAGGCGACGCGGGCATCTTCGTAAACGCTGCTTTCCGACGGCAGATCACCGTGGCTCTGGCCGAAACCGCGATAGTCGATGGCCAGCACCGAGTAACCCGCTGCGCGCAATTGCTCAATGCGGAACAACTGCCCAGTCAGGTTCCAGCGCACGCCGTGCAAATAGAGAATGGCCGGAGCATTGGCTTTTTCCGCCGGCCACCACCACGCGTGAATGTTTTGCCCGGCCTTGAAGCTCTTTGGTTGCAGGTCGAGTTCCTGCACGCTGCCGGGCAAGCCGTGATACCAGCCGGCCGTGCCCGGTTCGATGCGAAACAGCAGTTTGCGTTCGGTGTGTTCGAGCACGGCACAACTCGTTGGCACGCCGATAATCAGCGCGGCCATGCAGGCGAACGCCAGACGGCGGCGGCGCAGACGAGTCATGAAGGCCTGGAACATTAAACGTTTCACCACGCAGACAAAGAACGCTTTTTACCAGAACCCTCGGTCTGCGCGTGACAATTTCGACCAGCGCCCGTGGGCAACGATTACAAAATGCTGCAACGGCTTAAATCACCCGCAACACGATCTTGCCGATATGGTCGCCGGCCTCCATGTGCGCGTGGGCCTGGGCCGCGTCGGCGAGCGGGTAGACCTTGTCGATGATCGGCAGGCAGCGCCCGGCAGCCAGTGCCGGCCAGACGTGCTCGCGCAGTTGGCTGGCGATCTCGGCTTTTTCCGCCGCAGTGCGGGCGCGCAGCAGCGAACCGGTGATCACCGCACGTTTGGCCATCATTGCCAGCAGATCGAAGTCATTGGCACGTGCGCCACCGAGGAAACCGAGCATCACCAGCCGGCCGTCCATCGCCAACGCGCTGACATTACCGTTGAGGTACGAGCCACCCATGATGTCGAGAATCGCATTCACGCCTTTGCCGCCTGTCTTCTCGGCGATCACCGCGGCGAAATCCTCTTCGCGATAGTTGATCGGCTGGCCGCCGAGTTTGCTGATCGCCGCGCATTTATCCGCGCTGCCGGCGGTGGCGAAGGTTTCGATGCCGAATTCGCGGCAGAGCATCAGCGCGGTGGTACCGATGCCGCTGGTGCCGCCGTGAATCAACACGCGTTGACCACGGCTGGCGGCCCCGAGCACGAACAGATTGGCCCACACGGTGAAGAAGGTTTCCGGGATCGCTGCCGCTTGAATCCAGTCGATGCCGTCGGGAATCGGCAAGGTCTGGCCTGCTGGAACCGCGCAGTACTCGCCGTAGCCGCTGCCGTTGGTCAACGCGCAAACCCGGTCGCCCACGGCAAACTGGCTGACGCCGGCGCCCAGCGCCACGACTTCACCGGCCACTTCGAGCCCGGGAATCGGATCCATGCCGGGCTTCATCGGGTATTTGCCGGCACGTTGCAAGGCATCCGGACGGTTTACGCCGGCTGCGTGTACGCGGATCAGTACTTGGCCTTCAGCGGCGACTGGCAACGGTACGCGTTTGGGTTGCAGGACTTCCGGGCCACCGGGTTCGGTGATTTGGATTTGGGTCATTTCGGTGGGCAAAGACATGCAGAGTCCTCTCAGCAAAGGTTTGTGTAAATGGGAGTGCTGCGTCGATCAATAAATTCAGGTCAATCCCCGCACCCCTGTAGGAGTG
Source organism: Pseudomonas sp. NPDC087804 (assembly GCF_044742965.1). Lineage (NCBI taxonomy): Bacteria > Pseudomonadati > Pseudomonadota > Gammaproteobacteria > Pseudomonadales > Pseudomonadaceae > Pseudomonas > Pseudomonas sp. NPDC087804. The sequence goes on along the minus strand of NZ_JBIUVN010000001.1, from coordinate 1,591,154 downwards.
AGCCTGCTCGCGATGGCGTCGGGGCAGTCGATGCAGGGTTGCCAGACACACCGCGTTCGCGAGCAGGCTCACTCCTACATTGTTTTGTGCGTGTCCAAAGGTTCATGGCTAGCTCCAGGATGAGCGCCAGCGCAATCGCACCAGCAGCAATCACAAACAGCAACGCGTGATGGCCGCCCGTGGCATTGAACATCGCCGAATAGGCAAACCCGGCCAGCGCCTGAAACGTGGCAAACGACACCGTGGCGCGGCTCCAGGCGATTTGCTGGCGATGATGATTCGGCACCAGTTCATGCACACGAGCCAGGGCCAGCGGCACAATGCCCGGCGGGAATGAGCCGAGAATCACCGCGAGCAGCGCCAGTGCCAGAAAGGAATGCGACACCGCCAGCAGCCCCAGCGTGATTGCCTGCACGACGAGCACCAGTCGAATGCTTGTACGCGCACCCAACCGATCCGCCAGAAAGCCATAACTCACCGGCCCGACAATCGCGCCCACGCCATACATCACCCACACCAACGCGCCGACATGCGCCCCGGCACCGAGTCCGCGCGCCACGTAATCCACCAGAAAAACCATCGCCGGCACCAGACCCGCCGCCATGAAGGCGTATTGAGCGAACAGCAGATAAACGCCGGGCGGAGTCGTTTGAGTCGCCGCCACATCATGTGAAGCGGTCGGCTGCGGCAGATCCGCAGGCCAGCCGAACCAGCTCAACGCCGTCAGTACCAGCGACAAAGTGCCGAGCCCCAGCCAAGTCGCCTGCAGACCCAAACTCAACAGCGGCGGCACAATCGTCCCCGAGCCGGCGATGCCCAAACCGATCCCCAGAAAAATCGCGCCACTGGCCAGCCCTTTGCGCGCGGTCGGCACATGCGGCAGCACGGTCGCAGCCACCAGCACCATGATCGCGCCACCGGCAATCCCCGACAGCAGTCGCCAGCCGAAAAACCAGCTCACTGACAGCGGATAGGCACAGGCGAAAAATGCCGCAGTCACCGCGAACATCATCAGGCGCAGCGCATTTTTGTTGCCAAGTTGCCGCGCCACAGGACGGCCGAGCAGGGCACCGATCAAATAGCCGACAAGGTTGGCGGCGCCGAGGTACACGACGTCGTTGGCAGAAAACCATTGCGCTTGAATCAGCGCAGGAATCAGCGGTGTGTAAGCAAACCGCGCCAGCCCGATGCTGACCAGGCTGGCGCAGAGTCCGGCGAAGATCGGCAGCCAGAGGCCGGTTGATGATGAAGTACGCATGAGAGCGATCTCGAGGAAGATATATGGCGCTGAGGATATCGGCTATCGTTGCTGCATTCGCGCAGCGATTAAGCGGCGCACTGATGCGGAATTGCATCATCAGGAGACAGCATGAATTGGGATGATGCGCGGGTGTTTCTCGCGGTTTGTCGCGAGTCGACGTTACGCGGCGCAGCGCGGGTGCTGGGAGTTGATCAAGCGACAGTAGGGCGACGCATCACTGCGCTGGAAAAATCCTTGAGTGCGACGTTGTTCCTGCGCACCTCCGACGGTTACGCGTTGACGGCGGTGGGTGAGGCCGCGCTGAAGAACGTGGAGAAAATGGAGCATTCGGCGCTGGAGCTTGAGCGACAGATTCAGGGGCTCGACGACCGCCTGACCGGCAATGTGCGCGTCAGCACCACCGATTCGCTGGCCATCGATTTTCTGATTCCGGCCATTGCCCGCCTGCACGAGTTGCACCCGGACGTACGCGTGCAACTGGACGCGTCCACGCAGATTCTCAGCCTGGCCAAGCGCGAGGCGGACATCGCCGTGCGCAACACGCGGCCGGACAATCCGGATCTGATCGCCCGGCGGATTGCCCGATGGCCGGTGGGGCTGTTCGCTTCGCAAGCGTACGTCGATGCCAAGGGCATTCCGCAACCGGGCTCGGCGTTCGAGGGGCATGATCTGGTGGTCTATCAGCCGTATTTGCAGGGCAACAAAGACCTGACGCTGGTCTCTGAACCGATGACTCGCGGGCGGATTGTTGCCGGCCTCGGCTCCAGCCTATTGGTGCGCCGGGCAATGGCGGCCGGTCTCGGTGTAGGAGAAATTCCCGTGTACATGGGCGAGCGCGACGGTCTGGTCAGGCTCTGGCCCGAACGCACTCGGCCGTTACCGTATGACGTGTGGCTGGTGACCCACGCGGATCTGCGCCATACCGCGCGGGTGAGGGCGGTGATCGAGCAGATTGTCGACGTGTTTGCAGCTGAGAATGACTAGATGCAAGGGCTACGTCTTCTGACGAAACGGCCTACAAAACAGGCAGAATCGGCTGGCTTGTCAGCCGACTGGGCGAGTTCTATCGTTACGACAGCTCGGTGAGAGGCCAAAGGCTCGCACTGATGTGAAGTACCAGGGACGGTATCGGTAGACCCAGGAAGGTGTCGAATTGAAAACTACGGAATTCAGTCAAAACTTAATCAGTGACCTGTCGAGACAAGGTCGGAATACCCAAACCATGAGTGCAATCAGTCGCGAAGAATTCAATGCAAAGATAGAAACCATAGAAGCCAGAATGGATGCTCGGCTTGAGGGCGTGTCGGCGAGATTCGATGCCTTTCTTTCGGCCCAGGCCGAGCGGGACAATACTCGATTGGAGCGGGATCAGACTCAAGCAGAGCGCGATAAACGCTATGATTTGATGTGGGCCGGAGTGCAAAAAATCGCCGAAGAGTCGAAAGAAGCCATCAAACAGGCCTCGACTGTGAAGGCTAATTACTGGGCAGCGACTGCCGTACATTTTTTCGGAGTGATCACCATCGTTGTGGCCGCGCACTTCGCCAATCAAGCCGCCGTGCTGACTACCCTGCAGACTACGCTCGCAGCAATCCAACTGGGCAAAGACATCAGCGTGCAAAAGCCGGCCTCGTTGCAAATACCGGTACCGCCACAATAAAAAACGGCCTTCAAAAGAAGGCCGTTTCTGTTGGCGTTGAAATACTGCTTATGGCATCTGCGGCAATTCCTGCGGCCGCAAGTCAAACACCAGCACCTCGGCGTCTACGCCATTGCTCAAGGTCAGTGCCTGTTCGTCACGAACCCGCACGCCATCGCCTTCCTGCAATTGCACGCCATTGAGTTCAACGCTGCCCCGTGCCACATGCACGTAAGCATAACGGTCAGCGGCCAGTTTCAGTGTGGCGCTTTCCTTGCCATCGAACAGGCCGGCATACACTCGCGCATCCTGGCGCACTTTCAGCGATCCATCTTTGCCGTCCGGCGAGATGATCAATTGCAGGCGACCGCGTTTTTTCTCGGCGCTGAAATGCTCCTGCTGATAACGCGGTTTGGCGCCACTGACTTCCGGCACAATCCAGATTTGCAGGAAGTGCACAGGCTTGGTCGCCGAGTGGTTGAACTCGCTGTGCGCCACGCCGCTGCCGGCGCTCATCAGTTGCACATCGCCGGGGCGGATGACCGAACCGGTGCCCAAGGTGTCTTTGTGTTCCAGCGCGCCTTCCAGCACGTAGGAAAAGATCTCCATGTCGCGGTGCGGGTGTTGGCCGAAACCCTTACCGGCAGCAACGCGGTCATCGTTGATCACCAGCAGGTCAGAGAAACCCTGTTCACGCGGGTCGCGGTAGCTGGCGAAGGAAAAGGTGTGGAACGACTTCAACCAGCCATGATTGGCGAGGCCACGATCGGAGGCTTTGCGAAGAGTCAGCATGATGAAATCTCCTTACGGGACGTTAATTCGTCCGAGTGAGGAGAAGGTTACTGGTAATTGCCAAGTGCAATAAGTAGATGAAAATTGAAAGACTGTCCTGATCAGGTTGACAGTTTTGCGCGGTGGTTCACGCATTTTTTCCGACGTCTGCGCTGCAGTTGGCCATAATGCCTCGCGTATCCGGTGCGTCTTTCTTTCTTTGAACTCAGTGAAATCTTCCATGAAAACCGTGGCAATGGTGCTGTTCCCCGACTTTCTTCTGCTGGACATGGCCGGGCCACTGGAAGTGTTTTCGGTCGCCAACCGCTTTTTGAAGGCTGAAGCACATTACCAATTGACCACTCTGGGTACCGAGCCCGGCCCCCTGCGCGCTTCAAATGGCGTGTTGGTACACGCCGACCGCCATATTGAGCAGACAGACGAGTACTACGACTTACTGTTGGTGCCGGGCGGCCCCGGTGCCTACAACGACAAGTCTCCGCCGTTGCTCAATTGGTTGAAGGGCGCGGTCAATCGGGCCGAGCGCTACGGGTCAATCTGTACCGGCGCATTTGTGCTGGGACACGCCGGGTTGCTCGATGGCTATCGCGTGACCACCCACTGGAATTACACCGAACGTCTGATCAAGGGATTTCCCAAGGCAGACGTCGCGACCGATCAGATTTTCGTCGAGGATCGCAACTTGATCACTTCGGGCGGGGTCACCGCGGGCATCGATCTGGCGTTGGCCGTAGTCGCTCAAGACCACGGCAAGACGCTCGCGCAGAATGTCGCCAAAGTGTTGCTGGTCGTCATGAAACGCCAAGGTGGTCAGGCGCAGTTCAGCCCATTGATGGCAGCGGTTGCGCCGCAGGAAACGCCGATTACCCGCGTGCAGAATTACGTCCTTGAACACCTCGACGAGGCTTTCACCATCGAGCGCATGGCGGGACTGGCGAACATGAGTGCGCGGCATTTCGCGCGCCTGTTCAGCCGTGACGTCGACATGACGCCGATGGAGTTTCTGCAAAGTGCGCGTATCGATTGCGCCCGTAATTTGCTGGAAACCAGCGACTTGCCGCTGAAAACCGTGGCTTACAAAAGTGGTTTCGGCAGCGTCCGCCATATGCGTTTTCTGTTTGCAGAAAAGCTCGGTCTGACCCCTGCGCAGTACCGCGAACAGTTCAGCTAGAGCGGTTCTGTCCGTTTCGCGCACCCGGAAGTCCGTGTTGCGCCCCGCGTGGCAGTTGTACCGTCACTTGAGGCTGCCAAGATGATGGCATGAACAGCCCCATCGATTTGACCTCGGCGTCAGTGCTGCATTTTGGCCCTTACGCGTTCCACTTGCGCCAGCGGCTGATCCTTGAAGGGGATCGGCAATTGCGCATGGGCGGGCGCGCGCTGGACATTCTGCAAGTGCTGGTCGAGCGCGCCGGTCGAGTGGTCAAGAAGGAGCACTTGATTGCGCTGGTCTGGCCGACGTCGGTGGTCGAAGAGATCAATTTGCGCGTGCACATTGCCGCGCTGCGCCGAGCGCTGGGTGACGGTGAAAATGGCCAGCGCTACATCGTCAACGTGCCGCAATGCGGTTACAGCTTCGTCGCCCCGGTGCAGGGCGACAATGCCGCGCAAGTGGTGTTCGAAACCCTGCAGGCGCCCCAGCACAATCTGCCGGCACGCCTGTCGCCGGTGACCGGCCGCGATTCGTTAGTCGGCTTGATGGTGCGGCAACTGCCGTTGTGCCGGTTGATGAGCGTGACGGGCCCGGCCGGGGTCGGGAAGTCCACGGTGGCTTTGCGCGCGGCCGAGTTGTTGCTGCAGCACTTTCGCGATGGCGTGTGGCGGGTGGATCTGGCGCTTGTCGACGATGGCACTGCGCTGTTTGATCACGTTTTGCTCACGCTAAATACCGATCTCGCCACGTTGGCCAGTCGTCACACGCTGTTGCTGTTCGACAACTGCGAGCATCTGCGCGACGCCTGCAAGTCTGTGGTGGAGAAACTGCTGAATGCGGCGCCGCGTTTGTCGATCCTCGTGACCAGCCGCGAAGCGCTGCAAGCCGCTCTGGAAACCGTGCAGCACCTGCCACCGCTGAGCCTTCCCCCGTCGAGCGCGCTGGACAGTGTCGAAGAAACCATGGGTTATTCGGCGGTGCAGCTGTTTGTCAGCCGCGCCCGCGCACGTCAGCAGGGATTTTGCCTGCGGCTGCAGGATCTGGAAGTCGTGCGCGATATCTGTCGGCGCCTCGACGGTTTGCCGTTGGCGATAGAACTGGCGGCAGCGCAAATTGATGCGCTGGCGCTGGTGGGATTGCAGGCGCAGTTAGGCAATTGTCTGCAGTTGCAGGGCCGTCGTACTGCTGAGCCAAGGCATCAGACCCTGCAAGCCGCGCTGGACTGGAGCTATCAGCGCTTGAGCGAACAACAGCAGCGGGTGCTGCAACGTTTGTCGGTGTTCAAAGTGGCTTTTACGCTTGAGGCGGCGCTGGCGGTGCTCGCCGAGGCACACGGGCAGTTGATCATTGATCAACTGGTGCAGAAGTCATTACTAACGGTAAAGCGCGGGGAGGGGGCGTTGCACTATCGAATGCTCAACACCACTCGTTTGTACGCGCGGGCAAAACTCATCAGCGGTGATTTTGAACATCGCCATCTACATTTTCTGCGGCGGTCATCCCGGGTTTCAGGCTTGCGTTTGATTGCGCAACTTGTCGAGTAGCTGGCGCACTTTGCGCAAGTCCGGGGTGGCGTAGCCTTCGGTGAAACGTTGGTAGATCGGGGTCAGCAGATCAAGGGCCTCGAGGTAGCGCGATTGTTGCTGCCAGAGCTGGGCCAGTGACATGGCGCTGCGTAGCTCCCAGGCCAGTGCGCCTTGGGATTGGGCGATGGACAGGGCCTGGAGCAGGAGGTGTTCTGCTTCTTGGGATTTTGTGGTGATCGGGCTAATGCCTTCGCGAGCAAGCCCGCTCCCACAGGGATCTATGCCTGACACAAATCCAATGTGGGAGCGGGCTTGCTCGCGAAGAGGCCAGTCCAGACACTGCAAATCTTCAGCCAAAAGCTGCTCCGCCCGAGCCCGCAATATCTCCGCCGTGCTCCAACCCGCCGCACCACTGCGCGCCCGCTCCAGCAACGCATCTTCCACAAAACCACTGTCCAGCGTCACCATGATTTCCCGGATCAACCCGCCACCCTCCGCCCGCACAACCGTTGCCGTCTCAGCATCAATCACCTGCGCGTAATGCCGCCCCCACGTATGAAACAGCAGCACCGAATGCTTCTGCGACTGCTCCAGCAAAAGACGCAGCAAGGCCCGCGCGTTCTGTTGGTCACCGTTGTAATGCGCGATCAGACAAGTGGCCAGCGCCAGGGTGTAGCAAATCGAGGTGCCATGATTGATCTGCACCGCGATGTCCAGCGCCTGCCGCGCCGTATTCCACGACTGTTCGGGAAAACCCTGCAACCACAACACGCGGGCGAGTACGGTCAGCGAAGCGACGCTCTGGTCGTATTGCACGCCGAAACCGTGGGTGAAGCGATTGAGGTGACCGCTCTGCGCCATGCGCTGAATCACTTGTTCGGCGTGGATGCGCGCCTGCGTCTGCTCGCCGGCGTAGTGCAGCGCCAGCACGCGCAAACGGTGAGTACTTAATGTCAAAAGCGGATCACCGTGCAGGCCGAGGCGATCGAATTGTTCGCTCTGCTCAAGAGCCATTTGGTAATGCCCACAACTGAGATTGACCGCCATGTGCCCCGACACCGCCCGCAGTTGCCCGGCGACATCGCCATGCTGATGGGCCAGCGCAGTGGCACTGGCGAAAGCCTCAATGGTTTCCGGGGTGCCGCCCCAAGTGTGATAACAGGCGCTGCCGAGTGCGAGATTCAAGGCAATTTGCAGACGCGGACACGGCGTCTCTGCATCCTCGAGCAGGGACAGCGCCTGACGCACGTAACCGCCGTATTCCTTGAGCAGCGACAGTTCCTGCCATAACGGCGCGGAAGCGGCGGCCAATCGAATCGCCAGCTCATCCGGGCCGTCACCGTTCAGGCTCCAGTCCAGCGCCGCGCGCAAATCTTCCAGACCTCGCGCATAGCGCTCGATCCACAGCGTGGTCGGCGTGTGTTCCCAAGCGCTCTGCGCCTGATGCATCAGCGCCAGACAGCGCTCCGCGTGGCGCTTGCGGGTCTGTCCAAGCTCGCCCGACATATAGAGTTTTTCCAGGGCATAACGGCGGGTGGTGTCGAGCAAGCGGTAGAACACCTCTTCATCGCCGACCTCAACGTTCAGCAGTGATTTGGCGACCAATTGCGTGATCGAGCCAAACACTTCACCGGGCGTGAGGTGCTGGCCACCAATGACTGCCGCAGCGGACTCTAGCGTGAAGCCGCCGCGAAACACCCCCAGCCGGCGCAAGCAGGTTTGCTCACAAGCGGTGAGCAAATTGAAACTCCAGTCCAGCGTGGCCCGCAGTGTGACGTGACGATCCTGATTGTCCGGCGCCACGGGCGGCAAACGCCCCTGCAACTGCTTCGACAAACCGCTCAATCCCAATTCGCCGATTTGCGCGGCCGCCAACTCCAGCGCCAGCGGAATACCGTCGAGGCGTCGGCAGATTTCAATCGCCAGCGGCAGTTCGGCGTCGCTGATTTCAAAGTTTTCGCAAGCGGCCATGGCCCGTTCGACGAACAGTTGCAGGGCGGCAAAACTCAATGCCTGCGCGCGGTCGAGGACGATGTCCGGCGGGCAGTCGAGGGATTCCAGCCGCTGCACATACTCGCCCTCGGCGCGCAGGCTTTCGCGACTGGTCGCCAGAATGTGCACCTGCGGCGCGCCGCGCAAAATGCTCTCGCTGAGCAGGGCGACGGCGTCGATCAAATGCTCGCAATTGTCGATCACCAGCAGCATTTGCCGATCGCGCAGGGCGTTGATCAGACTGGTCTGCGGATCGTGATCGTTGAGCAACGTGTCGAGGAGGGCGGCGAGGTGCGAGTAGATCATTCGCGGATCACTCAGCGGTGCCAGATCGAGCAAGCGAATGCCATCGCGATAATGCCCGATCAATTGCTCGGCAACGCGCAGGGCAACCGTGGTTTTGCCGATTCCGCCGGGGCCGACCAAGGTGATGCAGCGCTGACGCGGCAATTGCGTCATCAGGCTGTCGACCAGCATTTGGCGGCCGATCATCCGCGTGCGCCGCAGCGGCAGGTTATGTCGCCCAGCGTGCGTGCCAGCGGGTTGTTGATCGATGTTCTGTTGCAGAAACGGTGCGACAAAGCTGTAACCCCGCTGCGCCACGGTGACGATGTAGCGCTGACCGGCCTGACCATCGCCGAGTGCCTTGCGCAAGGCGGCCATGTGCACGCGCAAATTGATGTCTTCGACAACGCTGTCCGGCCACACTCCGGCCATCAACGCCTGCTTGCTCACCACTTCGCCAGCGTGCGCCAGCAAAATCAGGAGAATTTCCATGGCCCGGCGACCCAGCCGCAACGGTTGCTCACCCTCCAGCACCAGCCGTTGTGCCGGGTAAATCCGATAAGGGCCGAAGCCGATGGCCTGATTTGACGGAAGACTCAACCACTCACTCCTGCGGTGCTGCAGCGGACAGGACGAAACAGCACTGGGCGAGCGCGCAGGGCGTCTGTTTCGCGGTGTCCGGGCATAATCCTCAGGTTTGAGCATCGGTGCAACGGCTGGTGTGAGTGGTGGGTTCAAAACTTCATGACAGTGGGCGAGGACTTCTTGGTTCACGCATGACCTGGCAGCGCCAGGCGAACGGGTTGATCCCTTCGCTGCGAGTAAAAATATGGCAGAAATGCGCCTGATCGCAGAAACCGCATTCCAGGCTGATTTGCGTCAGGCTCAGGTCGGTGTGCTGGATCAACAGTTTGGCGCGGGCGAGGCGTTGGCCGCGTATCCAGTCTTGTGGCGACACGCCGGTGCTGCACTTGAAGGCTCGCGAAAAATGACTGCGCGACAACGAGCACGCCTGCGCCAGTTCGGTGACTTCCAGACTTTCGCCGAGACGGTCGAGGATCAGTTGCTTGACCCGCCGCACCCGTTGCGGGCTGAGGCCACCGGTGCGTGGCACGACGGGTTCGCAGGCAGGGGCGAGGGCGACGGTTTGCAGAGAATGAGCCATGGCCAGGATCCGTGTCGGTGGGGAACGCACACTCGGCGCTTTCCCTCAGGTCAAAAAACAACGCTGCGCAGGCCATCGATTGTTGTGCGCGGGCTGACGGCTGACGAGTTAATCGTTGTTAATTCGCCTAACAGACCCGCGCTGCAAGGGCTGTTGATCGAGTAAAGTGCGTAGCACTTGCGTCTGGCTGGCCATACAAGGAAATCGAGCCCATGAACCGTAACGATCTGCGCCGCGTCGACATGAACTTGCTGGTGATATTCGAAGCACTGATGTTCGAAAAGAACCTGACACGCGTGGCCGAAAAACTGTTCATGGGCCAACCCGCCGTCAGCGCCGCGTTAGGCCGTTTGCGCGATCTGTTCGATGATCCGTTGCTGCTGCGCAACGGTCGCGCCATGGAGCCGACGGCGCGCGCGCTCGACATTCTAAAAGAGCTGCAACCGGCCATGGACGTGATCTCCGGTGCCGTCAGCCGCGCCAAGGAATTCGAGCCAGCAAGCAGTTGCGATGTGTTTCGGATCGGCTTGTCGGACGACGCGGAATTTGGCCTGTTCCCGCCGTTGTTGCGTCAGCTTCAGGAAGAGGCACCGGGCATCGTCGTCGTGGTGCGCCGCGCCAACTACTTGCTGATGCCGGCGCTGCTGGCGTCCGGCGAGATCTCCGTCGGTGTCAGTTACACCACCGACCTGCCGGCCAACGCCAAACGCAAAAAACTCCGCGACATCCCCTGCAAAGTCCTGCGCGGCGACGACCGCCCAGGCCCGCTGACGCTCGACGAATACTGCGAACGCCCGCACGCGATGGTCTCGTTCTCCGGCGACTTGAGCGGCAACATCGACCTCGACCTGGCCAAACTCGGCCGCAGCCGCCGCGTCGTGCTCGGCGTGCCACAGTTCAGTGGTTTGCGCGCGTTGCTGGCGGGTACAGAAATGATCGCCACCGTGCCGGATTATGCGGCGTGCGCGCTGGTTGAGGGCTGTGCGCTGCGCGCCGAAGACCCACCGTTTCCGATTGATGCGGCGCAGTTGTCGATGGCGTGGAGCGGGGTGCATGACAACGATCCGGCGGAGAAGTGGTTGCGGTCGCGGATCAGTCAATTCATGGCGGCGCCGCTGGATATCCCAACGGTCTGACTCCTTCCGCCGATCTCACAAACAACAAAAATCCCCCTGTAGGAGTGAGCCTGCTCGCGATAGCGTCAGTTCTGCCGATACCTGTATTGACTGAAACACCGCTATCGCGAGCAGGCTCACTCCTACATTTGTTGGGTGTGAGCCCGGCGTTGTGGGTGTTTTAAACACCGCTGTTTAAGCAACACCAGCAGACACTCTTTCAGGCTACACAACCTTGCGCCTTTGCCTACAGCTAAGACAGAATCCGCCGGCTTGTGCGCTCTGGAGCCGGGTTCTATTGTGGGTCGGTCACTGACACCAGTGATCGGGTCTCGCAGCCCGCATATCTCTAGACGCACAACATCTTCCATCGGCGAACACGCATCTGTTCGTTTTTGTCATGGCGGCTGTACGTGGGAGACCTTCGGGTCTGCCGGTTCTAGAGTCCCGGTCTGCGACCCGCGTATAGCTGCCACCTTAATTCGTCTCGCAGCGAATCGTGGCAGCTCCATCGACTCTAGGAGCAACACCCATGTTCAAAGTCACCCCCAACCCACCAGACATCGACCCCACATCCCCCTACGCATCCATCGATTCCAGAAAACTCCACGACGCCGCCGACCGCGCCCTCGACCATTACCTTTGCCCGCCCGGCTCTACGCCGCCTCCACGTAAAACCCGTGGAATGTACGCCGTCACCGCCGACACCAAAAACGAAGATCTACTGACCGACGCCAGCGAAACCCTCGCCTCAGCCAAAACCATTGCCCAGGACGTTGCCCACCTCCTTCCCGCAGCGCAGCGCCGGGCGTTGTTGGGAATTGCGCAGTTGATCATGCTCGGAGAGCTCGCGGTGAATCGGGTGCTGGATAACCTCAATCCACCTGCCTGAACATGATCGTTCCCACGCTCTGCGTGGGAATGCCTCAACGGACGCTCCGCGTTCGGCCCTGGAAGGGACGCGGAGCGTCCCGGGCTGCATTCCCACGCAGAGCGTGGGAACGATCAATCGACTGGCCCGACGCCTTCGCGAGCAAGCCCGCTCCCACAGGGTTTTGCGGTGTGCTGAATATCTCGGCACGCTGGTGAACTGAGCACACCCGTTCAATTTTTCCCTTCCCGGCATCGGCATTATTCAGGTCGATGAAGTTTCCAGGATGGGGTCATGAACGCTTTGCAACGCGATGAACGGGCGCGCGACGCCGGTTTGCTGTTTCTGCGGGTCAGCGGCGGGTTGTTTTTGCTGTGGGTACACGGCTTGCCCAAGCTGCTGGATTTCAGCGCGCAATTGCAGCTGATCGAAGATCCGTTCCACCTCGGTTCGCACCTCACCCTGATGCTGGCGATCTTCGCCGAAGTCGTCTGTCCGCTACTGATCGTCGCCGGGGTACTGGCGCGATTGGCCTGCGTGCCTATTCTCTTTGTTCTGCTGGTGGCGTTGTTGGTCGTGCATCCGCAATGGAGTGTGGCCGAGGGGCAGTTCGGCTGGTTGCTGTTGATCCTGTTTGCCACTGTGTTTATCGCCGGGCCGGGACGGCTGGCGCTTAATGTCCGATTGCCCGGAGTGCTGCGTTATGCCTGAAGTCCTGAGTCCAAAAGCACCGGGGTCTGATGAGACCGTGACGCTGATCGTCAAGCACCGGGTCAAGGCCGGGTTTGAGGCGGCGTATGAAGCCTGGCTGCGCAATATCGTGCGGGTCGCGGGCCAGCGGGAAGGGCACTTGGGGGTTGATGTGGTGCGCGGTAAACGTGCCGGCCTCGATTTCTACACCTGCGTGCTGCGCTTTTGCTCCACCGACGCCATGCAATCGTGGCTGGAATCGCCGCAGCGTCAGGCGCTGGTCGATGAAGCTGCACCGATGCTTGCCGATGGCGACCAGACCGAAGTCGCGCCGGTCAACGAGTTCTGGTTCTCGCCACTGGCCGAAGCCGCTTCGCCACCGCCGCGCTGGAAACAAGCAGTGATCACGCTGCTGGTGATTCTGCCGCACACCTTGCTGGTGCCGCTGATCTGGGGGCCGCTGCTCAGATTGCATCCGCTGCTTTCCAACTACGTGGTCGCCACGTTCCTGATCACTCTGACCATCGTCGTGTCGGTGGTGTACGTGTTCATGCCGCGCGTCACGCGCTTGTTCGCGCCGTGGCTCGAAGCCAGTCAGGCCCATGAACACCTCGATTCCCAAGAAACCTCGCCACGCTGAGCGCGCGGGGTTTGCTTCTTTTTACTTTGCTTGAGGAACTGCGATGAGCGCCGATCTGATTCTATTCAATGGCCAATTTCATACCGTAGACCGCACCAAACCGCTGGCCAGTGCCGTGGCGATTACCGATGGCCGTTTCGTGGTCGTCGGCAACGACAACCAGGCCATGGCCCTGCGCGGGCCGAACACGCAAGTGGTCGATATGCACGGCCGCTGCGTGATCCCCGGACTCAACGACTCGCACTTGCACCTGATCCGTGGCGGTTTGAACTACAACCTCGAACTACGCTGGGAAGGCGTGCCGTCGCTGGCCGACGCGCTGCGCATGCTCAAGGATCAGGCTGACCGCACGCCGACCCCGCAATGGGTGCGCGTGGTCGGTGGCTGGAACGAATTCCAGTTCGCCGAAAAACGCATGCCGACCCTCGAAGAAATCAACCAGGCCGCACCGGACACACCGGTGTTCATCTTGCATTTGTACGACCGCGCGCTGCTCAACCGCGCCGCGCTGCGTGTCGCCGGTTACACCCGCGACACGCCGAACCCACCGGGTGGCGAGATTGTTCGCGACAGCAATGGCAACCCGACCGGTATGCTGGTCGCGCGGCCGAACGCGATGATTCTCTATTCGACGCTGGCCAAAGGGCCGAAGCTGCCGCTGGAGTATCAGGTCAACTCGACCCGCCAGTTCATGCGCGAACTCAATCGCCTCGGCCTGACCAGCGCGATCGATGCTGGCGGTGGTTTCCAGAACTACCCGGACGATTATCAAGTCATCGAGCAACTGGCCAAAGACGACCAGTTGACCGTGCGCATCGCCTACAACCTGTTCACCCAGAAACCGAAAGAAGAACTGAGCGATTTCCAGAACTGGACTGGCAGCGTCAAGTTGCATCAGGGCGACGACTACCTGCGCCACAACGGCGCCGGCGAGATGCTGGTGTTCTCCGCAGCGGACTTCGAAGACTTCCTCGAGCCGCGCCCGGATCTGCCGCAGACCATGGAAGAAGAGTTGGAACCGGTGGTGCGCCACTTGGTTGAACAGCGCTGGCCATTCCGTTTGCACGCGACGTACAACGAATCGATCAGCCGCATGCTCGATGTGTTCGAGAAGGTCAACCGCGACATTCCTTTCAACGGTTTGCCATGGTTCTTCGACCACGCCGAAACCATCACCCCGCAGAACATCGAGCGGGTGAAAGCGCTGGGCGGCGGCATTGCGATTCAGGATCGCATGGCGTTTCAGGGCGAATATTTCGTCGACCGTTATGGCAAGCAAGCCGCCGAAGCGACCCCACCGATCAAACGCATGCTCGCCGAAGGTGTCCCGGTCGGCGCGGGTACCGATGCGACGCGGGTTTCCAGCTACAACCCGTGGACGTCGCTGTACTGGATGGTCAGCGGCCGCACCGTCGGCGGGCTGGCGCTGTACGAAGAAGGTCTGCCGCGCACCACCGCGCTGGAACTGTTCACCCACGGCAGCGCCTGGTTCTCCTCGGAGCAGGGCAAGAAAGGCCAGATCAAGGTCGGGCAGCTGGCGGATCTAGCAGCGCTGAGCGCGGACTTTTTCCATGTCGAGGAAGAAGCGATCAAGTGGATCGAGTCGGTACTGACCGTGGTCGGCGGCAAGATTGTTTACGCTGCCGGCGACTTCGAAGACCTCGGGCCGCGCTCGATTCCGGTGCTGCCGGACTGGTCGCCGGTGGTCAAAGTCCCAGGCCACTGGCGGCCGAATTCGCCGTTGCAGGCGCAGGTTCACCAGTGCAGCGGCCCTTGCGCCGTACACACCCACAGCCATGAAAAGGCGCGGATGTCGAACGCGCCGGTCAGCGACTTCGCCGGGTTCTGGGGCGCGTTCGGCTGCTCCTGCTTCGCTTTCTGATTCTCCCCCAAAGCGCCGGCCGACCGGTCGGCGCTTCACGCTTCACGCTTCACGCTTCATCCATCCGTCCATCAGGAGTTTTCCCATGAGCGTTCCCTACACACGTCTGAACAAAGATGACGCGGTCGTACTGCTGGTCGATCACCAGACCGGCCTGATCTCGCTGGTACAGGATTTCACCCCGAACGAATTCAAGAACAACGTGCTGGCGCTGGGCGACATCGCCAAGTTCTTCAAGCTGCCAACCATCCTCACCACCAGTTTCGACGCCGGCCCGAATGGCCCGATCGTGCCTGAACTGCGCGAACAGTTTCCGGATGCGCCGTTCATTCAGCGTCCGGGGCAGATCAATGCGTGGGACAACGAAGATTTCGTCAAAGCGATCAAGGCGACCGGTCGCAAGCAACTGATCATCGCCGGTGTGGTGACGGATGTTTGTGTGGCGTTCCCGACCTTATCGGCCATTGCTGAAGGGTACGAAGTGTTTGTGGTGACTGACTCGTCGGGCACCTTCAACACCACCGTGCAGCAAGCGGCGTGGGCGCGGATGTCGGCGGCGGGTGCACACCTGCTGAACTGGTTCTCGGTGGCGTGCGAGCTGCAGGGTGACTGGCGCAACGATATGGAAGGTTTGGCGCACTTGCTGTCGGAGCGTTTGCCGAACTATCGCAACTTGATTAACAGCTATACCAAGTTCACCGCCAAGTAAGATCAAAAGATCGCAGCCTGCGGCAGCTCCTACAGGGGGATCGCATTCCAATGTAGGAGCTGCCGCAGGCTGCGATCTTTTGCTTTCAACGCTTTTGAAGCCACCCCAAAAAACCACCTTTCCGCACCGCCACCGGTTTAGCCATCAACGCGAGGCGACTGTTCTGTTGACGTACCGCCTGCAATTTATTCAACGCCCGACCCACCTCCGTCCGCTGCTCCATGCACTCGCGGGTAAGCTTCTTGTCGAGACGATAAATGATGCTCGACGTCAGCGCGGTAAACGTAGCCTGCGACGGCGTATCAGCCAGAATACTCTGCTCACCCATGACCTCACTCGGCCCCATGCGCCCGGCTTCAGTCTGCTCATTACCATCCGGCACCGTCGCACTGACCACGCCCGTGGCAATCACGAACAGACTGTCCGGCACTTCATCCAGCCCCAGCACCACCTGGCCTGCTGTGTACTGCTGAGCGACCATCGATTCGGCGAGGCGATCACGTTCATCGCTGCTCAGCGAACGAAAGATTTTCACTTCATCAAGCAACGCACGTGCGCGGGTCGACGGTTCGATCACGCCGTCCGGATGCCGCGAAATCCCTGCTGCTTCGAGATGCCGGTGGGCGAGGTCGAACAGTTGATTGCGCACTTCACCTTTCTTGCCCAACTCAGCAATGAAACCGCTGGCGACGTATTCCGACATGGTTTCGCCGGCCTCTTTCAGCACGGCTTTTGGCGCCGGACTCAGCAACAGCGAGCTGCTGCCTTGCAGCGTACGATCCAGTGCATCGAGCACCCGGCGCGGACGAATGTGATTGGGCACCTGAATGCTGATCGACACGCCATGCATGCTGTTCGGGCGGCTGAGGTTGACGATCTTCGCCTTCGCCGCCACCGAGTTGGGCACTACGGCCATGGTGCCGGCGCTGGTCAGCAGATGCGTGGCACGCCAGTCGATGTCGAAGACCTTGCCTTCGACGCCGTCGATCATCACCAGATCATCGACCTGATAAGGCTTGGTGGTGTTGAGGACGATCCCGGAAAACACATCGGCCAAGGTACTTTGCAGCGCCAGACCGACGACGATAGCGACCACCCCGGAGGTCGCCAGCAAGCCTTTGACCGGCAGTTCCAGCACGTAACCGGCGGCGGCAACGATGGCCACGAGAAACACCAGTGCGCCGATCACGTCTTGCAGCAAACGACCGCTGTGACCGATGCGACGCATCAGCGCGAGGCCGATCACTTCCGTCAAAACTCGCGCGGCGTACAACCACCAGAGAATCCCCAACGCCGTTGCACCCAGTTGCGCGACGCGGTCATCGGCGAACAGCGGGGCTTGCAGCGGGCTGACACCGGCATTGATCACCAACGCGGTGAAGGCCAGAAACAGCGCCAGCCGCACAGCCACTCTTGGCGCACGATGGGTGAA
Organism: Pseudomonas sp. NPDC087804; assembly: GCF_044742965.1. Classification (NCBI taxonomy): domain Bacteria; kingdom Pseudomonadati; phylum Pseudomonadota; class Gammaproteobacteria; order Pseudomonadales; family Pseudomonadaceae; genus Pseudomonas; species Pseudomonas sp. NPDC087804. Next base: position 1,574,002 of record NZ_JBIUVN010000001.1, on the reverse strand, counting down.
CGGCGTGAAGTGCCAGAGCACCGCGTCGAGCAGCAGCAGGGCGGCGCTAAGAGACAGCAGGTGGGTGTAGAAGAATGTCATGACCGAAGCTCCGCAGTGCTTGCCAGTAAAAAGATCGCAGCCTGCGGCAGCTCCTACAGAAAATTGCTTTGCAATGTAGGAGCTGCCGCAGGCTGCGATCTTTTGATTTTAAGGATTCAAATGAGTCTTCAGTTCAGCCGCCGCCTGACGCACCGCTGCCTTCACTTCAGGAATCTGGCTCAGCGGATTGAGCAAACCAAAGTCATGGATCATCCCGTTGTAACGCACCGAGGTCACCGCCACGCCGGCCGCATCGAGGTGCCGCGCATAGCCTTCGCCTTCATCACGCAGCACGTCGAACTCGGCGGTCTGCACCAGTGCAGCAGGCAAGCCTTTGAGCTGTTCGGCGCTGGCGTTCAGTGGCGAAGCATGGATCTGCGCGCGCTCGGCGGGGTTGGTGGTGTAGTTGTCCCAGAACCACTGCATCATGCCTTTGGTGAGGAAATGGCCCTCGGCAAATTGCTGGTACGAACCGTCGTCAAACTGCGCGTTGGTCACCGGCCACATCAACAGCTGGAAGCGCAGTGCCGGGGTTTTCTGTTCCTTGGCCATCAACGCCACAACCGCCGCCATGTTGCCGCCGACGCTGTTGCCGGCCACCGCCAGACGCTTGCCGTCGACACCGATGTCTTTGCCGTGCTCAGCCACCCATTTTGTCGCGGCATACGCCTGGTTGATCGCGGTCGGGTACTGCGCTTCCGGCGACGGCGTGTAATCGACGTACACCGCGACAGCGCCAGAGCCCACCACCAAGTCACGAATCAAGCGCTGGTGCGTCGGGTAGTCACCGAGTACCCAGCCGCCACCGTGGAAGAACATGAACACCGGCAACTCGCCTTTGACCTTGGCCGGACGCACCACTTTCAGATTGATCGTCTGGCCATCGACCTTGATCGCTTTGTCGCTGACTTCAACACCGGACAAGTCGACTTTCACCGAAGCCTGCGCACCGGTCAGTACCGCACGGGCGTCTTTCGGGCTGAGTTGCTCAAGGGGTTTGCCACCGCCAGCGGCGAGGGCGTTGAGGAAGGCCTGAGTGTTGTGTTCGACACCGGAGGTCTCGGTGGCGGATGCGTTGCCGATGGACAGGGCGAGGAGGGAAGCGGCGAGGGTCTGTTTAATGTTCATGTTCAATTCCATTTTCGAATGTGTGATGTAGGAGCTGCCGCAGGCTGCGATCTTTTGATCCTGTTTTTGCCTTTTACCCGCGTCACCGCAGATCAAGATCAAAAGATCGCAGCCTGCGGCAGCTCCTACGTGTTCAGGGTTGTTTTCAAACCGTGCGCACAGATTAATGAGCTGCTCGAAAGTGAAAAAGCGGCTATAAAGCGTTTAACTGTCCACCAGAGAGTGACAATGAACCCGTTCGAAGACATGCGTATTTTTTGCCAGGTCATGGACTCCGGCAGCTTCACCGCCGCGGCCGATCAGTTGGGCTTGTCCAAGCAGTTCGTCAGCCGGCGCTTGATGCAACTTGAGGAGCGCCTCGGCGTGCGGTTGTTGAACCGCTCGACCCGGCGCCTCGACGTCACCCCGCTGGGCCAGAGCTACTACGAATCGGCCTTGCGCCTGCTGGGCGAGGTCGAACAGGTCGAGCAGGGCATCGCCGGGCAGACCGCCGAGCCGCGCGGAACGATTCGCGTGAGCGCGCCGCTGTCGTTTGCCGTCGCGCACCTCGGTTGTCTGCTGCCGATGTTTTTGCAGCGCTATCGCGAGGTCACGGTGGAGGTGGATCTGAGTGATCGGCCGGTTGATTTGCTGGGCGAGGGTTATGACCTGGCGCTGCGCATTGGTGTGCTGGAAGACTCAACGCTGATCGCCCGGCGCATCGCGTCGATCGAACGGGTGTATTGCGCCAGTCCAACTTACCTGGCTGAACGCGGGACGCCGTTGAAACCGGAAGAACTGCTCAACCACGATTGCCTGCCTTATGGCCATGGGCGTTCGGTGCAATGGCGGTTTAATGCGGGGCAGGGTAAGCCGATGTTGGTCAATGTCACCGGGCGTATGCGGGTGAACAACGGCGAGTTGCTGCGGGATGCGGCGGTGCAGGGAATGGGGATTACGTATTTGCCGACGTTTATTGTCGGCGCAGCGCTGAAGGATGGCCGGCTGGTGCCGGTGCTGGATGATCTGCGTCCGGAACCGCTGACGTTGTCGGCGGTGTACCCGCAGCATCGGCAGGCCTCACGCCCGGTGCAGGCGTTGGTCGAATTCTTGCGCGAACGCCTGAACCAGAACAACGTCGCCCTCTAAACCTCACAGTGGATTTTTCAAACCCTGCAAAACCCCGTGGGAGCGAGCTTGCTCGCGAAGACGGACTGTCAGTTAACCCATCATTGGCTGACCCACAGCATTCGCGAGCAGGCTCGCTCCCACATTGGCTTTATGGATGGCTGTGAAATCTGGGTAAACCCCAAGTCCTGTGGGAGCGAGCCTGCTCGCGAAGGCGAACTGTCAGTTAACCCATCATTGGCTGACCCACAGCATTCGCGAGCAGGCTCGCTCCCACATTGGCTTTATGGATGACTGTGAAATCTGGGTAAACCACGAGTCCTGTGGGAGCGAGCCTGCTCGCGAAGGCGGACTGTCAGTTAACCCATCATTGGCTGACCCACAGCATTCGCGAGCAAGCTCGCTCCCACATTGGCTTTATGGATGGCTGTGAAATCTGGGTAAACCACGAGTCCTGTGGGAGCGAGCTTGCTCGCGAAGGCGGACTGTCAGTTAACCCATCATTGGCTGACCCACAGCATTCGCGAGCAGGCTCGCTCCTACATTGGCTTTATGGATGGCTGTGATATCTGGATAAACCACGAGTCCTGTGGGAGCGGGCTTGCTCGCGAAAGCGTCGGGTCAGCTAAAACACAATTGACTGACACGACGCCTTCGCGAGCAAGCCCGCTCCCACAGGAATTGCGGTGGGCTCTAGAGGTCAGTTGGCGCGTTTGTCATCGCCGGGTTCGCCGCCGACGTGCACGCCGCGATCGTCACCCGGTTCGCCCGCTGCATGCAGGCCTCGGTCATCGCCGACTTCACCGGCGCGATGGACGCCATGATCGTCGCCGACTTCACCCGCCCGGTGAACACCGTGATCATCGCCCGGTTCGGCGTGGGTGCCGTTGCGGCCGGAGGATGACGCGGAATTGCCCGAGTGTCCGGAGCCTTGGCCGCTGCCGCTGTGACCACTGCCGCCATCACCGTGGCCACTTCCACCATTGCCACTGCCGCCATGACCGCCACCATTTCCACCGCCACCGCCACCGCCACCGCCACCGCCACCGCCACTGCCTCCATGCCCACCCCCGTTTCCACCGCCGCTACCGCCACCCCCTCCGCCATGTCCGCCGCCGTTCCCTCCACCACCACTCCCACCTTCCTTGGCCTGAACACTGGAAACCCCCGACAAACTGTCCGGAATCAGTACCGTGGACGCCGACAGAACTGCGCCGATGGCCATTGCGAGCACGAGCTTTTTAATGTGCATATCGTTCTCCGTCTTTGTGGTCTTGTTGGGAACGTGAGAGTGCGTTGTTGCAGGGATTCGACCCGTTCCCGGGGTCAGTGAATACTCGACGCCAGTTCGAAAATCGGGATGTACATCAGGATCACGATGACCCCGATGAGCAGGCCGATGAAGGTCATCAGCAGCGGTTCGAACAACTTCACGAACCACTCCAGCCAGCGGCTGATTTCCTCATCGTAGAAGTCGGCGCTGCGTTCCATCATCTGCCCGAGGTTGCCGGACTGTTCGCCGGCGCGGAGCAGGCGCAGGGACACCGGTGTCACCAGGTGATTGAGCTCCAGCGCGGTAGACAACGATTGCCCCTCGCGCACCCGCTCGCAAGCCTGATCGAGGCGTACCCGCGACGCCACGGTGAGCAGGCCGCGCACCATGCTCATGGCGGTCACCAGCGGAATCCCGCCTTGCAGCAGAATCCCCAGCGAACGATAAAACCGCGCCAGCTCATACATGAAAATTCGCTGATGCACGGCCGGCAGTTTCTCCACCAGCCGATCCAGCCCACGACGAAACGCCGGTTGTTTTTGCAGGACGGCGAGGGCGATGACAATCGCCGCCAGCGCGCCAAAGAATTCCGCCTGATGCGCATGCAGAAACATGCCGCTGCTCATCAAGACCTGCGACAGCCACGGCAGGTTATTGCCCAACCCTTCAAACACCAGGCTGAAGCGCGGCACCACGTAACCCATCAAAAACAACACCACGCCGCCGCCGACCACCAACAACAGCATCGGGTAGATCGACGCGCTGATGATCTTCTGCCGCACCTCGTCCATACGCTGGCGATAGCTGACGTAGCGGCCTAGCGCATCGCCGACCGCGCCGGTCTTCTCGCTGGACTGTACCAGCGCCACGTACAGCGGCGGGAACACCGCCGACAACTGGCCCAACGCCTGCGAAAACGATTTGCCCTCGTAGAGCAGGCGCACCAGCTCACTCAAGGTTTTCCGGGCAGCGGGGGCGGATTCTTTTTCGGCGAGGCTTTCCAACGCATCGATCAACGGCAGGCCGGCATTGAGCAGCGTGGTCAGTTCCTGGCTGAACAGCACCAGATTGAAGGTCTCGCGCTGACGCAATCGCAGCGAACGCCAATGCTTGTCGGCGTGCGAACTGAGCACGCGCAGACCCTGGTCCTCGGCAATCCGTCGCGCTTCGCTGTCGCCCGCTGCCTCGACGCTCAAGGACACCACGCCAGCCTTGCCGACCGCTTTCAAATGAAATCGCATGGGCCGCGCTCCGCTCACTGCCAATTGGTCACTTCAGCGTTTTCGCCTTCGCCACCGGGCTGGCCGTCCTTGCCCATCGACAGCAAATCGTACTCGCTGTTTTCGCCGGGATAGCGATAGGCGTAACTACGCCCCCACGGATCCTGCGGCAGCTTTTTCTGCAAGTACGGGCCGGTCCATTTCGCCTCGTCACTCGGGGCGGTGACCAAGGCCTGCAAGCCCTGTTCGGTGGACGGGTAGTGGCCGACTTCCAGTCGATACAAGTCGAGTGCTTTGCTCAGCCCTTCGATCTGCGCCTTGGCCACTTTCACTTCCGAGCGACCGAGTTGAGCGAAGTATTTTGGCGCGACGATCCCGGCCAACAGACCGAGCACCACCAGCACCACCAGCAATTCGAGCAGGGTAAAACCGCGTTGGCCACGCGGACGAAATTGCAGCTTCATGATGACCTCCCGTGAGTGGCAGCCGTGTCGCCTGAAGGGCTTATGCAATTGCCATGCTCAGCCTCACTGAAAACTGGTCGACACGCCGAAGCCCTTGAAATACGGGCCTCTCAAGAGTCGGCACAGTGCTTGCGTATGGCTCAAACGTGATCGGCCATTGGGGCATTTCCCCCAATTTATCGGGGCCGATCCGGGGAGGCCCGACATGAAATTTCTCGCCAGCGGATTGCTCGGTTGTGTGCTGCTCAGCGGCGCCGCGCAAGCCGATGTATTTATCTCGGTGGACGCCAAGGGCAGCTACGTGCTGTCCAACGTTCACCGGCCCGGACGCACCTACGAACGGGTGATCCACGAGGCTGAGATGCCTGTGGCCAGCCTCGATCAACAGCCGCAAATGATCGCCAATCAGCCCTACGCAGAACTGGTGTCGGCAGCCGCCAAAGTCAACGAATTGCCCGAAGCGTTGCTGCACGCGGTGATCAACGCCGAGTCACATTACAACCCCGGCGCGACCTCACCCAAAGGCGCCGGCGGGCTCATGCAATTGATGCCCGACACCGCGCGCGAACTGGGTGTGACCGATGTCTACGACCCCAAGGCCAACATCCAGGGCGGCGCGAAATACCTCAAGCGTTTGATGACCCTCTTCGACAACGACATCGCCCTCGCCGTGGCGGCCTACAACGCCGGGCCCGACGCGGTGCTCAGCCGTGGCCGGGTGATCCCGCCGTTCGCCGAAACCCAGCGTTACGTGCCGACTGTGTTGCGCCAGTACCGACGTTTGCAGGGCCTGGCGATGGACGCCCCGCTGTGACCCCAACCCGGTTTTCCCCACTTTCGGGGCAAACCCGGCAGCCCCGAAAAGTGGGGCAAAGCGGTGGGGAATATGCCCCGGATTCTCAAGTCGCTGCAGTAACCGATTGAACGGTAAACGAATTTTTTGTGGCACGCGGATTGCTCTGAGGCATTTGTCGAGAAGTGTTCCCAAGAGCACCCACTACGAGGTTACTGATCATGGCTGGCATTCATCACGCTCCGTCTCTGTTCAACTGGCTGCTGATTCTGGCCTCGATGCTCAGCGTCGAACTGGCCAGCGCGGCCGTGCGATGCGAGCGCAACCTGGTGGCCAACGTCGTCGCCTTCGATCAACCGCTGATGTTCAACCGCCTCGGTGCGCAGAACATCAACGGCATGATGTTCGCCCTGCGCCGCGACGTGGTGGATGACCGCAACATGTCGCTGGCCTACGGCGGTTCAGCGGTGCCGGGCAAGGTTTCGCTGCGCCCGGACAAGCGGCCACGGCCACTGGTGTTGCGCGTGGCGGCGGGTGATTGCCTGACGATCAATCTGCAAAACCTGCTCGACTATCAGGCCAACCCGAACAAGCACTTCGAGAATGAAGGTGAAGAAGAGGAAGGCGTCGAGAACGCCAACGCGGCTGAAGACTTCAAAGTCGATGAGCAAGTCGCTGATCGGCACGTCGGTTTCCAGGTCAATGGCCTGCAAGCGGTGAACAGCATCGATGACATTTCCTCGTTCACCGGGCGTAACGCCAACACCTTGGTGCCGCCGGGCGCGAGCCGTTCTTACACCCTGTACGCCGAGCGTGAAGGCGCGTTTGCCGTCAGCAGCCGCGGCGCAACCTTTGGCGGCGAGGGTGCGGCCGGTAACGTCGCCAATGGCTTGTTCGGCCAGGTTGTCGTCCTGCCCAAGGGCGGTCGCACCTATCGCAACACCCTCACCGAAGAAGAAATGCGCCTGGCCACCACGGGCCGCGCACCCACCGGCCAACCGATCGTCGACTATCAGGCGCGCTACCCGCAGCGCGAACCGTGGCTGCGCGAAGGCAAGGCCGGTACGCCGATCATCGGCATGGTCGACGGCAATGAAATCATTTCCAGCGAAAGCGATGCGATTGTCATGGGCAGCAACGCCGACGGCAGCTTCCCGCCCAGCACCTATCCGCTGGAATCGGTTGGAAAACGCAACCCGGCGATCCCCAATCGACTGGAAGCGTTCCGCGATTTCGCCTCGCAATTCCAGGACGAAACTGCCGCCACTCAAGCGTTTCCAGCCTATTGGGCTGATCCGGTGATGGCCCACGTGCTGGAGCCAACTCGCGATTCGTTCATGATCAATTACGGCTCGGGCGGCATGGGCGCCGAAGTGGTGGCCAACCGTTTGGGCGTCGGGCCGATGCACGATTGCCTGTCGTGCGCCTACGAAGAATTCTTCCTCAGCTCGCACACCGTTGGCGACGTGGCGATGCTGGTCGACGTGCCGGCCAACGCCGGGCTGGAAAACATCGCCCCTGGCCAGACACCGCGCGCCGATCAGATCGGGGTGAAAGCGACCATGGCCCTGTATCCGTCGGAGCCGTCGAACGTCAACCACAGCTACATCGGTGACTTCGTCAAATTCCGCAACACCCACAATGGTCATGAGCAGCACATCTTCCACTTGCACGGCCATCAGTGGCTGTTCAACCCCAACGACGACAACTCCGATTACGTCGATGCCCAGGGCATTGGCCCGGGCGCCGGTTACACCTATGAAATCGCCAACGGTGGTTCGGGCAACCGCAACCGCGTGGCCGGCGATGCGATCTATCACTGCCATTTCTATCCGCACTTTGCCCAAGGCATGTGGGCCATGTGGCGGGTGCACGACGTGTTTGAAGAGGGCACCCGGCTCGACGTTTCCCAGCAGGGCGCCGACGGTTATCACAGCGAACCGTTTGCCCTGCGCAGCGGTAAACCGGCGACCGGTGCGCGCGCCTTGCCTGATGGCGAAATCGTCGCCGGCACACCGATTCCGGCCATCGTGCCGCTACCGGGCAAAGCCATGGCGCCAATGCCGGGCAAAGTCGTGGTCGTGCCGAAAATCGGTGAAACCCTGATCGCCGGCAATGATGACGACGAGGATGAAGAAGAGGGCGATGACGACGGCGAGCACCATGGCGGCAACGCCGGTGGTCAAGCCATCGGTTCGCTGGCGTTGGTTGATCGCAGCGAAGCCAACCGTAATGCCGACGGCAGCCTGAAAAACCCGGGCTATCCATTCTGGATCGGTGGCATGGAAAGCTCGGTGGGCCAACGTCCACCAACCCCGCCGCTGGACATGCTCGACGCCGCTACCGCGCAATCGCTCAAGGCCAGCGGCAAAGCCCTGTGGGCCAACCTTGACCCGGCGCAGTCCGGTGGTTGGGACGGTGGCTTGCAGCGTCATACCCTCGACGGCGTCTCGGCCGGTGGCGAAGCGCACACCGTGACCACCTCGCTGGATTTCTCCAAGGAAGTCACCCGCGCCAAACCGATTTACCTGCCGGAAGAAGGCACCGAAGTCGAACAAGCGGCGATGGCCTTCCATGCGAAAAAAGATCACCCAAGCTATGCCTTGCTGCCCGGCAATCAAGTGGTGGCCAAGGCGTTCCGTACCAACGGTGCCTTGCCAATGGCCGGCGCGCCGTACTACGAACCGTGCATGGACGATCGGCAAAAGCGCCTGACCAGCAGCGCCGGCAGCGGTGAGTTCGCCAGCGGTGACCGCATCGACGGCATGTCCTTTGTCGGCGCTTCAAGCTTCACCGCCGACCGCCCTCGGATCTACAAAGCCGCCAATATTCAGTTCGACGCGGTGTACAACAAGGTCGGTTATCACTTCCCGCAGGCGCGCATTCTGGCGCTGTGGGAAGACGCCTGGCCGGTGATCACCAAGCAGCGTCCGCCAGAACCGCTGGTGATGCGCATGAACACCTTCGATTGCGTGCAATACCAGCAAACCAACCTGGTGCCGGCCACTTACGAGATGGACGACTATCAGGTGCGCACGCCGACCGATGTGATCGGCCAGCATATTCACCTGCCGAAGTGGGATCTGACCTCGGCGGACGGCTCCTCCAACGGCTGGAACTATGAAGACGGCGTGCTCTCGCCGGGCGCCGTGCAGGAACGCATTCACGCGATCCGCGAGTTCAACCAGTGCGCCGCCACCGATCCGCGCGACGGCACCCAGGCGTGCCCGAAAGCCAAAAACCATCCGTTCTTCGGTCAGTACGGTCGCGCCGATTGGCTCGGTGCGCGCACGGCGATGCAGCGTTGGTTCGTTGATCCGGTGGTGAACATCAAAGGCGTCGATCGTGGCCTCGGCACCATTTTCACTCACGACCACCTGGGCCCATCGACGCATCAGCAGATTGGTCTGTACGCCACCGTGTTGGCGGAACCGGCCGGTTCGACCTGGTTCCATGCGGAAACCGGCGAGCCTCTGTACAGTGGCGCGCGTCAGGACGGCGGCCCGACCTCGTGGCAAGCGGTGATCAATACCGGCGACCTCGATGGCGACGGCAAAAACGACAGCTTCCGTGAGTTCTTCCTCGAATACAGCGACTTCCAGCACGCCTATGAAGCCGGCGTCTATGTCGGTGCCGGCCCTAACGGCGTGCCGAATGCGCAGGCGTTCCCGGCGACTGCCGACAGCTTCCGCTACGCGATCAACCCGCCAGTGCGCAACAACGCTAGCAACCTGCTCGAAGGCGTGCTGGAAGTGCAGGGCGGTCAGGTGCCGGGCTGCCCGAGCCGGCCATGTCCGCAGGCGATCTCGGTGGATGATCCGGGCATGTTCGTCGTCAACTATCGCAACGAACCGCTGGCCCTGCGCGTGTACGACCCGAACAAGGTCGGCCCGGACGGCAAGCGCGGCATGCAGGCTGATGGCCTCGGTGGCGATCTGTCGTTCGCCATGCAAAGCCGCACCGACCGCGCAATTCCGGCGATGAACCTGGCGCCGAATCTGCTCACTGCCGCTACCGGGCCTACCGGCGGCACCACGCTGTTTCCGCCGCACATCAACAAGGGCGGCGCTGAACCTGGCGATCCGTTCACACCGATGTTGCGTACTTACACCGGCGACAACGTGCGGCTGCGGGTGCATGCCGGCGGCCATGAAGAAGAGCACAACGTCACCCTGCACGGCGTGAAATGGCTGCAGAGCGGTTCCGGGTTCGGCAACAGTTCCAACTCCGGCTGGCGCGCCTCGCAAATGATCGGCATCTCCGAGCAGATGGGCTTCATAGCGCCGGTGTCGATGCTCTCCAGTTCCGCTGCGACCACGGGCGACTATTTGTACTCGATGGACGCTTCGATCGAAGGCTACTGGAGCGGTATCTGGGGCGTGATGCGTAACTACACCGCTAAACGCAACGACCTGTATGCCATCCCCAACAACCCGAATCCGGCGGGCATGCGCAACACCGTGGCGTTCGAGGGCAGTTGCCCGCGGATCAGCGCCAACCCCAATGGCATCGGCACGCGGCCGACGGTACAGCGCAACTATGAAGTGGTCGCGGCGCTGGCCAATGACATCCTCGGCAATGCGCTGGGCCTGACCATTGGCGATCCGCAAGGGCTTGGTCAGCATGTCGGCGGGCCGCTGAATCCGGCGGGCGGCACCCTGGTGCTGAACTCGCGCACGGTGAGCATTCCACAAGTCACCGTGACCGATCCGGAGGATGGCGAGACCATCACCATCGGCGGGCAGAGCGGGCCCTTGCATGATCCGACTGCGATTCTGTATGTGCGCAAATCCGATCTGGATCCGCTCAGCGGCAAGCTGAAACCCGGCATCCCGGTTGAACCGCTGGTACTGCGTGCGGCGGCAGGGGATTGCATCAACATCACCCTGGAAAACCGTCTGCCGAGCGTGATGCCGGACCTGACGCAAACCGCAGTGATGCAAGGCATGGTCAAGCGTGATCGCAACAGCGGACTGGGCTCGACCACCTTCAGCAACAACCTGATGCGGCCGTCAAGCCACGTCGGCCTGCATGCACAGTTGCTGGCGTATGACATCACCAAATCCGACGGCGCCAACGTCGGCGCCAACCCGATCCAGACCGTGCCACCGCGCGTCGGCAACAGCGGCGCGTACCCGACCCGTACTTATCAGTACTACGCCGGGCATCTGGAGCGTGAAGGCAAACCGGTGACTCAACTGGGTCGCAGCGTCGACAACATCAACGCCACGGCAGTGGAGTTCGGCGGCTTGAATTTCACCCCGGCGGACGTGATCAAGCAACCGCAAAAAGGTCTTGGCGGGGCGATGAGCATTCTGCCGATCGGCGCAACCTGGGTCGACGATGCGCGCAAGGTCAACGCCACGGTTACGGCGCCCGGGCAGACCAGCTACCGCGACTTCGCGATGGTCTGGCATAAAGCGTTGAACACCCGTTGGGCCAATGGCCGGCCGGTGGAAGGGATTGCCGCTGAAGGCTTCGGCGTGCCGACCGATCCGCAGGACAACTCGAGCATGGCGATCAACTACAAGACCGAGCCGCTGTGGTACCGCTTCGGCCTCGCCCCGGACGCGCCGTTTGGTCACGCCGATGGCGCGGGTTATGGCGACATGGTCAATGCGCACATGGCCTACAGCAATGCACTGGTCGGTGGCGATCCGCAAACGCCGGTGCTCTACGCCAAACCGGGGCAGCCGTTCCGCACGCATATTCTGATGCCGAGCGGTGGCAGTCGCGGCACCACGTTCCAGCTCGACGGGCACGTCTGGTCGGTGAACCCGTTCCAGGCCGAGAAGAGCGATGTCGGTGGTTATCCGATGGGCTCGCCGGGCGTGGGCTCCGTGCGCTTCGGCTACAACCCGATGTCGATGTACATCGGCGCCCACGAAAGCATCCTGCCGGCCGCGCACTTCAGCTTCATGATCCCGAGCGCCGGCGGCAGCAACGCGATACCGGGCGACTACCTGTTCCGCGACTACGCCGCCTACGGCAACACCTCCGGATTATGGGGACTGCTGCGCGTGACCAATGAACCGGAACCGGCGCCGCAGGGGCAGTAGACACGACGCCAATATCCCCGTGGAAGCAAATCCCATGTGGGAGCGGGCTTGCTCGCGAAGAGGCCGGCACAGGCAACAGGTGTGGTGGCTGACAGATTGCTTTCGCGAGCAGGCTCGCTCCCACAGGGTCTGCGGTTGGCAGTTAGCTTGGCGGGATGCATGCAAATCCCCTGTAGGCCTTCGCCTGCTCGCGATTGGGGCAACTCGGTTTTCGATGGTGGGGCGGATGACGCCATCGCGAGCAGGCTCACTCCTACAAGGATCTGCGGTGGGCAGTGAGGAAGTGGGATGAATGCAAATCCCTTGTGGGAGCGAGCTTGCTCGCGAAGAGGGCGGCACAGGCAACAGGTGGGGTGGCTGGCAGATTGCTTTCGCGAGCAGGCTCGCTCCCACAGGGATCGCGTCGTTTGGCTGGAATGCGTAGGGGAGTGAAAGATGAACAGGATCATCAACATCATCGGTATTTGCACGCTGGCCATGGCCGGGGCGTTGTTGACGCTGAGTGAGATTGCGCTGGCGCAAACCGGCGCGGGGCAGACGCTGAACCGTGATGGCGTGGCGGTGGATTTCGATCTCAAGCCAATGGCCGCCGACGGCAAACTGCGTGAAGGCGAGTTCGCCGATGTGCAGTTCCGCATCCGCGACAGCGCTTCCGGTCAGCCGCTGTCCGGCGTGGCACCCGGCGCCTGGGTCGATCCGCAAACCCTCGCTGCCGATAAGGCCCAGGGCCGCGAGCAGAGCTGCAAAGCCCGGGTCGGCGTGTTCCTCAAATCCAACATCGGCGCGCGGCCGTTGCTCGACCTCAACAGCTATTTCCTGCTGGTGATGAACCGCGACGCGAGCATCGCCGTGGTCGATCCATCGGTATCAGTCGGCGGCATCACCAGCACCCTCGCGCGGATCGAGCTCAAGCAGCCGCCGATGGATTGGGTCACCCCCAAAGACAACAAACGTGTCTACGTTTCCATGCCGACTGCCGGTGAAATCGCCGTCATCGACAGCGAACAATTCAAAGTCATCGACTCGATCAGCGCCGGCAGCCAACCGTTTCGCGTCGCCCTGCAACCGGACGAACGCCTGCTCTGGGTCGGCAACAACGCGAGCAAAACCGAAGACTCCGGCGTCACCGTGATCGACGCCCAAAGCCTCAAATCCCTTAAACATTTACAGACCGGACGCGGCCACCACGAAATCACCTTCAGCAAAGACAGCCGCTTCGCCTTCGTCAGCAACCGCGACGACGGCACCGTCAGCGTGATCGACATCGCCAGCCTGAACATCGTCCAGCAGATCAAAACCGGCTCCCACCCGTTATCCGTCGCCTATTCGGCATTGTCCGGCGCCGTCTACGTCGCCGATGGCAAGGACGGCACCGTCACCGTGATCGACGCCAGCACCCACGCCATCCGCCGGGTGCTGAAACTGCAACAAGGCCTCGGCCCGATGGGCTTCAGCGCCGACGGCCGCTTCGGTGTGGTACTCAATACCGTGGAAAACCGCGCCAGCGTCATCGATGCCGCGACCAACAGCGCCATCCATGATCTGGAGGTCAGCGCCGAACCCTACCAAGTGGTGTTCACCCAGGCCTACGCCTACATCCGCGGACTCGCTTCACCGAAAGTCACCATGATCAACCTATCCTCGCTCGGCGAAGGTCGCCAGCCGATCAGCCAGGGTTTCGAAGCCGGGCCGCAAGCACCGCGCCTGGCCGGTGACTTGCCGCTGGCCTCCAGCCTCGCCGTCTCACGCGACGACAACGCAGTGTTCGTGGTCAACCCGGTCGACAACACCACCTACTTCTACGCCGAAGGCATGAACGCGCCGATGTCCGGTTACCCCAACCGTGGCCAGATCGCCCGCGCCGCGATGGTCATCGACCGCAGCCTGCGCGAAGTTTCGCCGGGCCTGTACAGCGCGCGGGTGAAACTGCCGGCAGCGGGGCGTTTCGACGTGGCGTTCCTGCTCAATCAACCGAACATCATTCACTGCTTTACCGCGCAGATTGATAGCGACGGCAAACAGCCAAAACACCTCGGCCAGCCGAAAGTCGAGTTCCTCCTCGACAAGACTGCCGTGGCGCTCAACGACCCGTATGTCGTGCGCTTCCGCATCGTTCAAGGCAAAGACAAAACCCAGCGCAGCGGCGTTAAAGACGTGCAGCTGCGCTACTACCTCGCGCCCACTTCACACCCGCGTGAAGTCGCGGCACTGGAAGTCGCCGACGGTGTGTACGAAGCGCCGATCAGCCTCGACCGCAGCGGCGCCTGGTACCTGCACGTGCGCGCCGCCTCGCTGGGCGCCGGTTTCGATGACAAAACCTTTGCCAGTGTTCGGGTCACCCCCGACCAGGCCCGTTGAAGAGGAGTTTCGACATGAACCGATTTGCATCCACTGGCCTGCTGACCCTGTGCCTGTTGAGCCTCGGCGTTCAACACGCCAACGCCCACTCGGCAGACGAACACGCCGGGCACAAAGCCCCCGCCAGCAGCACGCAAGAACACACCCAGGTCAAGTTCGCCAACGTGCCGCTGCTCGACCAGACCGGCAAAACCGTGCGTCTGGAACAAGACCTGGTGCAGGGCAAAATTGTCGTCATGAGTTTCATCTACACCAGTTGCACGACGGTGTGCCCGGTGGTCTCGTCGATCATGGGCAAGGTGCAGAAACAGCTCGGCGCGCGGGTCGGCAAGGAAGTGCAACTCGTCTCGATCAGCATCGACCCGCAACGCGACGACCCGAAACGCCTGCAGGATTACGCCCGCACTTTTCAGCGCGGCCCGGGCTGGAGCTGGCTGACCGGCTCGCCACAATCGATCAATGAAACCCTCAAAGGCCTCGGCAGTTTCAGTGGCGACCTCAAGAATCATCAGCCGTTGATCCTCGTCGGCGACGGCAACAATCGCCACTGGATGCGCTACTACGGCTTCACCGATCCAGAGCTGCTGGCCAAGGAAGTCGAGAAGCTCAGCGGCCTGCGCACCCACGCCAAACACACCGCCATCGCCATGGAGCAACAGCCATGAGACTGCTCGACTGGATCTCCCTGACCGTGTGTTTCTGGATTTTCAGCAACGTCGCGTTTGCCCACGAAGGCCATGCCCCCGAAGCACCGACAACGGTTGCAGTCGCGCCGGCCAAAGGCACGCACGACGCAAAAACCTGGTTCACCGACACGCCGTTGCAGGATCAGAACGGCGAGACCCTGCGCTTCTACAGCGACGCCCTGCAAAACCGCATCGTTCTGCTCAACGTGATTTTCACCAGTTGCAACGATGCCTGCCCGCTGATCACCCGCAAGCTCAAGGAGGTTCGCGAGCTGCTCGGCGACAAGGCGCAGGACATCACCTTCATTTCCCTTACCAGTGATCCGCTGCGCGACACGCCGGCGGTGCTCAAGGCTTACACCTTGAAGCAGGGTTCCGATGACCCTCATTGGCTTTTTCTCACCGGCGACAAGGCGCAGATGGATCTGGTGCTGAGTCGCATCGGCCAGAT
This sequence comes from Pseudomonas sp. NPDC087804, assembly GCF_044742965.1. Classification (NCBI taxonomy): domain Bacteria; kingdom Pseudomonadati; phylum Pseudomonadota; class Gammaproteobacteria; order Pseudomonadales; family Pseudomonadaceae; genus Pseudomonas; species Pseudomonas sp. NPDC087804. The sequence goes on along the minus strand of NZ_JBIUVN010000001.1, from coordinate 1,558,382 downwards.
CGTGCCGACGCCCGAGCAGCACTCGACGCAGTTGATCGTCGGCGATGTCGCCAACAAACGCTGGAGCAAAATTCGCCCCGACGCCCCGGCCGCCGCCATTGCCCAGCGCTTGCAGTTGCTGACAATGCCCGTGGCCGGTCGCTGAGCCCGCGCCATGAAACGCTGCCGCGTACTCGCCCTGATCCTGCTCGCTGGCATCAGCCTCGGCGCGAATGCTGCGCCGCTGAGCTCGGAAGAAGCGGCGGGCAAACGCCTGTACCGTCAAGGTCTGTCAGCCAGCGGCGAAGCGATCATGGCGCGGGTCGGCGCGGCGGACGTGTTGCTGCCGGCCACCAGCCTGCCGTGCGCGAACTGTCACGGCGCCGACGGCCTCGGTCGGCCCGAAGGCGGCTTACGTCCGCCGCCGCTGAACTGGGCACGACTGACCAGCACCTACGGCCAGCAGCAGGTCAACGGCCGCAGTTATCCGGCCTATAACGAAAGCACGCTGGCAACGGTGATTCAGCAGGGCCGCGATCCCGGCCACAATCGACTCGACCCGAGCATGCCGCGCTTTCTGCTGTCGATGAAGGATCAGCGCAATCTCACCGCCTATCTCAAGCGCCTGGCCGATGAGCGCGACCCCGGCCTCGACGCCGAGACCTTGCACCTCGGCACGTTATTGCCGAGCCAAGGCCCGTTGGCCGAGGAGGGCATGACCATTGCAGCGGTGCTCAACGGCAGTGTCGCGCGGATCAATCAGGCCGGCGGCATTCACGGTCGGCAACTGCGCCTGACGGTGATCGACCCCGGCCCGGATCGCGCCAGTGCCGAACAGGCCTTGCAGCAACTGATCGAGCAGGAACAGGTGTTTGCGCTGATCGCGCCGATGGTGCCAGCCCTCGACAGCGAACTCGGCCCGCGTCTGGAACAGGCCGGCGTGCCGCTGATCGGCGCGCTGTCGTTGCTCGGCTCGATGCAGGCCAGTCCACAGATTTTCGAGCCGTTGCCCGGTTTGCGCGAGCAACTGATCGCCTTGGCCGACTACGCCACGGCGAGCCTGCGCGTGCTGCAAGGGCCGACGCTGATCGCTTATCCCGCTGACCCGATGCAGACGCAAGCCGCGCAAAACCTCGGTCAATATTTACAGGATCACGGCTGGCAGAACGTCCATCTGCAAGCCTATGACCCGGCGGCGGAAGCGCTGCCGTTGGGTTCGCGCTCGGTGTTTTATCTGGGCAGCGGCGGTGGTTTCAGTCGTCTGGCGACGAGGCTGCAGGGCGCCGGGCAGGTGCCGTACCTGTTCGCGGCATCGAGCCAGGTGGCCGGTGATCTGCTGCAAGTGCCCAGCGGCTTTACCCGTCGCGTGTTTCTCGCCTATCCGTTCGTGCCCAGCGACTGGACGCAGGCCGGACGCATCGGGCTGACACTTTTGCGCGAGGGCCAAGGCCTCGGCGCCCAGCATGCGGTGCTGCAAGTCGGCGCCTACGCCTCGATGCTGCTGCTCAGCGAAGGCATGAAACAGGCCGGCCGCGACGCCAGCCGCGAAAAACTGGTGGCGGCGCTGGAGGGTCTGCATGACTTCGACACCGGCCTGACCCCGCGCCTGAGTTTTGGCCCCGGTCGACGCCTGGGCTTGAGCGGCGCGCACGTGGTCACCGTGGATTTGCCAGATCAGCATTTTTATCTGGTCGCACCCTACAAACCGATTGTTGCCAGCCCCTGAACGGAGGCCCCGATCATGAAGCTCACAAGGCTGTTAATGCTGCTGACCTGCTGGCTCCCGGCGGTCTGGGCCAACAACGAACCGGCGGTGGCGCGGGTCAATGGCGAGGAAATCTCCGGCTATCGCTTCGAGCGCTTTTTTGCCGAATACCTCGAAGATCAGGGCCGCGCGGTGGCGAGCATTCGTAATCCCAAAGCCTATAAACAGCTACGTCAGGCTGCGCTGCAAACGCTGATCGACAAGGAATTGCTCTGGCAGGAATCGCAAAAACGTGGCGTGCAGATTGACGAGCAAGCGGTGCGTCAACAGATCGAGCAGATGCGCAGTGCCATCGGTGGCCCGGATAAATTCCAGCGTCGCTTGCAGGATGCCGGTTTCGACGAGGTTTCCTTTACCGAGTACACCCGCCGCGAATTGGCCGCACAGCAGGTATTCGCCGAGCTGATCCGCGCGAACACCTTGCAACCCCGGCAACTGTTGATCCGCGTGCCAGCGCAAGCCGATGCAGCCACAGTGGCCGCAGCGCGTCTACGCTTGATGCAAATGCGCGCCTCGATCATCAGCGGGGCAGCGCTTGCCAGCCAACCGGTACGTTCACCGTTCGGCTGGCATGTGATTTATTTGCAGAACCACTTGGAGGCCGCCGATGTCCCAGATTTACCGGGGCTGGACACAGTCAGGGCACAGCTCGCCCGACAGCAACAGACCCAGGCTCGTCGCCAAGTGCTCGCGCAATTACGGGTGCAGAACAGGATCGAACGAATTGACGACGACTGAAGGTTCCCCCCCAATAGTGGGGAATGGCTTCGATGCCCATTCAGGTGCTTCCCCGTTTCTGGGGAACGGGGTACCGGGACGAGCGGGCATTGTCATTAATTTCAAGGACATGAAGACATAAAATTACCGGCACTCAGCCTGGCATGAAGTGTGCGTTACCACGTGTAAGGCGCACTCTCAGGACGGGGTCATCGGACCTGCTGTTTCAAGGAGTCGACCTTGGTTAACAAAGTACTGGTTGTCGAAGACGAACAGCTGCTTGCACAAAACCTTCAGGATTATCTGTCGGCGCAGGGGCTGGACGTCCGGATTGCACATGACGGAGCGACGGCTATCGGTTTGGCCGAAACCTTTGCCCCCGACGTGCTGGTGTTCGATTACCGCTTGCCCGATATGGAAGGCTTTGAGGTGCTCGACGCAGTCCGCCAGAACAGGACGTGCCATTTTGTGCTGATAACGGGTCACCCGACCGCTGAAGTCTGTGAGCGGGCGCGGCAACTGGGGGTCAGCCACATCCTGTTCAAACCGTTTCCATTGGCGGAACTGGCCCGAGCGGTCTGCGACCTTCTTGGCATCAAGCGTGAAGCGAAACCCGGTGCGAGCCCTTCCGAGGGCTTTGTCGAACGACGCCAGAGCAGGACCGAGAGCTTCCCGTTGCAGTTGTACGATGGCAGTTGGGTGTTGGCGGATCGGCGACGACAGTTGCACGCCATGGCACCGGACGACGATCAAATGCTCACCGGGGAGTAATGGCGCGATCAGACGTTCCGGCACTTGCCGCCAAGGTTTGCCGCGCCGACAGGGCTCTGAGCCCCGGTTGGAGAGCAAGCCATGGAACGTCTGTCCGTTGTCGTCGAACCACTGCCGGCCGAAAGTGCACCTGCGCATTTTTCCAGTGAACTTTTTTCCAGCGAGCAGTTGTCCCAGGCCCGGGCGCGGGCCGCCACTTCCGGCGAACGCGTCCTTGAGGCGCTCGGCGTGTTGTGCGAACTGGCAGCAATGCCGTTCATTCAAGCCCTCGGCGCCACCCTGCATTACCCGGTGCTCGACACCGACAGCCTGTTTGCCGCGACGCCGGTGTTCGACCGGGTCACCCTCGCGCAATGCCTGAAACGTGAATTCATCCTGCTGCGCCACAACGACGAAGTCATCGGCGTGTTTGCCGATCCCTTCGACCCGGCACGGCTGGCCTGGATTGATGATTGCCTGCACGGAGCGCCGTTGTATCTGGTGCACGCCGATGACCTCAAAGCCTATCTGGCCCGCCACGAAGAAAGCTTCCACGCCGTCGAATCGCTCAACGCACAAGGCGACACTCACCACGAAATCGATACCCTGCAAAGCCTGTCGCTGACCAGCATCAGCGAAGACGCCAGCAGCGTGGTGAAACTGGTCAACTCGACCCTCTACGACGCGCTGAAAATGCACGCCAGCGATATCCACCTCGGCACCACCGGCAACGGTCTGGTGATCAAGTACCGCATCGACGGCGTGCTCAACAACATCAGCAAAGTCCAGGGCGCCGAGTTCTCCGAGCAGGTGATTTCGCGGGTCAAGGTCATGGCCGAACTGGACATCGGCGAGAAACGCGTGCCGCAGGACGGTCGCTTCAAGATCGGCATCAGTGGCCGCCAGATCGACTTTCGTGTGTCGATCATGCCGAGCATCTTCGGCGAAGACGCGGTGCTGCGTGTGCTCGACAAACAGGATCTGGCCGACAAGGTCTGCGGCGTGCAATTGCAGGCGCTGGGCTTTGAAGACGAAACCCTGCGCCAGTTGCGCCGCCTCGCCGCCGAACCCTACGGCATGGTGCTGGTCACCGGCCCGACCGGCAGCGGCAAGACCACCACGCTGTACGCGATGATCACCGAGATCAACCATGGCGTGGACAAGATCATCACCATCGAAGACCCGGTCGAATATCAACTGCCAGGGGTGCTGCAAATCCCGGTCAACGAGAAAAAAGGCCTGACCTTCGCCCGGGGTTTGCGCTCGATCCTGCGCCACGACCCGGACAAAATCATGGTCGGCGAGATCCGCGACCCGGACACCGCGCAGATCGCCGTGCAATCGGCGCTCACCGGCCACCTGGTGTTCACCACCATCCACGCCAACAACGTCTTCGACGTGATTGGCCGCTTCACCCAAATGGAAATCGACCCGTACAGCCTGGTCTCGGCGCTCAACGCGATTCTCGCCCAGCGCCTGATCCGGCTGGTGTGCGCCAGTTGCAGCGCGCCGGTCAATCCGAGCGATGAAGAGCTGCGCGCCTCCGGCCTCGATCCGCAGAAAGTCGACCATTACCACTTCGTTCACGGCAAGGGCTGCGGGCATTGCCGGGGCAGTGGTTATCGCGGGCGCACGGCGATTGCCGAGTTGCTGCACCTCGACGACGAGCTGCGCCAGATGATCGTCGAGCGCCAACCGATCAAACAAATCAAAGCCCTGGCCTGCGCCCGTGGTTTGCGCCTGCTGCGTGAATCGGCGCTGGAGCTGGTGGAACAAGGTCGCACCACGCTGGAGGAGATCAACCGTGTCACATTTATCTCGTGAGCGTTTTGTCGCCGTGCTCGGCGCCAGCGGTGTTGGCTTGGGGCAGCGGCGTGGCAGCGACACCCTGTGGCTGGGCAGCGTCGGTTACATCGACGAAGGCTTCCAGAGCTACGCGGTGGCGCTGGACACCCTTGATCGCCTGCTCGGTGAACACGCTGGTGCCGGTGCCGAACTGAGCGTGGTCATTTCCGGGCACTTCAGCCGTTTCTGCCTGGTGCCGTGGAGCGCGCAGATCAGCAGCCCGGAAGAACTGCGTGGCTTTGCTCAACTGTGTTTCGAAGACCTGTTCGGTGCACCAACCCAGCCGTGGAGTCTGGTGCTGTCCGCCGAACCGGCCGGGTACGACCGCATCGCCAGCGCCTTGCCGCAGGACTTGCTGGAACGTTTGCGCACGCTGGTCAGCGCTCGTGGGTTGCGTCTGCGTTCGGTGCAGCCGTACCTGATGGCGGCGTTCAACCGTTTCGACAAAAGCCTCGATGCCGGCGACTTCCTCTTCGTCGTCGCCGAGCCGCAACGCAGTGTGTTGTTGCTGGCGAGGGAAGGGCGCTGGGCCGGCGTGCGTTCGGTCGGCGGCAGCGACAGCGATGCCGCGTTGAATGCCCTGATCGGTCGCGAACGGCAACTGCAGGCCTCGACCAGCGAGCGCGCCTTCAACGTTTATCTGCATGCACCGGCGCGCCTCGATGCGCATCCGGACGTGGCGGGTGTGCAGTTGCGCACCCTTGAAGACGACTCGATGACCGTGCGTGACGGCTTGTACGTCATGTCCCGGGCGGTGGCCTGAGATGCGCGCCCTTAACCTCGACTTTCAGCCGCGTCCTCGTTCCGGCCCTTTGGGATGGAGTTTGCTCGGCGGCGGAGTGCTGCTGGCGCTGCTGTGCTTCGGCGTGCAACAGCACCTCGACGCACACACCGAACAGCAACAAGGCCACCTGCAAACCACTCAGCGCCAGCTCACCGGCGACAACGGCGCCAAGTCCACCCTGAGCCCGGCGGAAACCCGCGAGCAAGCGCAGAACCTCGCCGAAATGCGCAAGGTCTCGCAGCAACTGCGCCGCCCATGGGAACGCCTGTTCGCCATGCTCGAAGCGATGCCACGCGATGACGTTGCACTGCTGAGCCTGACCCCGGATGCGCGCAAAGGCCAGGTGCGGATCAGCGCCGAGGCGCGCGATCTGCAAGCGATGCTCGATTTCCACAAACGTCTGGAAGCCAGCGACGAGCTGTCCGACGTCTCGCTGCTCAGCCACGAAATCGTCGTCAAATCGCCGGAACAACCGGTGCAATTCAACCTGTCGGCGACTTGGGAGATGGGCGATGCGAATCCCTAGACTGATCGTCCACGAATACCTGCAAGGCCTCGGCATTCCGGGCCTCGCCGGACTGGCGCTGCTGCTGGTCGCCGTGGCCTGGGCACTCGTTGGTTTGCTGCCGGGTTGGCAATCCTTGCAGCACTTGAGCCAGCAAACTCAGGAAGCCAGCGAATATCTGGCCAAGGTTGAAGACGGCAGCATCGCGCCGCCGGTGGTGCCGCAGCGTCAGCTCGACGACTTCCGTAACAAACTCCCGGCGCAGCCGCAAGCCACCGTCGCCATCGACCGCATCTACGCCCTCGCAGCGCAAGAACACATCACCCTGGCGCGCGGCGAATACGCGCTCGGCGTCGACCCGAAAACCCATCTGGCGCGCTATCAGATCCTTCTTCCCGTGCGCGGCAGCTACCCGCAACTGCGCCGCTTTGTGCACGCCTTGCTCGGCCAGTTGCCGGCGGTGGTGGTGGAAGACCTCGAGTTGCAACGCAAAAAGATTGGCGACACCGACCTCAATGGCCGGATCCGTATGACCCTTTTCCTGTCGAGGTCGTGATGAATACCAAGCGCGTGACAGGGTGGGTAGCGTTCTTCGGTGTGGCCGCTGCGCTGGCGTGGTTGCCGGAATATTTTTCGCCGAGCGAAGACGCCGATTCGAAACAAGTGGCCGTCGCCACACAGGGGAAAACCCGTGGTGCGCTGCCGACCAGCATCGCCAAGGCCAAAGAGGCGCCGATCAAGGACTTGAGCCCGGCCGGTGATCTGTTCGCCGCCAAGAGCTGGAAGGCCGCGCCGACCTTGGCCACGGTCACCGAAATTGCCGTCAATCCCGCAACAGTGGTGCAAGCCCCGAGCCTGCCACCGGTGCCGTTTCAGTTCGTCGGCAGGCTGCACGACCGCAGCGACCTGCAAGTGTTTTTGCAGAACGGCGAAAAAATCTACGTCGTGCGCAACGGGGATGTGATCGACGACACCTGGAAGATCACCGGCATTTCCGATGTGGAATTGCGTCTGGTCTACCTGCCTTTGCATTTGTCGCAGACCCTGTCTGTGGGGAGTACGCAATGAACCGTTCCCGTTTGCTGATGAGCCTGGGCCTGTGCGCCGGGCTGGCCGCGTGCAGTTCTGCGCAGGTGGCCAACAAGGAAGCCGCCGACCTGATTGAACAGGGTCAGTACGAGGCGGGGCTGGCCCGCATCGAGGAAGGTTTGCGTGAAAATCCTCGCGACACCGAATTGCACTTACTGCTCAACAGCGGCCGAGCCAAGGCGATCACCGCGCTGCTGACCTCCGGCGACACCGATCGCTCGCGCCGCGACTTCGCCTCGGCACGTATCGCTTACGCACGAGTGCTGACCATCGAGCCGAATAACCGCCGCGCTCAGGATGCCCTGAAGCAGATGGATTACCTGCGCAGCATGGACGAGAAACTCGAGCTGGCCCGTGGCGACCTGCGTCGCGGCGACATCTACGGCGCCGATCGTCAGGTCAAACAGATCCTCGAACTCGACCCGAACAACGACGGCGCGCTGGAGCTGCAAGGCAACATTCGTCTGGTGCAGAGCCGCAACGTGATTGCCTATCCGCAACTGCGCACCAAGCTCGATCGCCCGGTGACCCTGGAATTTCGCGACGCCAACCTCAAGACCATTTTCGAAGTGCTGTCGCAGGTTGCCGGGCTGAATTTCATCTTCGACAAAGACCTGCGCCCAGACATGAAAGCCACAATCTTCGTGCGTGACGTGCGCATCGAAGACGCGGTGACTTTGCTGCTGCAACAGAACCAGTTGCACCAAAAAGTGGTGAACGAAAACACCTTGCTGATCTACCCGGATTCGCCGCAGAAAGTGAAGGATTACCAGGAACTGGTGATGCGCACTTTCTACCTGACCAGCATCGACGCCAACACCGCGCTGAACATGGTGAAAACCATGCTCAAGACCCGCGACGTGTTCGTTGACGAACGCCTCAATACCCTGACCATGCGCGACACCGAAGACGCCGTGCGCATGGCCGAGAAACTCCTGCAATCGCAAGACCAGTCCAACCCGGAAGTGGTGCTCGAAGTGGAGGTGATGGAAGTCGCCACCCAGCGCATTCTCGACCTTGGCCTGCAATGGCCGAGCACTTTCGGCGTGGTCAACTCCGATGGTTCGCCGGTGACGCTGTTGGGCCAACTCAAGGGCATCAACTCTGACCGCATCTCCATCGGCCCGTCGCCGCAAGCCAAGATCAACGCGCAGGACAACGACATCAACACCCTCGCCAGCCCGGTGATTCGTGTCAGTAACCGCGAACAGGCGCGCATTCACATCGGTCAGCGTGTGCCGATCATCAGCGCCACCTCGGTGCCGTCGACGCAGGGGCCGGTGATCACTGAAAGCGTGACCTACCTGGATGTCGGTCTGAAGCTCGAAGTGACGCCCACCGTGCATTTGAACAACGAAGTGGCGATCAAGATCGCGCTGGAAGTGAGTAACGCCACGCCGCTGGAACCGACCCGTCAGGGCACGATCCCGGTGCAGGTCGATACCCGTAACGCGCAGACCTCGCTACGTCTGCACGACGGCGAAACGCAGATCCTCGCCGGGCTGGTGCGCAACGATCACGGCGCCACCGGCAACAAGATTCCCGGCCTCGGCGACATCCCCGGGCTGGGCCGCTTGTTCGGCAGCAACAAGGACACCATCGGCAAATCCGAACTGGTGCTGTCGATCACTCCACGGATCGTGCGCAACCTGCCGTATCAGAGCCCGTCGGACATGGAGTTCTCCACCGGCACCGAAACCAGCATGCACATCCAGGCACCGGATCGTTCGCAGAGCTACGTGATGCCGTCGCCTGCCGCGCAGCCGCGTGCCGTCGGTGAATCGGCCGTGGCCACCACCCGCGTCACCGTCGAGAAGCCTTGATCATGAACGCCTCCCAGCGCGGTTTCACCCTGATCGAAGTCGTGGTGACGCTGGCCCTGATCGGCCTGTTGGCGAGCATGGCCGCGCCACTGACCGAGACCCTGGTGCGGCGTGGCAAGGAGCAGGAATTGCGCAATGCGCTGTACCAGATTCGCGATGGTATCGACGCCTACAAACGCGCGTTCGATGCCGGTTACATCGAGAAGTCGCTGAACAGCAGCGGCTACCCGCCGAACCTGAAAGTGCTGGTCGAAGGCGTGCGCGATGTGCGCAGCGCGAAGGGCGCCAAGTTCTACTTTTTACGCCGCATCCCGCGCGATCCGCTGGTGCCGGCCAAACGTGATGATGAAGGGGGTTGGGGCCTGCGCGCCTACAACAGTTCGGCTCAAAACCCGCGCGATGGCGAGGACGTGTTCGACGTCTACTCCCACGCCCGGGGCAAGGGCCTCAACGGCATCGCCTACCGCGAGTGGTGAACCTCATGCGCCGGGAAAAAGGTTTTACCTTGCTGGAGCTGATGGTGGTGATGGCGATCATCGCCACGCTGATGACCATCGCGCTGCCGCGCTACTTCAACAGCCTCGAAGCGTCGAAGGAAACCACCTTGCGCCAGAGCCTGTCGGCGATGCGCGAGGCGCTGGATCACTTCTACGGCGACACCGGCCGTTATCCGGATTCCATCGAGCAACTGATCGAACAACGTTACCTGCGTAACGCGCCACTCGATCCGATCACCGAACGCAAAGACCAGTGGGTGTTGATCGCGCCACCGGACGGTGTCGCGGGCGGCGTGGCCGATATCAAAAGCGGTGCTACCGGGAGGGCGCGTGATGGCAGCCAGTATTCCGAGTGGTAATCGTGCGCAGCAGGGTGGCTTCACCTACCTAGGCGTGCTGTTCCTGATTGTGGTGATGGGCATGGGTTTGGCCAGTGCCGGCGAGTTGTGGTCGACCGCTTCGCGCCGCGACCGTGAACGTCAGTTGCTCTGGGTCGGCACCCAATACGCGCAGGCGCTGCGCAGCTACTACCGCAGTTCGCCGGGGCTGGCGCAGTACCCGAAAGAGCTTGAAGACCTGCTCGACGATCAGCGTTTTCCTGAGGCCAAGCATCACTTGCGTCAGCTCTATCCCGATCCGATCGGTCAGGGTGAATGGGCGCTGCAACGCGGTTTTGACGGACGCATCACCGGCCTCAATAGCCCGTCGACCGAGCTGCCGTTGAAGCAGGCGGACTTCCCGACGCAGTGGTCGGATTTCGACGGCATGCAGCGTTATTCGGACTGGCAGTTCGTCGCCGAAAAAGCCTTTCTTGACGGCACTAATGGCCCGGCGAAAGGGCAATCGAATTTGCCGCAGGCGTTGCAGCCATGACTCGTCATTGGTGGTGCGCGCTGATCTTTACCGCTGTGGCGTGCTGCGCCAGCGCCGGTGAAGAAGACGAAATGATGGGCTTCATCGTCGACGACACGATCTCGCACATCGGCCACGACTTTTATTACTCGTTCAGTGAACGCCTGCGCGACACCAGCCCGATGGATTTCAACCTGGTGGTGCGCGAGCGGCCTGACGCGCGCTGGGGCAGCCTGGTGACCGTGGAATATCAGCAACGCCTGGTTTATCGGCGCTTCCTGCCGCCGAACACCGTGGAACTGAAGGACGAGGCCTACGCGGCCGCCGACTGGGTTCGACGCCAGGTTGTCCAGCGCAAGCTGGAGGCTCTGTTGCAGGACACCACCGACCTTGAGAAGGACGAACTATGAACAGCAAAACGTTCTCACGGCGCAGCGGATTGTGGATCTCGGGGTTGTTGATCGGGCTCGCCAGCGCTGCCGCTGTCCAGGCCACTGAACTGGTCTACACGCCGGTCAACCCGTCGTTCGGCGGCAACCCGCTCAACGGCACCTGGTTGCTCAACAACGCACAGGCGCAAAACGATCACGACGACCCGGACATCAAGAGCCGCTCGGCGGTGGCCGGCACCTCGGCGCTGGAGCGCTTCACCAGTCAATTGCAATCGCGGCTGCTAGGGCAGTTGCTGGACAACATCTCCACCGGCAACACGGGGAGCCTGTCCACCGACTCTTTTATCGTCAACGTCATCGACGACTCCGGGGCACTGAGCATTGAAGTGACCGATCGAGCGACCGGTGAGGTTTCGGAAATTCAGGTGAACGGCCTCAACCCGTGACGGGCTGACGGTTCCGGGGAGAACGGACATGAAAAAGATCATCGCGTTAGGGCTGCTGTTGGCGACATTACAAGGGTGCAGTCTGCGTGAGCCGATGTCGGCCGAGCAGGACACCGAAACTCCAACCCTGACCCCCAGGGCCTCGACTTATTACGACTTGCTGAAGATGCCGCGGCCCAAGGGGCGGTTGATGGCGGTGGTGTACGGGTTCCGTGATCAGACCGGGCAGTACAAGCCGACGCCGGCGAGTTCGTTTTCCACCAGTGTGACTCAGGGTGCGGCGTCGATGTTGATGGACGCGATGCAGGCCAGTGGCTGGTTTGTGGTGCTGGAGCGGGAAGGGCTGCAGAACCTGTTGACCGAACGCAAGATCATTCGCGCGTCGCAGAAGAAGCCGAATACGCCGGTGAATATTCAGGGTGAGCTGCCGCCGTTGCAGGCGGCGAACATGATGCTTGAGGGCGGGATCATCGCGTATGACACGAATGTGCGTAGCGGTGGGGAAGGGGCGCGGTATTTGGGGATTGATATTTCTCGGGAATATCGGGTGGATCAGGTGACTGTGAACTTGCGTGCGGTGGATGTGCGTAGCGGGCAGGTGTTGTCGAATGTGATGACCAGCAAGACGATTTATTCGGTGGCGCGCAGTGCGGGGATTTTCAAGTTTATCGAGTTCAAGAAGTTGCTTGAGGCTGAGGTTGGCTACACCACGAATGAGCCGGCGCAGTTGTGTGTGTTGTCGGCGATTGAGGCGGCGGTGGGGCATATGGTGGCGCAGGGGATTGAGCGGCGGTTGTGGCAGGTGGCGGGGGACGCTTCTGTGCCTGGGCAGGATGATGTGTTGAATCGGTATTTGAGCCAGAACAAGGTGGATCCGGAGGCGGAGTGAACGTGGCGGCCTTCGGGCCGACCAGGTTCTTTTGGCCGAAACCGGTTTAAACCTGTAGGAGTGAGCCTGCTCGCGAAGGCTTTTTGTCAGGCGCTGGGGTTCTTTCTGACTGAGTACATATCCATTCCTGCGGCAACGGCCACCTAGGGTTTCGCCCTGACGGCGACTCACTTTTTTTACAAACGCCTAAAAAAAGTAAGCAAAAAAACGCTTGCTCCTACGTACGGCCCGCTCGCTAAAGCTCGGGGTTCCTTCGCTCCGTGATCGATCCGGGCGCAGCGCCTACGGTTTGCTTCGCTGCACCTCCTCTCGCTGTGTTTGGCTGCGCCAAACGGTCGCTGCGCTCCCACCCCCGGATCAATCCCTCCACTCAGCCTTCCGACGTCGCCTTACAGATCAAAAGCTGCAGCCGAGCTAACGCTCATCCTGTGTAGGAGCTGCCGAAGGCTGCGATCTTTTGATCTTGCTTTTGTAGGCGCTGAGCTTGCTCGCGAAGGCGGCCTGACAGCCGCCCAATCTCTTGCTGACAGCACGTGATTCAATTGTAGGAGTGAGCCTGCTCGCGATAGCTATCTCTCAGACACAGTAGCTATTGCGGATGTACCCAACTTCTTGTGGGAGCTGGCTTGCCAGCGATGGCGATCTATGAGCCGACCAATTCCCGCCGGTTGCACACATTCACTGTAGGAGCTGCCGAAGGCTGCGATTTGTTGATCTTGCTTTTGTAGGCGCTGAGCTTGCTCGCGAAGGCTTTTTGTCAGGCAATGAGTTCTTTCTGACTGAGTACATATCCATTCCTACGGTAACGGCCACTTAGGGTTCCGCCCTTACGGCGGGTCACCTTTTCCAAACGCCGAAAAGGTAACCCAAAAGGCTTTGCCCTGACGTTCGGCCCACTCGCTAAAGCTCGGGGTTCCTTCGCTCCGGGATTGATCCGGGCGCAGCGCCTACGGTTTGCTTCGCTGCACCTCCTCTCGCTGTGTTTGGCTGCGCCAAACGGTCGCTGCGCTCCCACCCCCGGATCAATCCCTCCACTCAGCCTGCCGACGGGCTCCGAGATCAAGATCAACAGCAGCAGTCGAGCTTGCGCTCATCCTGTGTAGGAGCTGCCGAAGGCTGCGATCTGTTGATCTTGCTTTTGTAGGCGCTGAGCTTGCTCGCGAAGGCGGCCTGACAGGCAACGCATCTCTTCCGTCTGTACTCGGTTCCCTTGTGGGAGCGGGCTTGCACGCGAAGGCGTCAGGTCAGTCGATGATGTGTTGATTGTCTTGCCGCTTTCGTGAGCAAGCCCACTCCCACCTGGATCGCATTCCGATTCCTGAATGTTTAAAAGTTGTTTCAAATCTGCGGAACCTTCCCACAAGGTTTTCAGGTTGTCCGTCGGACGTGCGGTCTCTAGTCTGTGTTCGTCGCTGTCAAATCAGCGACCGGGCGTGGAAACCCGAGTAACTACAGAGCGCACAAGCGCCATTCATAACGTATCCTTGCGCACCTTCACTGTGTGCACTTTGTTATGGCGGCTGTGCGTGGGAGACCTTGTGTCTGCCGGGTTGCCTCTGTCCCGGGTTTCCAACCTGCGTACAGCTGCCACCTATTCGCTTGGAAACCGAATGGGGGCCAGCTATAACCGTCATACAGGGTAAATAATCATGAAAAAACCAACCCCCAACCCCCCAGAATCAGACACCAACACCACATCCCCCTACGCCTCAGTCGACAGCAAAAAACTCCACGAAGCCGCCGACCGCGCCCTGGATTTCTACCTCAATCCCGCCGCCCACATCATGTCCAGCGCCAACGAGCCGGAACCCATGTACCTCGCCAACCCCCGGTACAACACCGAATCCCTGCTGGCCAACGCCAGCGAAACCCTGGGCTCGGCCAGCGAAATGCTCATCAACTTCGCCGCCTCCCTGGAAACCTCACAGCGCAAGACAGCACTGGGCATCGCCCAAGTCGTCATGCTGGGCGAACTGGCAGTCAACCAAGCGCTGGATCACGTCGAGTTGAAGGATGGCTGATTGATCTTTCCCACGCGCAGCAAAGGAATGCAGCCCTTGACGCTCTGCGTCAAATTCGCGAGTTGGAACGCGGAGCGTCCCGAGAGGCATTCCCGCGCAGAGCGTGGGAACGATCAAAAAAACCGTACCTCCACGGGAAGCACGGTTTCTTGTGTTGAGACGAGGAAGCGATCCTAACCGGGGTCGCGTCGAGGGTACTCCTGACGCGCATGCAAGATGCTCACAATCTCAATGTGGTCCGCCACTTGATAAACGACGAGATAGTTCGGGCTTACCACAATCTCTCGAGTGCCGGGAGAGCGACCTTTGCGATACAGGTGGGGATGCCAACAAAGCGCAGATGTAGTTTTTACGACGGACTTGTGAAGTGCAGTCGCCGCTACAAAATTTCGCTCGCCAATGTACTTCAGGATTTTCGAGAGTTCGACCCGAGCCTTGGGTCGCCACTTAATCTGCATCAGCGCTTTTGCGCATTGATTCCATCAAGGCGTTGATTTCCTCCATCACTTGCTCATGGGGAATACTCGGGCGCGGATCATCGAGAGAGGCCTGTACTTCGGCCCGAAACCAACGGTCATAACTCGCAGCCTGTTCCTCGGGATCAAGATCCGAAACAACCGGGCACAGTGGGTCGATCAAAGACGGGTCGATCATAGAACCTCCGGGTTTGGTGCCTCGAAGTCTATTCGTTAACGGTATCGCTGTCGTCGCTGTCTGGATGAATTGCATGTAGGCCAAGCTCCATGAGGATCAAGTTGTCCCGGCAAATCCTAGAGCCTGCACTTCCGACGGCCAACCGCCAGAACTTGTCAGAAAACTCCCCGAATTTCTAAAAACGTTCCGTTTTCCGTAGGACGCAACTCAATCGTCAGCGCAAAAAAAACCGCGACGCCCCTCACCAGAGAATCGCGGCCCATCAACACCCAACCCCTACTGCTGCAAAACCGTCGCCTGGTTAGCCGACCCGAACTGCTGAATATTTGCCGTCTGCGTAACCCCACTCTGATCGACATTGGCAATGTTCCCCGTACCGCCTTGGGTCACGTACGCCACGTTCATGGTATCCGCCTGCTTAACAGTGATCATGTTGTCGCTACCATACAACTGCGCGGTATACGCCTGGTTGCCAGTCCCGGATTGATCGAACTCAGCACTGTTGCCGGTGCCATTCGAAGAACCCTGAATCAGGTTGGTCGTCCCGCGCTGATCCGAGATCAAAATGTTGTCGCTGCCATTCTGATCAAAATACAGCTCGTTATACGACTCGGCCTGACTGACCGTGGTCTTGTTGCCCGTCCCGGTCTGCTGCGTGGTCATCACTTGTCCGACACCATCCTGAGTGAAGCTGGCGATGTTGCCATTCCCCGCCTGAGTCACGTTCGCGCGTTGGTTGCTGCCGAATTGGCCGCCGAGTTGCGGGCCTTTCCAGTTGCTGGCGTAGACCTTGTTGTCGTTGCCCACGGAGGTGGCGCTGAGGGCGTGGCCGTCGCCGCTTTGGTAGGTGAAGTGGACGTTGCCATTACCCACCTGATAGAGCGCCAGGGTCGAGTTGACCGATTCGAACTGGTCGGCGTAGATCGCGTTGGTGTTGCCGACCTGGGTGACGGCGGCGGTGTTGTTTTCGCCGAAGCTTTGGTCGACCACGGTTTCGTTGCTGTCGCCGTATTGGTTGACGGTCGCCTGACTGGCCAGTTGCGCGTCTTGCCAGATTTCGCTGCCGTTGAGGTTGCCGAACTGGTTGATGGTGATGTTGCCGCCGGTGCCGTCGCGCTGGTCGCCGTAGGCGTAGTTGTTTTCGCCGGCCTGGTTGATGCCGATCTGGCCGCCGTTGTGGGTGACTTGTTCGGCGGTGCCGTAGTTGGCGGTGCCGAATTGGGTGATCACCGCGCTGTTGCCGCTGCCTTCATAGAGTTGCTCGATGTTGGCTTCGTTGCTGTCGCCGTACTGGAAGGTTTTGCCTTCGCTGCCGTTCTGCGAATCCTGATAGACGAACGAGAAGTTGCCGGTGCCTTGCTGTTGTTGCAGCGCGCTGTTCGGTGAGCCGAAGCCCAGCGACTGGCTGGCGTGGGCGGTGTTGAAGGCGCCGACTTGTTGTTGGGTGATGGTGGCGTTGTCTTCGTAAAGTTGTTCGGCGTAGCCGGCGTTGTAGTCGCCGACCGCTTCCTGGGTGATCACGCTGCTGGCGTGGTCTTGCACGGCGGCGGCGTCGTTGCCTTGGCCCAGTTGCGTCTGGGTGGCCGTGCTGAACGGGGCCTGGGTCTGTTTCACGTCCGCGATGTTGGCGGTACCGGCCTGGTTCTGGTTGGACAGGCTGTCGTCGGCCATGGCCTGGGCACTGATCATGACCAGCAGGGCGGCGGTGAGGGGCGTCAGTTTGAACATGATTGAACTCTCCGATGATTTGCAGTGCTTAGCGATATTGCTTGACCGAAACGCTCATGCCGTTGCCCGACTGGGTCACGGCGCTTTGCAGCCCCGCGCCGGCCTGCTCGATGCTGGCGTCGTTGTTGTTGCCGTTTTGCGAAATCTGCGCGCGGTTGTGGCTGCCGTTTTGCGTGATGGAGGCGGCGTTGCCGGAACCGTTCTGGTTGATCAGGGCCATCAGGTCGCTGCCCTGTTGCAGGATGTACGCCTCCTGATTGCTGCCCGACTGCACGATCTGCCCGAGCAGCGACTGACCGTTCTGTTGCAGCAGGGCGACGTTGGCTTGGCCGAGTTGATCGATCAGGGCTTGCTGACCCACGGGTGGGGGCAGTTCGCCGAGGTCGCTGCTGGTCGGGGCCAGGTCGTCGTTGTCCATCAGGTCGTCGGCGCGCACGCCCGCGCTGCTGCACAGCAGAAGCAGGCAAAGCAGGGCGGCGGTCGGCGTGTTCATGGCTTACATCCTGTCAGGCGTTAACCGATTTGAAGGGCCCCAGCCACCCGAAAGTGGCTGGGGATCTGGCTTACAGCGTGGTCACCGAGACCGTGCGCACGGTGCCCTGAGATGAGCGGATCGTCGCGGTCGGGTTGGCCGATGGCACGACCGTCGTGTTGTTCAGCGTCAGCCGCCAGCGTCCGGTCAACGGCACCGTGGTGGTGCCAAGAGTGACCAGCCCGGTCGGGGTCGTGACCTGCACGGTGATGGTGTTGCCGGTGGTCACTGACGAGGTGCCGGTGAAGTCCCAGTTGAAGCGTCCGCCGGAGCGTGCCTGCACCGTCGATGCGGTCACGGCGAAGGTTTCCGCCGCTGGCCGTGGCGACACTTGCACCGTGACTGTGGCCGGCGTCGACAGGGCACCGAAGTTGTCCCGAGCGATGTAGGTGAAGGTCGTGGTGAACGCCGTGGTGACGGTGGCGGGCGGGGTGTAGGTGATCACCGTGCCGTTGCTGCTGACCGTGCCGCGTCCGGCGGCGGGTTGGGTCAGGCTGTTGACGGCCAGCGGCACGTTGCCTTCCGGATCGGTGTCGTTGGCCAGCACGTTGATCGGGATCGCTACGCCCAGAGTGGCGACGCTGTCGGCGACGGCGGTCGGTGCCTGGTTTGGCGCGACGGTGATGGTTACGGTCGCCGGGTTGGCCGAGGCCAGACCTTTGGCGTCCTGCGCCTTGTAGGTGAAGGTCGTGGTCAGTGGCGCGTTCACCACCGCTGGCGGGGTGTAGACCACCGAGGTGCTGCCGTTGAGTGCGACGGTGCCTTGACCGGCCGCCGGTTGAGTCAACGCGGTGATGCCCAGTGGATTATCGCCATCGGCATCGCTGTCGTTGGTCAGCAAGCTGAGGGTGATCGGCACACCAAAACTGGTGCTGCCAGCATCGGCGTTGGCGATTGGCGCCTGGTTCTCACCGGTGTTCGGTGCAGTGCCGACCACCACAACAGGCTCAGTGTCACTGCCGCCGGCGGCGGATTTCACCGTCACGGTAGCCGGCGGCTGAGTCAGGTCGGCGACGGTAATGCGCTGCAGAGTGCCGGTCTTCGACAAACGTCCGTAGCCTTGGGCAACCATGTCCGGGATCGCCACTTCATCGCTCGAAGTGGCTTCGATCAGCAGGCTGTGGTTGGCCCAGTTGTAACGTGCGGTCTGCACTTTCACCACGTCGGTGAGCTTGGCCGATACGGCCGTTGGCCGAGTGGTTCCGGTCGGGTTGGTGGCCGTCACGACCACTACCGGAGGGACAGCACCGGTGCCCAATCGATGGCCGAAGAACAGACCGTTGTTGTCGCCCAGCAGATTGGTCTGGCACGGCGTTTGTGGTGGGCCGGGCAGCAACGCAACGGTTTCGCGGAAGCACAGGGTCGAGCTGCTGTCAGCCTTGGCGAACACCTCGGCGCGCACGCCAGCGGCGGTGCGGCGATAGGTTGCGCGATCGATGTCGACGTGGGTCTGCTGACGGTTGTCGAGCACTTTGCCGGACAGGCTGAACACGTTCGACTGGATGGTGCCGGCAGGCCCGGTGATGCGCACGAAGTTGGTGTTGAACGGGCTGCCGGTCACCGCTTCGTTGAGGTTCGGGTCGCCAACAAAAGTTTCGGTGGCGCCGGTGTCCGGGTTCACTTCGGTGTACGGCCCGTTGACGCTGCGCAGGAACGGGCCGATCGCACCACCGACAGCACCGCTGAAATTGCCCGGTGCGCCGATGCCGATGTCGCGAGTGATGTTGATCGCCCGCCGGCCAGGCGCGGTGACGTTGACCGTTTCCACACCATACGGGTGAGTGATGGTGTAGGTGCCGGCAAGCGGTACGTTCACCCGGATGCGAATCCGCGCGAAGCTTTGCTGATCACCATCGGCCGGATTTTCCGAGGCGAACGCCGCTTCAATCCCGGCGACGTAGGCGTCCATCCCGTAACCGGCGGCGTTATTGGCGATGGTGGTTTCGGCCAGAAACCAGAACGCTTCCGGCGGCCAGTTGTCCGGGAAAATCATCGGCTGAGCATCATCGTAGATACCCGGCTCGGCGAGCAGGATGCACATGTAGGCCGGTGGCACGCTGGCCGCCACTCGCGAGCTGGCGGCGCGCGACTGGCAGAGCTCCATCGACAGCTGGTTTTCGTCCTGATACCACATCGGGAATTTCCCGGTGGCGAAGGTGTAGGGGCCGGGGTCGACGGCGGCGAGTTGCGCATAGGCACTGCCGGTCAGCGAGAGAGCGAGCCCGAGCGCGTTGAGCGCAAAGCGTGGCCACTTGTTCATGATGCCTCCTGATGCGGATCTGGGCATGTGAGCGTTCATTGCACGATGACCACTTCTTCGGTGTCGCTGCCGCCGTTGGACGACGTCACGCGCACCTTGGCCGGTGGAATCGGCGAGATCCCGGTGGCCAGGGTTTTCAACGCGCCGTCGCCACCGAGCGCACCGATGGCGGCGCCGCTGCCGGAGGTCGCGGTAAGTAGTGGCGGCGAGGTTTCGTCGCTGGTCGAGGCCACCACGGTGAGTTGGCCGGAGCTCAGGCTGTATTGCGCGCTCTGGATCACCACCAGGTCGGTCAGGGCCATGGGCAGGGTGGTCGGCGTGCTGCTGGCGATGGCCAAGTGGTTGTCGGCGGTCACTTGCAAGGTGGTCGGCAGGGTCGGGTTGACCGAGGACTGTGCATACCAACTGCCGGTGCTGTTGGCTTCGGTCATGTTCAGCACGGGCGTGCTGCTGGTGACGGCCGCCGTACCCGGTGCCGGCGGCGCGAGGACGAACACGTCTTGCTGCGCCACCGGTGCGCTGTCGCCGGCCTTGCGTGAGTAGGTGCTGCGCTGCGCGATCATCGGCGTTGGCCGCACGACGGTCGACAATTTGCCGGAGACGGCAAACGTCGTGGAACGCAGATCCAGACCATTCGGGCCTTCGATGCGCACGAAGTTGGTGTTGAACGGACTGCCCGTCACCGCTTCGGAAAGGTTCGGATCGCCAACAAATTGTTCGGCGGCACCGGTCAGCGGATTGGTCTCGGTGTACGGGCCGTTGACGCTGCGCAGGAACGGGCCGATGTCGCCCTTGAGTGCGCCGTCATAGGTTTTCGGAGTGCCGATGCCGATGTCGCGGGTCATGTTGATCGCACGGCGACCGGGGGTGTCGATGTTGAACACATCGACGCCGTACGGGTGGGTGATGACGTAGGTGCCCGCGGTGGGCACGTCGACGCGAATACGGATTCGCGCGAAGCTGACTTGATCACCTTCCACCGGTTCTTCGGCGGCGAACGCGGCTTCGATGGCACTGACGTAGGTCAGGTCGATCCCGCGTGCGGCGTCGACGAGGGTGGTTTCGCCGGTGAACCAGAACGCTTCGTCTGGAAAGTTGCTCGGGAAGACGATCGGTTGGGTGTCGTCAAACACGCCGGGGGTCGGTAGCAGCGAGCACATGTACGACGGCGCGCCGGGTGCGCTTGGCACTCGCGAGCTGAGTGCTTTCGACAGGCACAGATCGAGGGTGCGACCGTGGGTGTCCTGATACCAATTGGCGAAACCGCCACTGGCCGGTGTGTACGGGCCCGGATCTACAGCAAACAAAGCGGCCTGAGCAATGCCCTGGGCCAAGGCGCTCACGACCAGGACGGTCGCGGTTTTGGACAGTAAAGGGTGCATGAGTTAATCCCTCTATCGAAGTACCTGCCCCTTGGGGATGGGTCAGTTGCAGAGGGCCTGTACACCTTCCATGCCAAGGTGCAGTGAATGGGCGGGAGAGGGCCGGGGTAGAGGGGTTTCGCAGTTGCGAAGTGCCGAGCGCGACAGGCGGGAAAAGGGCGCAATTCCCCAGAATCGGGGACGATGGGGATGAACATCCATTACCTGCCAAACACATAACCCCTGTAGGAGCTGCCGAAGGCTGCGATCTTTTGATCTTGATTTAAAAACAGGATCAAAAGATCGCAGCCTTCGGCAGCTCCTACAGGGATTTGCGGTGGGTTTGGCAGGTGTGCATCGGGTCGATATCCCCGCAACCGGGCAAACCCCCACCCGTGGGCTATAACCCTATAGGGATGTATCGGGAAGTCGCCGCCATGAACATGCAGTCGAAATCGCTTCCGGTTGAGGAGGGCACGCTACGGTTGGGCTCGCGCAAGCAGCCGTTCAACCTGCTGCGCTGGTTTTCGCTGATCAGCATGGCGGTGATCGCCACCGTAGCGGTGGCGCTCGGAGCAGTGTCGACGCGGTTTGTGATCGAGGAAAGCGTGCAGCGTGATGCCTTGCTCACCGCGCAATTCATTCAGGCCATCGCTTCAGCCGAAGTGCGCCACGTCTCGATCCCCAACGTGCGCACCATGGGCGAGTTGCTCGACCCGCGCCAAGACAAGGATTTTCCCGATGTCGATCCACAAGCCCGGGCCGATGCGCGCGGAGAGTTTCTCGATCACATCGAACACTTGCCCGACGTGATCCTCGCCAACATCTATGCGCCGGATCGCCAGGTGATCTGGTCGACCAACCCGGTTCTCGTCGGCACCAGCATCCATGCCGACGAAGACCTTGATCGCGCCTTCAACGAAAAGATTCCGGTGTCGGCCAGCTATCACGACGTCGACAAGGCGCGTGAAGAACAGAAGTTCGTCATCCCGCCGGACTACATCTTTATCGAAAACTACATCCCGCTGTTCGACGCCGACGGCAAGACCGTCACGGCGATGGTCGAGATTTATAAGGAACCCAAAGACCTGATCGCGCGCATGGAGCGTGGAATGATCCTGATCTGGCTGGCCACTGCGCTCGGCGGCGGGCTGATTTATCTGGGCTTGTACTGGATCGTGCGGCGCGCGGCGATTTTGCTCGCCGTGCAGCAAAAACAACTGATCGCCAATGAAACGTATGTTGCGTTGGGCGAGATGTCCTCCGCCGTGGCGCACAGTTTGCGCAATCCGCTGGCGACCATCCGTTCCAGCGCCGAGCTCGCGTTGGAGTTCGACGCCGGCCCGGCCGAGAAGAACATCAAAGACATCATCGGCCAGGTCGATCGCATGTCGAAATGGGTGCGCGAGTTGCTGCAGTCGTTGCGTCCGCTCAACGATGACCCGGAACCGGTGAACCTCGTGGCGGCGCTGCACGAGAGCCTCGTCGCCTTCGAACAGCAGATCGCCAGGGCAGGCGTAAAAGTAGTGTTTCAGCCGCAGCACACGCCAATGGTGCTGAGCCAGCCGGTGCAACTGACGCAGATCCTCAACAGCCTGCTGGCCAACGCGCTGGAGGCGATGGACAAGGGCGGCACGCTGACCATCAGCCTCGAACCAAGCGACGATCGTGGCGTTTGCGTGGTGCTCAGCGACACCGGCAAAGGCATGAACGAAGAACAGCGCACCATGGCCTTCCGGCCGTTTTTCACCACCAAGGCCGGCGGCCTCGGCGTCGGTCTGGTGCTGGTCAAACGCATCATGGAACGCTTCGGCGGCGGCGTAACCCTGCACAGCCGCGAAGGCGAGGGCACCACCGTGCGCCTGGCCTTCCAACTCGTCGAGTAATTCGCTAACCCCTGTAGGAGCTGCCGAAGGCTGCGATCTTTTGATCTTGATCTTAAAAAACAAGATCAAAAGATCGCAGCCTTCGGCAGCTCCTACAGGGATTATGTATGCCCCAAAATTTTTATGAACTTCCCCCATCACTGGGTGTCAAGCCCCGGTCACCGGGGAGTGGGGACACCCGCAGCCCCCGCAAGCCCCTGTAACAACTGGAAATAAATTCTTGGCGCACTAGTTGCAAAACACCATCACCCCTTCCTTGATGAGGCGGCTGGTGATGGACAGAACAACGCGAAACCCAAGCAACACCTTCCTGCTGACGCCGCTGAGCGTCTTCCTGCTGTTGACCCTCGGCACCATGGCCGGCGTTAGAGCGAGCCCGATCGATGACGAGCGCGAGCCCGAAGCGTCCGATCCGTCGGCCTACTACGACGAGCCGGCGGATGAGGCGACGGCGCTCAACGCCATCCTGACCATGCCCGAGGCCAACGAAGATTCTTTCGACTTGCCCGACGGCGTCAAAGGCTCGCGTGACACTCCGCGTGCGGAAAACAGCCTGCCGCCGACCGTGCAGACCAGTTTCAACTACCCCACCAACGGCAAGCCGAGCCCGCTCTATGGCGCGCAGCCGTTCACCCAGCAATTGGTGTTGTTCGAAGAGTTCGGCCCGGAAAAACTCGACCCGACCACTCCCGCCGCGCCGCTGCCATTTCCGCCGGCCGCGATCGGCCCGGCTCCCGCGCAGGATCCGAACAACGTCGCCCGCAGTGCGCCACCCGGCACTGCGCTCGACGCGTTCTTGCGTCAACCGGGCCTGACGCCATTCCCCAGCCAGTTCTCCAACATTGTCGACCGCAACCCGTGGCAGGCGCAGATCGAGGTGTTCCTCAACCGCCATATCGGTTCGTCGGCAGAAGGGCGGCCGCCAGGAAAGGGCTGGGCGCACCAGCGCTGGAACGAGTTCTACCCGCAAGTTGCCTACAAAACCGCGCAAACCGGTGCGCGCATCAATGGCGGCCTGCGTGACAGCGTGCAGATGCACCATTACGCCGTGGGCGAATTCGGCCCCGGCGGCCTGTACCACAACGTCGCCGGTGTACCGCTGACGGACGGCACGGCCAAAGGCGTCGACCCGCGCTTTCACCCGAACATGCCGGTGCAGAACCACAACGCGGTGTGGACGTTCGACGGCACGCTGCCACCGAAGCTGTTGATGGTGCGTTACGGCCAGCCGGTGATGATGCGTCACTACAACGGCTTGCCGATTGATCCGGCGGCCAACCGTGGTTTCGGCTTGCACACCATCAGTACCCACGAGCACAACGGTCACGCGCCGGCAGAAAGCGACGGTTATGCCAACGCATTTTTCTTCCCGGGGCAGTTCTACGACTATCGCTGGCCGATCCAGCTCGCCGGTTACGACAGCATCAACACCAAGGCTGAAGACCCGCGCGCAGCGTTCCCCTGCGCAGCGGGTGAAACCCTGTGGGTCAACGACCTGGCCCCGGCGAAAAAGACCTGCGACCACGGCACCATAAAGATTCGCGGCGACTGGCGCGAGACCATGAGCACCCACTGGTTCCACGATCACATGCTCGATTTCACCGCGCAGAATGTCTACAAGGGCAACGCGGCGATGATGAATTACTACAGCGCGCTGGATCGCGGCAACGAGTCGGTCAACGACGGCGTCAACCTGCGCCTGCCCAGCGGCAGCGCCTTGCCGTGGGGCAACCGCGACTACGACGTCAACCTGGTGTTCGCCGACAAGGCCTGGGATCAGGAAGGCCAGTTGTGGTTCAACCCGTTCAACACCGACGGCTTCCTCGGCGATCAGGTGCTGGTCAACTGGCAGTGGAAACCGACCCTCGACGTGCGTGCGCGCAGCTACCGTTTCCGCATCCTCAACGGCTCGGTGTCGCGTTACTTCAAACTGGCGCTGGTGCGTGAGATCAAAGGCAGCAGCGGCGAGTTTCAAGGGCCGAAAAACTCTGGCGTGTCGTACAGCCGCGTGCCGTTTCACATGATCGCCAACGACGGCAACATCATGGAGCACAGCGTGCCATTCGACGGCTCGATGGATCTCGATGCCGACGGCGACAAACAGAACCACAACGCGATCTTGCCGACCCAGGGTATTGCCGAGCGCTTCGACATCATCGTCAACTTCGCCAAAAACGGCATCAAACCCGGCGACAAACTGTTCTTCCTCAACTTGCAGGCCCACGACGACGGCAAGGGGCCGAAAGACGTGATCTCGCTGGCCGACGTGCTCTCCGAGAAATACCTCGCGGTAATCAAGCAGAGCAGCAAAGGCCCGCAGTGGGACAAGGGCGATCCGGCGGTGGGCAAAGTCTTGCAGCTCAACGTCAAGGCCTACACCGGCCAGGATCTGGCGATGGATCCGGCAGCCTACGAGCCGGCCAAACCGGGCAAGGCTGAAGGGCTGGTGATGATTCCGCTGAAGATTCACCGCGACAACGCTGCCGACAAAGCACTGCTGGCCAACGCCCGTCACCGCACCTTCACCTTCGGCCGTTCCGACGGCACTGATGAAGCGCCGTGGACGGTCAAGACCGATGGCGGGTTCGGCTTCCACATGGATCCAAGGCGCCTCAACGCCTCGACCAAATTGTCCAGCGGCCCGACCGACGCCGGGATCACCGGATTCGGCACCCTGGAGGTGTGGAACATCAAGGCCGGCGGCAAGGGCTGGAGCCATCCGGTGCACGTGCACTTCGAGGAGGGGATCATCCTCAGTCGCGGCGGCAAGGCACCGCCTGAATGGGAAAAATGGGCGCGCAAAGACGTCTATCGCATCGGTTCGGAAAACGATGGGCTGGACAGCGTCGAGATGGCGATCAACTTCCGCGAGTTTGCCGGGACGTACATGGAGCACTGTCACAACACTCAGCATGAGGACAACTCGATGCTGCTGCGTTGGGACCTTGAGAAGCCCGGGCAACTGCAGTTGATGCCGACGCCTCTGCCAAGTTGGGACGGCGTGCGCTACGTCAACTCCGCTGCGCTGCCAACCTTCCGCAACGGCGATGGCTTCGGCCCGCAAGTGACCGTGAAAAAATGAACCGCGAGCGCGCCGTCATGCCAACACCCACACCGCGTTCCCGCGCGCTGGGCATGCACCTGGTGCTGATGCTGGTGGTCTGTGTGCTCGGCAGCCGCGTGCTGCTGGCACATCAGGCCAGCGTCGGCCAACCGCCCGCGGCCAGCGAATCCGCCACCCCGTGGGGTGGCGACTATTTCCCCAATACCCTGCTGACCGATCAGGACGGTCAGCAGGTGCATTTTTTCGATGACCTGATCAAAGACAAAGTGGTGGTGATCAACTTCATCTTCACCTCGTGCAGCGACTCCTGCCCACTGGAAACCGCGCGCCTGCGCCAGGTGCAGAAACTGCTCGGCGATCGGGTCGGGCAGGACATTTTCTTCTACTCGATCAGCATCGATCCGCTGAGCGATACGCCCGAGGTGCTCAAGGCCTATTCGCAACGCTTCAAGGTCGGCCCCGGCTGGAAGTTTCTCACCGGCGAATTCGAAGACGTCACCGACCTGCGCAAGAAACTCGGGCTGTTCATCGAAGGTGTCGACAACGGCCGCAGCAAGGATCACAACCTCAGCCTGATCGTCGGCAATCAGACCACCGGGCGCTGGATGAAAGCTTCGCCATTCGAAAATCCGTGGATTCTTGCCGATCAACTGGCCAACACCTTGCAGAACTGGAAGCAGCCGAGCATCGAAGAAAGCTACGCGAACGCCCCGGATATTCGCCCGCCGAGCAACGGTGAAGAACTGTTTCGCACCCGCTGCGCCTCGTGCCACAGCCTCGGCCCGCAGGATGGCCAGGGCATCGGCATGCGCAACATCGGCCCCGACCTGATTGGCGTAACCCGCAACCGCGACCCCAAATGGCTGAATCGCTGGATTCGTGAACCGGATCGCTTGCTTGCGGAAAAAGACCCGATTGCACTGCAACTGTATGAACAGTTCGAGCGAATCCCGATGCCCAACCTGCGCCTCGACGAAGCGTCGGCGCAGTCGATCATCGACTTCCTCAGTGACGAAACCGAACGTCAGCAGACGTCTGCCAAAGGCTTGGCCGACGGCGGCTTGACGCCAGTAAAACCGGGCGATAGCGCCGCGACAGTGAGTCAGATGCGCTAGCGGCAAAATAGCATCATTGAACCGTGTGTCGCGGTCATAGCCACCTACACTAAGGGCTGTAACCGCTTCGATACAAACACTCCAGGGCACTCCCATGCAGCGACTGGAAGCACAAAAAACCTCTGCACCGAACGCATCGGTCGCAGGCAAGGGCTGGCGTGAGCAGTTCGATCTGCTGCGCTGGTTCACGCTCGCCAGTTTTTTCATCATTGCTGCCGTGGCGCTGGGGCTCGGTTACATCTCCACGCGCTTCGTGGTCACCGAAAGCGTCGAGCGTGACGCGCTGCTGACCGCGCAATTTGTTCAGGCCATCGGCGAGGCGGAGATGCGCCACGCCAAAATCAATCCGAACCGGACGATGGGCGAGATGCTCGACCCGCGCCAGGATAACCACTATCCCGATGTTGATCCGGCGTTACAGGCGTCGGCGCGTACCGAGTTTCTCGATCACGTCGAACACTTGCCGGACATTTTACTGGCCACCGTTTATGCGCTGGATCGCACGGTGATCTGGTCGACCAACGCCGAGCTGATCGGCGTGCACATCGACGATGACGACGAACTCGACGAGTCGTTCGAGATGAGAGTGCCGGTGTCCTCCAGCTACCACAAGATTGACGACGAACGTCCGGAACAGCGTCTGCTGCGCGAGCCGAAATACCTGTTCATCGAGAACTACATCCCGATGTTCAATGCCGATAAAAGCAAAGTCATTGCCATGGTCGAGATCTACAAGGAACCGTCGGATCTGGTCGATCGCATCGATCGCGGTTTCGCCTCGATCTGGGCAGCCACGTGTTTCGGTGGTGCAGCCATTTTTCTCGCTTTGTTCTGGATTGTCCGGCGCGCGGCGAAATTGCTGCAAAGCCAACAACAGCAATTGATCAGCAACGAAACCTTTGTCGCGCTGGGCGAGATGTCTTCGGCGGTGGCGCACAGTTTGCGTAATCCGCTGGCGACGATTCGCTCCAGCGCCGAACTGGCTCAGGAAGTCGCCAGCCCCGGTGCGCAACGCAATATCGGCGACATCATCAGTCAGGTCGACCGCATGTCGCGCTGGGTGCGCGAACTGCTGGTGTCGTTACGGCCGATGAATGACGACGGCGAAGCGGTGGATCTGGTGCTGGCGGTTGAGGACACGTTGGGTGCCTTCGATGCGTTGATCAGGCGTAACGGCGTTGAAGTGCGATTCAGTCCACAAAATTGCTTGCCGGTGGTCAGTCAGAAGGTGCTGCTCACGCAGATACTCAATAGCCTGTTTGCCAATGCTCTGGAAGCCATGCCCAAGGGCGGCGTACTCAGCATTGAATTCGAATCACCGCAGCCGGACAGCGTGCGCATGACCCTGAGCGACACCGGCAAGGGCATGAGCGCGTCGCAGCAACTGCTGGTGTTCAAACCGTTTTTCACCACCAAACAGGGCGGCCTCGGGGTTGGCCTGGCGTTGGTTAAAAGAATCATGGAGCGTTTTCAAGGTTCGGTCGTCCTGACCAGCCGCGAGCAGGAAGGAACCCGCGTCAGTCTCAACTTCAAAGTGGCATCGGGAGGGGAATATGGAACACAGCATTCTGCTGGTCGAGGATGACGAACTGTTGGCCGAGAATATTCAGACCTACCTGGAGCGCAAAGACTTCGAGGTGACAGTCTGCCATTCGGCCGAAGACGCGCTGGAGCGACTGGAAAGCTTTATGCCCGACATCGTCCTGACGGATAACTCGCTGCCGGGCATGAGTGGTCACGACCTGATCCAGAAGCTGCGCGTCAGCGCGCCGGATCTCAAAGTGATCATGATGACCGGTTACGGCAACGTCGAAGACGCCGTGGTGGCGATGAAGGAGGGCGCCTTTCATTACGTGACCAAACCGGTCGCGTTGGCGGAACTCAAACTGCTGCTCGACAAGGCCCTGGCCACTGAACGGATGGAGCGCACGCTGTCGTTCTATCAGGAGCGCGAGGCGCAGAAATCCGGGATACAGGCGCTGATCGGCGACTCGGCGCCGATGCAGTATCTGAAAAACACCATCGGCCAGTTGCTCGACGCCGAACGGCGCATGGCCAACACCGATCTGCCACCGGTGTTGGTCGAAGGCGAGACCGGCACCGGCAAGGAACTGGTGGCCCGTGCGCTGCACTTCGACGGCCCGCGTAGCAAAGGCCCGTTCATTGAATTCAACTGCGCGTCGATTCCGTCGAATCTGGTGGAATCTGAACTGTTCGGGCATGAGAAGGGCGCGTTCACCGACGCCAAGGATCGCCGGGTCGGGCTGGTGGAAGCGGCGGATGGCGGCACGCTGTTTCTCGATGAGATTGGCGAGATGGATCTGCTGTTGCAGGCGAAGATTTTGAAATTGCTGGAGGATCGGACGATTCGCCGGGTGGGTTCGGTGAAGGAGCGCAAGGTCAATCTGCGGGTGATCAGCGCGACCAACTGCAACCTTGAGCAAATGGTGCAGCAGGGCAAATTCAGGCGTGATCTGTTTTTCCGGCTGCGGATTATTTCGATCAAAGTGCCGCGTTTGTATGCGCGCGGTGACGATATTTTGCTGCTCGCGCGGCATTTCCTCGCCAGCCATGGCAAGCGTTACGGCAAACCGAATCTGCATTTCAGCCAGCAGGCCGAGGAGTTGCTGCTCAGTTACACCTGGCCGGGCAACGTGCGCGAACTGCGCAACATGCTTGAGCAAACTGTGCTGCTGGCGCCGAGCGATACGATTGCCGCGCATCAACTTAATGTGTGCATGAGCCTGGTCGACGAGCCGCCGCTGCATATTCATGAAGCGCCGGTGCACTACGAACCACGGCCGGCGAGCAATACCGAATCTATGAACCTGCCGGAGGTGGAGCGCGATATGGTGCGCAAGATGCTCGACAAGACCGACTGGAACGTCACCAAATCCGCGCGCTTGCTCGGCCTGAGCCGCGACATGCTGCGTTACCGCATCGAAAAACTCGGCCTGGCCCGCCCGGATAAACGGCAGTGGTAGCGGCCGTACACAATGTAGGAGCTGCCGAAGGCTGCGATCTTTTGATCTTGTTTTAAGATCAAGATCAAAAGATCGCAGCCTTCGGCAGCTCCTACAGTGGGCGTTCGGTATTCAGTGCTGCTGCCGACTCAAACACTCCAGCAAACAACCGGGATCCAGCACCTCGTCATTCACATAAATCCCGCGCTCGGCATCGTACGTGCGAATAAACACCCGCACCGTTGCATCCGCCACCGTCGGCAGTTGTGAATCGTAGAACTCATGGTCACCCGGGATCACCACAAAATCCTGCGGCGCCGCCTCTTCATAAGATCGCGGCGGCGTCGCATTCAGTGAATACGGGGCAGGGTGGGCAAAGGGCTGGTTAGGCCCGTAGTACACAAAATTGCTGTCCAGCGCCTGCGCCTGAGTGGCAGCAAGCAGACAACCCATCAACGACAGCCGTTCGAGCATCAGCATGGCGGCACCTGCGAGTGCGGTATTCCCCAAGGCTATTAACTATAGCTGGTCTGCATTCAAGCGACTGGGTGATTGATCGCATGCCCCGGCTGTGCGTAAAGATCAATGCCGAGGGCATGCATAACTTTCAAAACCGTGTCGAAGCGCGGTTTTGCACCAGGCGCGAACGCCTTGTACAGACTCTCGCGACCCATGCCTGACGTTTTGGCTACCTGCGTCATTCCGCGTGCCTTAAGCACATAGCCGATTGCACGAAGAAACTCTTCGTTATCCCCGTCTGCGAGTACCTGAGACAGGTATTCGCTTATCGCTTCGTCACTGTCCAGCAGTGCTGCCATGTCGAAATTCGTCAAAGTCTGGCTCATGGTTAAACCTCCTTAGCCATTTTTTGTGCGCGGCGGATGTCTGCGCTCTGTGAGGACTTATCGCCTCCAGCCAATAGAACGATGATTGCACCGTTACGCATCGTGAAATACACCCGAAAGCCCGCACCCACATCTACGCGCATTTCCGATACGCCATCACCCACCGATTTAACATCGCCGAGATTTCCTGTTGAGGCCCGATCGATGCGACGTGCGATGGCGACTCTTGCCCGCAGGTCTCGAATAGAACGGTGCCAAGCCTGGAAGGCTGCTGTTTGTTGAATAAGATAATCCATTGCTTGACTGTATCCAAGTGGATACTTTTGCGCAGTCAGCCAAGTCGTCTATCAAACCTTGAAAAATCGTTGGTATTTGTAGGCACGATCCAATTCATTTGTAGGAGCTGCCGCAGGCTGCGATCTTTTGATCTTTAAAAGCAGGATCAAAAGATCGTCCGAACGCGGCCCGAGCCTGCGGCAGCTCCTACACGGTGTGGCTTACAAGTTTGCAACAATCGCGATTGGCGGGGTGATCTAGACTCGGATTCGCTCAATCACGAGCATCGTCCGGAGTGCGCCATGGAAGTGCCTAAGAACAAAACCGCCATCGAGAGCAATCGACAGGCGTGGAACGATTCCGCCCGCCATCATGAGGATTCGCCTGACTGGCAGGACTTGCTCAGCGAAGTTGCGCAGGCGGATTTCTCTTGTCTTGATGAGACCTTGAGCGGGTTGCTGGAGGTCGATGGTAAGGATGTGATTCAGCTGTGCTGCAACAATGGCCGCGAGAGTCTGTCGCTGTTTGCCCACGGTGCGCGGAGTGTGGTCGGGGTCGATCAGTCGGCGGCGTTTCTTGATCAGGCGCGTGAGCTGAACCGCCGTTCACCACACAACGCCGAGTTCATCGAGACCGATATCCATCATTTGCCGGCGTCCTTGCACAACCGTTTTGACGTGGCGCTGATCACCATTGGCGTGTTCGGCTGGATGCCGGACATTGGCGAGTTTTTCCGTCATGTCGTCTCGACGCTGAAACCGGGTGGGAAACTGGTGATCTATGAAACCCATCCGTTTCTGGAAATGGTTGATCCGGATGCGGAAGATCCGTATCAGCTCGCCAGTTCGTATTTCCGTACCGAGCCGTTTGTGCAGGAAGAGCCGATTGTGTATGTCGGCAAGGTTGAGCAGCAGGCAGCGAAGTCGTATTGGTTTGTGCATACGCTGGGGGATATTTTCAGTGGCGCGATTGCGGCGGGGCTGAATATTGCGCATTTCAAGGAGTATCCGCACTCGAACCGGGAAGAGGTGTATGACCAGTATTTGAATCAAGAGGCGCAGATGCCGATGTGCTTTACTTTGGTTGCCACCAAGGCCTGAATGCTTTAGTGAGTCGACCCACATTGGCTATGCGCCATACACAAATCCTGTAGGAGCTGCCGAAGGCTGCGATCTTTTGATCTTCAAAGTCAAAAGATCGCAGCCTTCGGCAGCTCCTACACTGGTATTCAGCGCATAGCAGATCCCTTGTAGGAGTGAGCCTGCTCGCGATGACGACATCAGTGCCGATACAAATTCCGGAACTGAATCAAGCCTGCGCCGCCGCACTCACCACCGGCCGCCCTGGCTTACGCAGCGGTTCCAGCCGCGAGCCCTCATACCGCGTCTCACGGAAAAACTTCCAGCGTCCGAACAGGCAATACACGTGCATCACGCGCCCCTGTTCGTGATAGCCCATGCGAATGTGCAGCTTCAGCGCCGGAATATTGTGCGTCTCACAGACGTCCACCACTTTGTTGCAACCCTGCGCCGCCATCGCTTCCCACAGCGCCACCTGCACGTCCACCGAGAGGCTGCTGCCGAAATACGTGCGGATCATCTCACCGCCAAACTCAAAGAATTCACCCTGCTTCACCGGGAAGGTGCAGCCGTAATAATGACGGTCGTGATAGTCACGAATGCTGCCCCAGATAAACCCCACCGCATGCCCATCCGCATCGAGGTACATATGCCCGGTGTGACCCTCGGTCGCCAGCTCAGCCATGGTCTCCACGCGGTCACCGAAATGTTTGCTGAACGCAACGGCATTCTCCGGCGTAATGTCGACTTTGCTCAGGCCCTCGTAGGGACGCAGCTTGTGCGGCGGCACCGGAGTAACCAGATCACGCTCCATCCACAACAGTTCCCAATGGAAAAACACGTAACGTTTCCACAACGTGCCGAAGGTGCGGCCCAAGCCTTTTTGGCGGATGCGTTCTTGTAGTTTTTTGATAAAGCTCATGATGCCCTCCGTGGCCGAAGCCCGGTGTTGTGGATGTCGCTTTTGTGGGTATAGATCACCCTTGCCAGTTCATTTCAAAGTGCCATCTTCGAAAGTATTGCAAGGTATGTAACTCAATCGAGTGCGGCGGTACCGCGTAGAAAATCCTTGTTCAGATCGGCATAGGAAACCCGTGGAACGCCCGTCAAACGCTGCTCTAGCACGCGGCTCAGGGACTCGTCAGGGTTGAGATAAGCATCACCAAAATCGCCGCCAAGTTGTGTCGGGTGGGCGACGATTTCCAGCACGCCGTCGGTCGGCGAAATGTCATTGCGCAGGTCGATCGGCGTGCACACATAGTCAGCCGTCACACCAGCCAGACTCTGCAAGCGCCAATTGAGCAAACCCTTGAACACGCGCTTGGGCAGATTGAGGTTTTGCCCCAGATTGCGCGCCAGTCGAATCGGCACACCTTGATGCGCGGCAAACCGCGCGACGATCTCGCCGATCGGCCAGATGTTGTGCACGTGCTGGTGCGAATCGATATGACTCGGCCGCACGCCGTGATCGACGCAACGCTGCCACTGCGCTTGCAATTCTTCACGCACCGCCTCTCGGTCTTCGCGACTGAGCCACAACCGATGGCGCGGCAGACTCAGGTCGAACACGCCATGGTCGTCGCAGAATGTACGGCGCTTGAGAATTGCCTGACTCAACGGTCGCCCGTAAGTCAGGTTGAAGTGCAGTCCAACCCGGCCTTGCAACGTCGGATGCCGGGCCATCGCGCACGCCGCTTCGAACGCCGGCATGTTGGCCATGGCCGTGGCAGAACTGATGGCCCCGGCCTGAAAGGCAGCGAAGATCACCGCGTTTTCGTTCGGGCTGAGGCCGAAATCGTCAGCGTTGACTATGACTTGGCGTGGCATGTTCGCCCTCCGTGGTGATCGCGACAGGTTTCAAAACAGGTTTCGCTTGCTCGGCACGCCGCGCCCGCCAGGCTTGTACGCGCGGCTTGAGTCGATGCCACAGGCGCAAGCCCAGACCGAGGACAAGACCACTCGGCCGCCAGGAATAAAAACTCCAGCGCCAGTGCTCCAGTTGTCCGGTCATGCGTTCGTGCAGTTGATGGCTGGAGTTTTCCAGGCTGACCCGCGAGGCATCGATCCAGTGCCAGTGATCGTCGAGCCCCCAGCGAATCCATTCCTCCAGCAGCACCCGGCCACTGCCCAGATCGGCGTATTGCGGCAGGAAGGCGAGGTTGTAATCGTAGAGCCGACCTTGTTCCAGCAGGCCGAGGCGATAGCTGATGCAGCGCCCGTTCAACTCCAGCGTGACCACCCGCACCAGGCCTTGGCCGGCGAGGGCGATGAACGCGCGTTCGATCAATTGGCGACTGGGTTCGCTGGCAAAAATACCTACGCCTTCGTCACCTTTCCAGCTCACCGCTTCGACTTCGCTGATGGTCTGCAAGAGCGGGCCCATGCTCATCGCATCGGGAGTAATTCTGCGCACCTCAGCGCCACACGCGGCAATCCGCTTGCGCGCCCGTCGCAGTTTGTAGCGCGGATCACCGGAGACTTCCTGATGATCGGCCTCGCTGATCAGGTGCACCGGCACTCGACAACTCAGCCGTCGTTCACCGGTCGAGCTGTGCGCCATCCATTCGGTGAGCGCACTTTCTTCACCGGCAGGTTCGGACAATTCATTGAGTTGCAGCAGCGCGTGGGGCACACGTTGGCGAATCATATTCAGCGCCTGACGCATGTCCTCAGCGCCCAACAACGACAGCAGCGCCAAGCGATCCGCCAGCGGATAACCCAAGTGATGCAGCACCCGAAACGGCACGCCGGCAAAGCGTTCGCGACTCGCCACCAGCGGCAGGCACAGACGCAATTCGTCCGCTTCCCAACCCAGCAGGATGTGCAGACGCTCATCCGTACCAAGGGCCTGCTCGGCCGCGCACAACCAACCAAGGCTGTTGAACGGCGTGTGATCCGTCACCCGCAGACGCAGCGCTTCATACGCTGCTTCGGGGAAATCGGCGGCGCACAGTGAAGTGCGCCATTCAAATCGCGTCACCATAGGCTCAGGCCGCCGTTGCTGTTACGGGTGGACGGGACGGTTTGCGCAGTGCGTCCAGACGCGAGCCGCTGTAGCGGGTTTCGCGGTAGAAGCGCCAGCGACTGAACAAGGTGTAAACATTCATGATCCGTCCCTGTTCGGTATAGCCCATGCGCAGGTGCAGCTTGAGCGCCGGGATATTGTGAAATTCGCAGACGTCGACGACCTTGTCGCAACCCTGTGCAGCCATGGCTTTCCACAGCTCCAGTTGCAGATCCACCGACAGCTCGGTGCCCCAATATTTGCGGGTCAACTCGCCGCCAAACTCGAAGAACTCGCCGGGTTTCACCGGGAACAGACAGCCGTAGTAATGCCGGTCGAAATAGTCCCGCGAACTGCCCCAGATAAACGCCACGGCAGCGCCTTGATCGTCGAGGTGCATGTGCCCGGTGTGGCCTTCGTTGGCCAGTTCAGCCATGGTGCCGACGCGGTCACCGAAGTTGCGGGCGAAGGCGCTGGCGTTGTCTGGCGTGATCTTCACTACCTGCAATGGCGGGTAGGGTTTGAGGTTGTGCGGCGGCACCGGGCTGACCAGATCACGCTCCATCCACAGCAGTTCCTGATGGGAAAAAACGTAGTGTTTCCAGGCTTTCGCCAAAGTGGCGCGCAGGCCTTTTTGTTTGATGTGCTCGCTGAGTTTGCTGACGATGCCCATGGTGTGTGCTCCTGAACCTTTCGGCGCAGCGACCCTAATTGTTGAGAGAACTCCTGTGACGAGGGGATTTATCCCCGTTGGGCTGCGAAGCGGCCTCGCTTTAACAGGATAAGAAGCGACGACTGCTGCGCAGCCGAACGGGGATAAATCCCCTCGCCACAAAAGCTCAATCACATCGGGGTTAAAGTTCGCCTGGCCTTTCTCATGAATGTTCGGAATTGGCTTCATGACGCGATCCAGCTCAGTGCAAACAGGGTCTGGCCTGGCAGATCAAAGCTGACGCGTCCATCGCGGCAGGTGAACGGTGCGTCGCGGCTGCGGTTGTCGGTGCCGAAGTAGCGCAAGGCGCCGTTGTGCAGCGGGCACTTGGCGCCGCTCAGTTCCATGCGCTGCAGGCGTGTGCCCTTGTTCACCCCGAGCAAGCCACGCTGATCGTCGCCGGCCATCGCCAGCACATCGACTTCAAAGGAATCGTTTTCCAGCCACAGCACCTGATGCAGCCAATGCTGGGCGATAAACTGCTGCGCCAGGCCGACCGGTTTCAACTCGAAACGTTGTTCATCCGCCGAGACCCGCAGCATGCCCTTGGGATATTGCGGCTCATCGGCAGCCTGGAACCAGTTGAGCATGCTCAACAAGCCGTCCTGCGAGGCGTTGATCACCACCGACGCCCACCACAGCGAAGCGTAGTGGGTTTCCTGATCGTAGGGGCTGAGGCTGGAGCCGCTGGACATATTGGTCTGATCGAGCAGCAAGGCCTTGCGCGGCTGACCTTTGCTGTCGAGGCCAACCAGGTCGGCGGCGCGACGCACGCTGTCGCGATAAACGCGCGTGGCGAGCAGGTCGCGAATCATCCATTCGTGCCACGCCAGCGCATCGACCTGATCGCCTGATTCGCTAAGCAAGCGCCGCGCCCAGTCGATCCCGCGTTTATCCGCCGCGTTGTCGGCGAACGGCCCGTTGACCAGTCGCGAACTGGCCGGCATGGCAATGCGCACACCAGCCTTGGCATTCGCTGGATCGCTGCGCACCTGCCGAGCCATGCTGGCGAAAATCGCCTGATACTGCGCGTAGCTCGAATAGTTGAGATTCGGCTCATCGGCAAAACCAATGTAATGCGTGCCTTTGCCGCCCAGCGCTCGGGTGCTGGCCAGCCACGCATCGAGGCCGCTGTTGCTCTGCACATCGGCGCGCAGATCCGCCTGTCGCTGACTGCCGGCAAGCAAGGTGATGTCCTGTTTGATGCCGAAACGATCCTGATACACCTTTCGGAACGCGTCTTCGAAATGCGGGTTCTTCGCCGTCACATCGACAAAACTGTAGTAACTCGCAGCGGTCGGTTTCAGCGCGTCCAGCACGGCGTGACTGGCCGGCGGCGGCATCACGTAGGGCAGGGCGATGCCCAGATCCGGCGTGCGCCCGAGGACTTTGTCGTGCAGGGTCAAACGGGTGTGCCCGGCGTCTTCGCGCAGCGGCTTCAGTTGCTGCGGATTCTGCGCAAACAGGTTGGCCGTGCCATCCAGCCAGAACGCTGCTTTGCCGCTGCCTTGCAAACGCAGGCGCCAGACCTGTTCGCGCTCGCTGACGGGCAGGGCGACCTGATCGAACTGCCAATAAGCGCGATAAGGTTTCAGCGCCAGTGTCAGTTGTTGATCATCGCCAACGCGCTGCGCCTGCAAACCGCTGACGCCGCCATGAAACTTGCCGGCCAGCACTGCGTGCTCGCCCGCTGCGACTTTGAAATACAACTCGTCGCCATTGTGCGTATCGGCGCTGAAATGCACTTTCGCTGGGGCGAACAACGCCACCGTGCGCTCGTCATGTTCGACGCGGTAATTGCGGAAGCTGTAGCCGGGAATTTCCAGTCGATAACTCGCCGCGCCGGGCAACAACGGCCAGCTCTGACTGCCACGGGTTTCACTGGCTTTGATAAACCGATCACCCTGCAACTTGCCTTGGCCATCGAGCAAATACACATGTTCTTCATTGGCCTCAGCCTGCCACGCCGGTGTCCAGCGCACGGTTACCGTGTCCGGACGATCCGCTTGCAGATACAGGCTGCCGTCGCGAATCTCGCCCCAGCGCATCGACGCCGCAAAGGCGTCCAGCGACAGGCCGAGACCAAGCAGCAGGGCCAGGCCTTTCATGCGGTTTTCCGCCGTTGCAGCATCAGCCACATCGGTGTGACGTCGCGCGGCAGGATGATCAGGGTTTGCCAGAACGGCACGCCGCTCAAGCGGCAATAAAGCACCAGCATCGCCACCGTCACTGCCAGATACGCAATCGACGAAGCCGCCGCCGCGCCGACAATTCCGTACGCCGGAATCATCACCAGGTTCAGCGCCAGGTTCAGCAGCGCGCCCAAACCCATCAGCATCGACACCGTGCCGGGGCGATTTTTACCGAGCAAGTCCAGGCGCAAAATGCTTGCGTAGCACAGGCCCAACAGCCCCGGCAGCAATGCCAGCAGCGCCGGATAGGCCGGTTGATACACCGCACCAAACAGCGTGACGATCAGCCATTCGCCAATCACCGCCATGGTCAGGCACGCGCCGAGCATCACCGTCGCGGTCAGGCGCAGGGCCAGCGGCGTGACCTTGTCCATGCCTTCGTCCTGTTGCAGCAGGCGTTTCATCAGCGGCGTGGTTACCGCTTCCGGGACGATCAGCAGCAGTTCGGCGGCGGCGCTGGCCATTGCGTAATGACCAAGGGCGGTGCTGCCGAGCAGGGCGCCGATAAACAGATAATCCGAGCGCAATATCACCTGCTGGAACAGCAGATCCGGATGACTGCGCGCGCTATAGCGCAGCAGTTCTTTCTGGCTGGCGCGATCCCATTGCAGCTGTAACGGCTGCGCGCGTTTGAGCCAGACCCAACCGGCCAGCACCACCAGACTGATCCCGGCCAGCCAACTGATCAGCGCGGCTTCGAGGGCGGCGCTTTTCCACATCCAGAACAGCGCGAGAAACAGCAGCAGCGGCGCCAGCGATTCGACCAGACGCAAGGCATTGAACGCGACCACGCCACCCGAGGCGTTGTGCAACGTCAGCAAACCGCTTTTCAACACGGTGAGCGGCACCGCCAGCAGCAACAGCCAGGCGAGCAAACCGAGCTGCATCGTCACATCCAGTTCACTGCCGAATTCCCATACCAGCGCCACGACCAGCAAGGTCAGCAGCGCCGCCAGCAAACAGCCAAACACCAACACCTGACTCAGCAACAAACCCATCGGCCGCTGCTTGGCCGCCTGAAAACCCACCGCCGAATTGAGCCCGCCACTGGTGGCGGCGCTGATCAAGTCGGGCAGGGTGCTGAGCAGCGCAAACAAGCCGCGCTCACTTGGCCCGAGAATCCGCGCCAGCAGCACGTTGCGCAGCAAACGCAGGGCGATCATCGCCAGTTTGGTGCCCATGCTCAGCGCCAGATGTTTGAGGTAGGTGCCTCGGCTCATGGCCGCGCCCCGCGAAAAATCCGCCACGACAACAATTCCGGATTGCGCGCGGTGCGCTGACTGACGCCGAAACGCGGCAGGTTCAACGGTTCGCCTTCGCCGCGATAGATACCGGTGCCGGTGCCGAGCGCGAACGGATAATCGTGATTGGCAATCTGCTCGCGCACGCGTTCATCGTTGTCGCCGTTGGGGTAGCAATACACCGGCAGTGGCCGGTTGCAGCCGTTGTACAAGGCATTGCGGCTGCGGCTGATTTCTTCGTTCAGGCGCTGATCATCAAGGCCGGTGAGGATCGCATGACTGGCGCCGTGCGGGCCGAAACGCACCAGTCCCGAAGCTTCCAGCGCGCGGACTTGATGCCAGTCCAGCGCTTGCGGTTGCGATTCCGTTGGGCATTCGTCGGTGAGCTTTTCCAGCTCCTTCGGGTCAAGCGACTTCAGCCCTTGCAGGTAGTGCAGCAACGCCAGGCTGCGGCGATCGACATCAATGTCATCGAGCATCACCGGCAAGGGGTGATGCATCATTTGGAGGCACTCGATCAAATGCATCCGCGCCTTTTCGCCGTGGCTGCCCCACAGGGTTTCGCCGAGGCTTTCCCACCAGAAACGCTGACGGCTGCCAATGAAATCGGTGGAGAGGAAAATGCTCGCCGGTACCTGATGTTTTTGCAGCAGCGGGAACGCGTTGACCGCGTTGTCGCGCCAGCCATCGTCGAAGGTCAGCGCCACGCGTGGGCGCTCGGTGCGCAGCGAGTTGGGCTGAAGGATTTCCATCAGCGGCACACAATCGAAATGCTTGCGCAGCCACACCAGCAAATGCTCGAACGCCTTGGGCCCGACGCACAGTTCATTGCGGTGCGGCAGGTTGGCGGCGAGGTCGTTGGCCAGCACCCGGTGCAGCATCAAAATCACCCCGGCGCCGTGCAACTGGTTGCGGCCCATCGACGAGTTGAGATAGAGCCAGCCACTGGTGCGTTTTAGCAGTTGTTTGATCGCCATGGCTTCAGTCCTTTTAACGGTTCTGTTCGGGATTCCACTGGGCATACCGCTGACCGCGCAGGAACTGCCACAGGCCGAGACTCATCCCGGCGAGGGTGACCAGCAGAAACGCAGCGAGGCGGAAGGGTTTTGGCAAACGGTGTTGCGAATCCAGCAGCCCGGCAATCGCGATGGCGTAGCCGATCAGTTGCGCGATCAGGGCGAGGCGGTAGAAACCGTGTTCTTGCCACAGCCAGAAGTTGCTCAGCAGCAGTGGCAACAAGAGGATCGGCGCCAGTCGGCGGATCAGTTTGTGGCTGATCAGCGCAATCGAATACAGGCCATATTTCAGCGGATTGAGCAGCTCACGACGTTGCGCGAGGCTTTGCAAACCGCCGACGGTGACGCGCTGACGGCGCCGGAATTGTTTGTCTGCTTCATCGACACCGTGGTCGATCACTTGCGCTTCCGGCACATAGACGATGCGTTTGTGCGCGACCGGTGCGCAGGTGCTGATAAAGAAATCGTCGTTAACCTCGGCCGGCACGTTCTGGAACAACTCGCGGCGCAAGGCGAGCAGGGCGCCGTCGGCGGAAACCATGCAACCGGTGCGATTCTCGACCCGGCGCAACCAGCCTTCGTAATGCCGATAGAGGCTGTCGCCGACGCTCAAGCCGCCGCCGGTGACCGGAATGACCATGTGCCCGGCACAGCCGCCGACCTGCGGATCACTCAGCGGCGCAAGCAGATAACCGAGGGTTTCCCGGGACCATTGGTTATCGGCATCGGTGAACACCAGAATGTCGCCAGTGCTCAGCGCTACGCCAGCGTTCAGCGTCGCGGCTTTGCCCTGGCGCGGCAGGTCGAGGACGGTGATGCGCGGGTCAACGACTTTGTGTGCGCAGGCCACGGTGTCGTCGGTCGAACCGTCGCTGGCGAGAATGATTTGCAGGTTTGCTGGCTGATAGTCCTGCGCCAGCAACGTGCGCAACTTGTGCTCGATATGCCGCGCCTCGTTGTGCGCCGCAATCACGATGCTGACATTCAGCGGCGGCGCCGGGGTGTGCCGCCAGGCCGGAAACAGCGGCGCGACCAGCGTCAGCAGCAGCGGGTAGCCGACGTAGGCGTAGACCGGCAGCAACAGGCACATCCAGAAAATGAATTCAGCCACGGGCAGGCCTCCTGGCGTTCCAATGACACAGACTCAAAATGAACGCGGCGCCGGCCAGGTGCAGGCGCACCCAGTGCAGGCCCCACAGTTGCAGGGTCAGGCCGATATCGTGGTGTTTGGCGCTCTGGCGCAGACTGAGTACTAAACCCGGCAGACTGGTGATGGCGACCATGATCGCCGCGTGATGCGGGAAGCCATCAAGCAGCGCCGAAATCGCCAGAAAATCCAGCAACCATACGAACAGCGATAGCATCGGAAAACGCAGCAAGCGCAGGCTGAAACCGTGGGTACGCAGCAGTTGCAGATGACTGCCCTGACGCCACAATTCCTTGCCCATCCACTCGCGCCAATTCATCTCGTAACCCCAGTGCAAGGCGACGCTGTTGTTGATCGAGAGCAGGCGCGCGCCCTGTTCATGCAAGCGCAAAGTGAACTCCTTGTCCTCGCCGGTGCGCAGGGTTTCGTTGAAGCCACCGACCTTGTCGAACCAGCGCCGGCGCATCAACAGGTTTGCGCTGGGCAGCCAGTCGACGGCGTGCGAAGTCTGCGACGACACGCGCAAGGTGCGCCGCTGCCACGCGGTGGCGTACCACGGCGCCTCGGCGGGGGTGTGCAGATCCAGCGCAAAGACATCGGCCTGGCCGCTAGCTTCCAATTCGAACAGCGGCTTCAACCAGTCTTCCGGCATTTCAATGTCGGCATCGATAAACGCCAGCCATTCACCGCTGGCGACCGCGGTGCCGCGATTGCGCAACGCGCCGATCAACAAGCCCGGCAAGACCAATACCGTCGCGCCAAACTGGCGGGCGATGTGCGGGCCTTCATCGGTCGAACCGTTGTCGACCACGATCAGTTCGCAATCGATATTGGCGGCGAACGCAGCTTTCTGCGCGGCGAGCAAGGTGCGGCCAATGTGTCGCGCCTCGTTGAACATCGGAATGACGATGCTGATCCGGCTCATGCTCTGGCCTCCGTGGTCAGCGCTGCTTGGTCGGCTTTCAGACGCAGGACACTGGTCAGCGCGAGCATGATCCACACGTATTTCTGGTTCGGCGCGCTGAGGAACATCAGGAACAGCGTCAGCGACAGAAAACTCACACCGAGATGGGTCATCAGATCCGCCTGATACGCATCGCGGCGCAGCATCCACGCCGCCCGCGCGCGAATCAGGTTGTATAGACCGAGAGCAAGCATGCCGACAAACAACAGCCCGGCAGGCACCCCGAGTTCACTGAAAATCTCCAGATAGGTGTTGTGTGCGCGACGGTACAAGTCGCCGATTTTGCGGTTGGCGGAAAACGCCTTGGCGTAACCGGTGGTCGCGTAATGCAGCGGGAAGGTGCCGGGGCCGGAGCCGAGCAGCGGGTTCTCGCGGATCATCTGGCTGCCAACGACGATGTACGAAGCACGGCGACCGAGGGATTCGTCCTGCGCCTTGGAACCGGCGCTGAGAATACTCAAGGACTGGATGCGCGCCATGTAACCGGCCGGCATCGCGTAGATCGCCAGCGGAATCACAATGGCCGCGCCGAGCATGGCAAAACCCAAGTGCCGTGGACGAACGTGGGTCAGTTGCGAACGGTAGTGCCAGCAGCCGATCAACAAGCTCAGTGCCAACACCACCAGCCCGGAGCGCGATTCGGTTTTGGTCATGCCGCCCAGCAACAGCAGGCAGCAACCGCCCCAGAACAACCGGTGCAGCAGGTTCGGGCTACGTATCACCAGCAGCAAACCCATCGGCACCGCGAAGGCAATCAGCATGGCGAAAGCGTTGGGATCTTCGAGCAGGCCCGCCGCGCGGCCCTGATCCTGGAATTTGGCCGAGAACATCGCCATCGCGCAGGTGGTGCTGACGGCAAGGGTGACGAGTCGGGCGAACAGGTCGAGATTAAGGTCGCGACCGATCAACAGGGTAATGACAAACAGAATCAGGCCGACGCTGAGTTCACGCAGATGCCCTAGTGACATGCCCAGATCATCGGTGTTGAGCATGCTCAAAAAGTACAGAACCATGAACCAGATCAGGTAGCGCCAGATATTGCTGCGCAGGCGCTCCGAAGGAATCTGGTGCAGCGCCAGTTGCAGCATCAAAATCACTGCCAGCCCGGCACCGAGCAATTTACTCCCGGAAAACGAACTGTCCTTGAAGAAACCTTCGAACGGCACCAGTGCAGCAATGCCGAGCAGGCCCCAGGTCGGCTTGCGGTACAGCACCGCAAAACCGACCAGGCCGAGCACCACTCCCGGCGCCAGAAACGGATAAGGGCTGGCCAGCAAAGCGATGCAGACCAGACCGAGCAAACTGACGATCGAGAGCGGGAAAATCATGCGCGTGCCTCCCGTGCCGTGCGGATGTACAGCTGCGACCAGCGTTCGGCCAGGGCCTTGAGGTCGTAGCGATCCTGTTGCGTGCGTTTTGCGTTG
Source organism: Pseudomonas sp. NPDC087804 (assembly GCF_044742965.1). Classification (NCBI taxonomy): domain Bacteria; kingdom Pseudomonadati; phylum Pseudomonadota; class Gammaproteobacteria; order Pseudomonadales; family Pseudomonadaceae; genus Pseudomonas; species Pseudomonas sp. NPDC087804. Next base: position 1,514,565 of record NZ_JBIUVN010000001.1, on the reverse strand, counting down.
TCGCGCAGCTGCCGGGCCAGTTTCGGCTCGCTCAGCAAGGTCTCGAGCTGACGGCTGAGGTCGGCGCAATCGGCCGGTGTCGCGAGTAAACCGTTGTGCCGGTGTTCCAGCACGTCGGGAATCCCGCCGACAGCGAACGCCACCACCGGCACCCCGGCCTGCATGGCTTCGAGCAAAATCATCGGGGTGCCTTCGGTGCGCGAGCTGATCACCAGTGCATCGAGTTGCTGCCACCACGGTTGCATCGCCGTCTGATAACCCGGCAAACGAATGCGTTGCTGCAACCCGGCGTTGTCGATCCGCGCCTGCAACGCCTCGCGTTCCGGGCCGTCGCCGAGCATCACCGCATCCAGTTGCGGATGTTGATGACACAGCGGAATCAGCGCGTCGAGAAACAGATCAGGGCCTTTCTCACTGCTCAGACGGCCAACGTAACCGGCCAGCCAGCGTTGCCGATCGGCATCCGGCACCATCGCCGCAGCCGCCGGCAAACCGTTGGGAATGACCTGCAATTTATCCGCGCGCACGCTGGCCTCACGGTGCAGCGTGGCGATGCTTTCCGCCACGCAGACGACCCGATCCACCGACGCCGTGCGGCACAGTTGCAGGCTGAGCCAGGTGTAAAACTTCTGCTTGCGGCTGCGCGGTGTGAAACCGTGTTGGGTGATGACCAACGGCAGGCGCAACAGCGTCGCGCCAACCCAACCGAACAACAGCCCTTTGAAATTGTGCGTATTGAGCAACGGTTTTTCCGCGCGACGCTGACGCAAGTGCTGCAGTAATTCCGCTAGTCCGGCACAACCGCGACAGTCGACCCCGGCCTCGCGAAAGCGCGCGATCAGTTCTGCTGGCGCGTCGAGGAACAGCACCTGATGCTGCCCCGGCGTCGCCAGACAATGATCCAGCAACATGCGCTCGGCCCCATAGAAACCGCTGCTGCTGAGCAAATGAATGATCGGCAGCGCGGTATTCGGGGCGGATGCGCTGCTCAATTGCGCACCCAGTGCAGGAAGCTTGGTACGGTCCAGTTCTTGTGCGGATTGCTCGGCAGCACGTTTTGGTCGTTGATCACCAACAGCACCGGAATGCCCAGCTCGTGGCTGATTTGCGCCGGGTGTTTGAAGCGGTGATCGAAGAACTCACGCACGTAGACGAAGGCAATCGCCAACAGCAACCCGGTGAGCATGCCGAATGGAATGATCAGGCCCGGTTTCGGGAACGCCGCTTCGGTCGGTTCGAACGGCGGGCTGAGCACCCGGGCGTTGGACAGGTCGTCGCTGAGCGAACGGGTGGTGCTGCTTTCGGCGAACCGCTGGGCGTAGGTTGAAAACGCGGCGTGCAGCGCATCGATCTCGGTGTCCATCTGCCGCAGCTTGCTCTGAGTCTGCTGCAACTCGTGGATGCGGTTCTTGAACTGGGCGATGCGCGCGGTTTTCTGATCGATCACCTGCTTGACCACCGCCAGATCGTTGGTGCGTTCCTGAATGCGGTTGCTCACCACTTTGAGGAACTGGCTACGGGTGCGGGCGATTTGCTCGCGGGTCAGCAGCATCGGCTCGCTGCCAGGCTGGAACACCGCCAGATCATTCATGTAGCGGCTGACCTGAGTGGTCAGTTGCTCGCCCATCTGTTTGATCTCCCGATCTTCGAACGCCACGTTGTCGACGGTGGTGGTGAAGGTGTAGGGGAAGGTGTAGTCGTTGAGCTTGTTAGTGCTCGCGGCCGCCAGTGCGGTTTTCAGGTATTCGAGCCAGCGCTGGCTCTGCAGCAGGCGATCCTGATACAGGTTCAGCGCCTGCTCTTCGGTGTTGATCGCGTTGAGGCGGAAGGTGATTTCTTCCTTCGGATCCGACGCGCCGACGCTTTCCAGCAAGGCCTGACGGTTACCTTCCAGGCCATCAAGACGCACTTGGTAGAGCTGCTTTTTCGATTCATAGAAGGACTGCGGCAAGTCGATCGATTGCAGCGCCTGACGGCTGACCAGATAGTTCTGCAAGAGGGCGGCGACAAACGTCGTGCCCTGATGCGGATCAGGGAAGCTGTAGATGATCGAGATCACGTTGGAACCTGGCAGCGTCTCGATTTTCAGGCTGTCGATGGCTTGCTGGGTCAGGGCGTCGAGCGCGGTGTCACGCACCGGATCGGTCTCCAGCCCGAGCATGTTGCGCACCGGGTTGATCACGTACTGGCGCAGCGGCGAACTGACGTAGCGCTTGAACGGATCGGCCACCAGTTTGCTGAACATGCCCGGCGAAGGCGTGTATTCGCCCTTGTCGCGCAGTTCGCTGATGGTCTGACGGATCAGCGCCGGCGAACGGAGGATATTGCTCTCGGTTTCCATGTCCGCCAGCGACGGCGGAATGAACGTGGCGTTGTCCACCGTCAGCGACGTGGTGGCGTCACCCTGGGAGAGTTTTTTCGACTGCACGATCACCTGCGCGGTGATATCGAAGCTCTGTTTGAGCAACAGCGGCAGGAGCAGGGCGATCACTGCAAAGATCAGGAAGACCCGTTTCACCAGTTGCTTGTTGGCGAAAAAGATCCTGAAGAACTCGTGCAGGTAGTTTTCCTTTGGATTCATGTCGGTCACCTGAGAGTTAGTTGCTGTCACTGTCTTTGTTGTCGACGCGGTAGCCGAAGCTGAACCCGACGCCCTGGAACAGCACCACGTCGGCCAGTTGACGGGCGAGTTCGCCGGCGCTGGCCAGTTTGGTTTTCGGCACGTAGAGCATGTCGTCCGGTTGCAGGTAGGCGATTTGCGGCGCCTCGCCCGACAGGGCCTTCTCGACGTCGTAACGCACGGCCTGCACCTGATTACCGTTGCGGCGCATGATCACCACCGAATCAAGGCGTGCCTTGACGTTGGTGCCACGAGCCAGGGTCAGCGCTTCAAGCACCGAGACCGGCCGGCGGATCGGGTAGGAACCCGGTTGGCCGACTTCGCCGAGCACATAGATTTCGTTGCCGGCGGTGGATTTCAGCAGCACGTCCACGGTCATCCGGCCCGGCAGTTGCGCGTACTTCTTGTTGAGGAAGGTTTCCAGTTGATTGACGGTCATGCCTTGCAGCGGCACAGCACCGATTTCCGGGAAACTCGCGTAGCCGTCAGTGCCGACGGTGATCTCGCGGCTCATGCCGGTGGCCGGATGGTTCAGCGCGCTTTTCAGATTCTGCTCATTGGTCAGCGGGCTGATGATCTGCACGGTCAACTGATTGCGGTTGGGCTGAAACAGTTGTTTGCGCTGATAGGCACGCTGGATTTCTTCGCGAGCCTGATCACTGGTCAGCCCGGCGATTTTCACCGAAGTGTTGGCGCCCGGCAGTTCGATGCTGCCATCGGGCAGCACCAGTTGATTGCCGTTGAGCTGGCTGGCGGCGGTGAAGTTCAGGCCGATCTGGTCACCCGACTGCACGCGGTAAGCGTCCGAGCCACTGGTGCTGATATGGAAGATTACGTCGAGCACATCCTGCGGGCGCAGGGTTTGCTCGATCTTCGGCATATCCGTCGCTTGGGCGTTGGCCGGCGCGGCGGTGAGGATATTCACCGGCATGTTTTGCGTTTCAGAATTGCTGGAGCAACCCGCAAGCGGCAGCAACAGCAGGACAAGCATTTTGGCGTTCATGGCGTCATCCTTCGCGGTTGCTTACAGGTTTTTGTAAAGCCATTTGGGCATGTAGTACTTGCGCCGGTTGAACACGCTGCCGACCACTTTCGCGCCAGCCTGCGTCAGCCGTTGCACGGCGGCCTGAGCGACTTCCCAGCGGGTGTCTTCAGCGCGAACCACAAACACCACGCCATCGACCTGAGTGCTGATCACCAGGGTGTCGGCGGCGGAATACACCGCGTCGCCATCGATCACCACGAAGCGATACTGGCTGCCCAGTTGATCAAGCAACGGGCTCAGACGCTCGGCGGTCAGGTGCTCCATGGTGCGGATCGGCCGGCCATTCGGCAGTACGTGGAACGGCAGGCTTGAGACCTGCACCACGCAGTCCTGCAACAGCGGCGGGTTGTCCGGGTTGAACAGCAAGTCACGCAGGCCGCGCTCTTTGCTCAGGTTCAGCTGCTGGGTCAGATTGCTCGCCGACTGGCTGGCGTCGACCAGCAGCACCTGGCCGCTGCTCATTTGCGCCAACTGGCTGGCCAGCGCCAACGCACTGGTGGTGGTGCCGGCGCCCGGGTTGGCGGCGGTCAGGAACAGGATCCGCAGATCAAGATCCAGCACGGTCGAGGTCAGGTTCGATTCGCTGGGGTTGGCAATGCTCAGGCTTTTGTTGGTTGAACCGTCCATTAGCTTGCTCCGTGGCCGCTGAATACTTTGAAGGGGGTTTTCAACAGAATCTTCAGATCAAGCAAAAGGCTCTGCTCGGCGATGTAGCTGAGGTCCAACTCAACGCGCTGGTCGAAGTCGATGTTGCTGCGCCCGGAGATCTGCCAGAGGCCGGTCATTCCGGGATAAATCGCCAGACGGGCGAGGTGACTGTCCTTGTAGCGATAGGCGTTGAACGAGGTCGGACGCGGGCCGACCAGGCGCATGTCGCCGGTCACTACATTGATCAGGTTGGGCAGTTCATCGAGGCTGGTGCGCCGCAGAAAACCGCCGATACCGGTGATGCGTGGATCCTGATCAATCTTGAAGTCGATGGCGTCGGCACCGTGCTTGTTCAGGTGGCGCAGCGACTCTTTCAATTCTTCGGCGTTGGCGACCATGGTGCGGAATTTGTACATGCCGAACTTGCGACCGCGATAACCGGTGCGTTTCTGCACGAACATCACCGGGCCTTTGCTGGAGTACTTGATGGCCAGCGCCAGCCCGAGCAGCAGCGGCGAAATCAGCAGCAGAATCATCAGCGCGCCGAGGCAGGCAACCACGCGGTTGGTGCGCGACAGTTGCCATGGGCGACCGCCGTCACGGCCGGTGAACCAGCCACGGCCCTGACGGTGAATCGCTGCATCGAGGCGCATTCGTTGTTCCGGATCCATGCGTTTATCACGCTGCAGTTGTTGGATCGGTACACCTTTTTCATGTCCAGTCATAAAGTCCTCCGCTGATGTTCAGCCGCGAGCGGCGCGTGGGCGATAGGCAGTCGGGTAGTAATCGCGAAACCATGCGATGAAGCGTCCAAGTCCTTCGTCCAGCTCTATGCGTGGCTGGAACCCGGTGGCCTGGGCCAGATCGCTGGCGTCGGCACAGGTGTTGAGCACGTCGCCCGGTTGCAGCGGCAACAGCTCGACAATGGCGTTCTGGCCGAGGTGTTTTTCCATCAGCGCCAGATAGGTTTTCAGCTCGACCGGGTGTTGCCCGCCGATGTTGAACAGTCGCCACGGCGCCATGCTGCTGGCCGGGTCAGGCTGCTCGCGATCCCACTGCGGTTGCGCTTGTGGTGGGCGATCGGTGAGGCGGGCAATGCTTTCGATGATGTCGTCGATGTAGGTGAAGTCGCGTTGATGCTCGCCGTAATTGAACAGCTTCAGCGGCTCGCCTTCGCTGATTGCCCGGGCGAACTGGATCGGCGACATGTCTGGCCGGCCCCAAGGGCCGTACACGGTGAAAAAGCGCAGGCCGGTACAGGGAATGCCGAATAGATGGCTGTAGCTGTGCGCCATCAGTTCATTGGCTTTTTTGGTGGCGGCGTACAGCGACAGCGGATGATTGACGCCGTCCTTCACGGAGTAGGGCGTGTGCTGGTTGGCGCCGTACACTGAACTCGACGAGGCGTAGATCAAGTGCTCGACCGGGTGATGCCGGCAGCTCTCCAGAATGTTGAGGAAACCATTGAGGTTGCTGTCCAGATACGCCCGTGGATTTTCCAGCGAATAACGCACCCCGGCCTGCGCCGCGAGGTGAATCACCACCTGCGGGCGTTCACGGACAAACAGCGCGTCGACGGCTGCGGCATCGGCCAGGTCAACCGTCGCGAGCTGGAAATCGCCGACCTGCTCGCGCACCCATTGCACGCGGTCGTGCTTGAGTTGCGGGTCGTAGTAGCTGTTGAAATTATCCAGGCCGACCACCGAGTGGCCGTCGCGCATCAGCCGCAATACGCAATGAGCGCCAATGAAACCGGCCGCACCGGTGACCAGCACCTTCATGGCCGTGGTCCTTCGGGCGCGATATGGCGCAGGCCGATGCCGCTGTAGTGCAGGCCGGCGGCGGCGACGTGTTCCGGGTTGTAGAGGTTGCGGCCATCGACGATGACTTTCGAGCGCAGCTTTTCGGCGAGCAATTCGAAATCGACCACGCGGAAGTTTTTCCACTCGGTGCAGATCACCAATGCATCGGCGTCTTCAAGGGTGTCGTCGCGGGTGGCGCACAGGTGCAGATCGTTGCGGTAGCCATAGAGGCGCCGGCATTCGGACATCGCTTCCGGGTCGTAGGCCTGCACGCTGGCGCCTTCGGCCCACAGTGCATCCATCAGATAACGGCTCGGGGCTTCGCGCATGTCATCGGTGTTCGGTTTGAACGCCAAACCCCAAATGGCGATGGACTTGCCGGCCAGGCCTTGCGGAAATTGCGCTTTGAGTTTGCTGAACAGGATGTGCCGCTGCAGGTCGTTGACGTCGGTGACGCTGCGCAGCAATTTCAGCGGCATGCCGTTGTGTTCGGCGGTGTGCAGCAGGGCGCGCAGATCCTTGGGAAAGCACGAGCCACCGAAGCCGCAGCCCGGATAGATGAAGTGGTAACCGATGCGCGGATCAGAACCGATGCCTTTGCGCACGGCTTCGATATCGGCACCGAGCAGTTCGGTGAGGTTGGCCAGTTCGTTCATGAAGCTGATACGCGTGGCGAGCATCGCGTTGGCGGCGTACTTGGTCAGCTCGGCGCTGCGGTTGTCCATGAACATCAATTTTTCGTGGTTGCGGCAGAACGGCGCGTACAACTCGCTCATCTGCTCGCGGGCCGCTTCGTCGCGGGTACCGACGATGATCCGGTCGGGGCGCATGCAATCGGCGAGGGCGCTGCCTTCCTTGAGGAACTCAGGGTTGGAGACCACGCGCACGTTCAAAGCGGTTTTGTCGCGTCGCTGCAGTTCACTGTTGGCTGCGGCGAGCACCTGATCCGCCGTGCCGACCGGCACCGTTGATTTGATGATCAGCGTACGATCGGCCTCCATGTGCGAGGCGATCTGGCGAGCGACATTGAGCACGTGGCTCAGGTCAGCAGAGCCATCCTCATCGGCCGGCGTGCCCACGGCGATGAAGATCAGCTCAGCATGTTCAACCGCATCACTGGCCTGGGTGCTGAACAATAAGCGCCCGGCTTTGATGTTTTCTTCCAGGGTGCTGGATAAACCCGGTTCACTAATCGGAGGAACTGCTTGTTGCAGTTGCTTGATTTTATTCGGATCAATATCCACGCATAAAACGCGGTGTCCAACATCGGCAAGTGCTGCTGCTTGTATCAGGCCAACATAGCCCGTACCAAATACGCTCACGTCCATATTGGCGTGCCTCGTAAGACGGTGGAAAGAGTTCGAAATGAGACTGTCAAAAGGGGTATAGCGCAGGGTGAGAAAAGCGTGTCAGCAAAATGACATGTTGCACCTGTATAACAGGCCCATTTTTGGGGGCGAATGGCCATCAAGTGCTTGCTATTGCTGGATTTGTCCCGTTCTTGACGCTTTTTTCACAATTCCATTAATGCGATAAACGGTCGCAGGCCGCGAAATTAGAGGCTTGCAGCAACTGGAGTGTGTCAGATTTGAGTCAACGTTTTTTTGACGCTTTAGGGAAAAGTCAGCCATTTCTTGCGCTTTGATGGCCGGGTGCTAGTGTCAGTTTTTGACCGACAAAACCTTGACCCTTTGCCGTTTCGAGTGACCGGAAAAGCCATGTTTCGATACCTGAAAGAACTGCTTTTAATTATTTATCTGCTGCTTTATTGCGAATATTACATTGAGCGGTTAAATGCTATCGGCCTCGGTTTTCCTGTACTTCTTTTTGGCGCGATGTTTTTGGCGCTTACTTTAGCGTTATATCTAACGGCCTATATACGCCAGACACTCATACGACATCTATTCGCATTGGCAATGTTTGCCTCGGCGGTATTTTTTGATGTGTATACCCGCGTTACCGCGGACTACCTGAACTACAGCAGCTTCGTCTCGCTGGTCTATTCCGGCGGCTTTATTCAGGAAGCGGCGTATCAGTACCGCGATGCGATCCTGCGTGGGGTGCTCAGTGGGCTGTTGTTACTGTTCGGCATCGGCCTCAAACCTCGGCATGCGCTGGTGGTGCCGAACGCCTTGCGCGTGGCCGCACCGATTTGTGGGGTTTTGCTGCTCAGCGCCGTGCTGTTTTTACGCGCGGGCGAGGGCGCCCGTGGCTTGCCGATCATGTACACGCCGCTGGCCTATCTGAACCTGTTTGCCTATGAGGCGCTGCACAACACCGTCGGCCCGCGTGAACCAGTGACGCTGGCGCGCGTCTCGCAACCGGTCGGCCATGACATCGTGCTGATCATCGACGAAAGCATCTCCGGCAATTATCTGGACATCAACGCGCCTTTTGGCGTGCACAGCAACCTCAAGCAGGCGCACGCTGGCGTCGACGTTTTCAATTACGGCTACGCCGCCTCCATCGCCAATTGCAGCGCCGACACCAACGTCACCCTGCGCTACGGCGGCACCCGCGCCGATTACATGCGCATCAACAGCACGCTGCCGTCGATCTGGCAGTACGCGAAAAAGGCCGGGCTACGCACGGTGTACATCGACGCCCAGCGCACGGGCGGCAATCTGCAGAACCTGATGACCGACACCGAGAAAAAGGACATCGACGAATTTGTGCAATTCGATAAAACCAGCGTGCGCGACCGCGACATGGCGGCAGCGGCGAAGCTGATCGAGCTGCTCAACGACGACAAAGCGGAGCTGGTGGTGATCAACAAGGTCGGCGCGCATTTTCCGGTGCACGACAAATACCCCGACGCATTCATGGCGTACCGCCCGACGTTACCGCGCGGTCAGTTCACTGAAGTGGCGGACACTGGTGAGCGCACCGGTTTCAATGGTCAGCCCGATGATTGGGTGCTGTACCGCAATGCCTACAAGAACACCGTGCTGTGGAACGTCGGCGAGTTTTTTGCGCGGGTGTTTGCGCAGGCCAATCTGAACAATGCGTTGCTGATTTATACGTCTGATCATGGCCAGGATTTGCATGAGCGCGGCAATCCCGGGTTGAACACCCATTGCGGTGGCGATCCCGTAGAGGAGGAGGGCTTGGTGCCGTTGGTGGTGATTCAGGGCAGCGATCTGAAAACGCTGGATTGGTCGGCGCAGTTGGAGGAGAACAAGGATCGCTCCAGCCACTACAACATTTTCCCGACGCTGTTGCAGTTGATGGGGTATGACCTGGCAGGGGTTGAGGCGGTGTATGGCAAGCCGCTGAGCGTGGCGACTGGCGATGAGTTCACGTTTAACTACCGGTTTAATGCGCGGTTAGGGGCGAAGCCGGAGTGGAAGCATATTGATTTGGGCAGCATTGTCACGCCGACACAGGCGCCGGCGAGTGTGGCGGCGGGGCAGCCCTCACGGTAAGGCTTCTGAGGTCTGCAGCCTTAAAAGATCGCAGCCTTCGGCAGCTCCTACAGGAGAGCGCATTTCCATGTAGGAGCTGCCGAAGGCTGCGATCTTTTGATCTGGCTTTTCAATTTTGCCAGCGAGCCCGATAAACCCCCGGCGCACACCCCAACCATCTCAAACACGCGCGGTTGAAACTCTGCACATCGCTATAACCCAACCGATCCGACACCTCGACCAGCTCCAGCTCTCCGGCCTGCAATAAATCCTCAGCCCTATACCGCCGATACTCATCCAGCAATTCGGAAAAACTCCAGCCCAACGCCTTCAAGCGTCGCGCCGCTGTGCGTTCGATCAAATGCTGCGCCGCACAAAAGTGCTTCCAGTCCGCCGCCGCGAGATCCTCGATCAGGTAATCGCTGAGCTGTTCCAGCAAGGTCGATTCACTGTTACGCCGCGTTTGCTCCAGCAACTCCACCAGCGTCTGTTCCAGCCCCTGATTGCCCGGCGTCAGCGCCGCGACAAACAGCTGTGGATCCAGCCGAATCGCCAGATAAGCCTGCTCGCCCAGCACCGGCGCCCGAAAGGCGCGCTCATGTTCCTCGCTAGTCGCCGAAAGCAGCGACACGCCCACAACAGGATCACGCCCCAAACCGCTGGCGAGCAATTTGCGCCGCAACATGCTGCACAGGCTGACCAGAATGTAATCGGCAATCGGCGCTGCTGCGCGCAGGCTGCCGGTTTCGACCAGACGCAATTCCACGCGGTCATCCTCACGCACAATCTGCGCGTGGAAATGGCCGTTGAAGAAAGGGAAGAACCGCACGAAATAAGCGCAGGCGCTATCCAGCGACACCGCGACATCGAACAGATAGGTCAGGCCATTGGTGGCCGTCGAGACAAAGCGCCGTCCCGCCGCCAGACCGATCAGCGGGTCGCCGGTCTGCTCCAGCGCGAACGCCCAGAAGCGTCGCGACAGCACCAGCGGAATGCGCATGAACGGCGTGCGCAAATCGAACAGGCTGCGATGAAATTGCGCTTCGATGGCGTCCTGCGGGATGCCGCGCGCAAGCAGTTCTTCGATGGCCGGCAGCAGGGTCGGCGCGTAAAAGGCGTTGGCGGGCGGCTGATTGATTTTTGTCATGTAGGGCTCACCGCTTGATTCGGGACACTGGTTAGGCTGGCCGACGTTAAGCGATTTGCCGGAGCAAGACCATGCTTGATTTACGCCAGCTCGACCTCAACCTGTTGCTCGCCTTCGACGCGATCTACCAACAGCGCAGCGTCACCCGCGCCGCCGATGTGATGAGCCTGTCGCAACCGGCGATGAGCAATGCGCTGCGGCGCCTGCGTGAATTGTGCGGCGATCCGCTGTTTATCAAGAGTCGCTTAGGCGTGACGCCGACACTGGTCGCGCATCGGCTGGCGGACTATGTACGCGCGGCACTTGAGTCTTTGCGTGATGGGTTGCGGATGATCCCGGCGGCGCGGCAGACCAATCCGTTGCTGCGCATCAGTTGCCTGGATTGCCTGCAACCGGTGCTGCTGGATGCGCTGCTTGAAGCGCCGCATGCCGATTGGCAAGTGCGCTATTTCCAGCCGCGCCGGCGTGATGCGTTGCAGGAACTGGCCAGTGGCAAGCTGGATATTCTGATCGACATTGATCAGCCGTTGGCCGGGTTGAGCGGCTTGCATAAACGCACGTTGGCGGCGGATCACTATGTGTTTGCTTACGGTGCTGCGTTGAAAGAGCCGCCGCGCACTTTGCAGGCATATTTGCAGCAGCCGCAGATTCAGGTCTCGAGTCGTAGGGACGGCTTGAGTCCGGTGGATTTGCAACTGGGGCTTAAAGGACTGCGCCGTACGATCGCGGTGACCACACAAAGTACCCTGGCGGCGAAGCTGATTGCTGATCGTCAACCGTTTGGCTTGAGTTTGCCAAGTCGGGTCGCCAGCGCATTGGGTTTGCAGCAAGCGCCGCTGCCGCTGGAGGATGCGGTGGAGCTGAAACTGGCGCTGTACATCGAAGCGCGATACCGCTTCGAGCGCAGTCGCGAAGAGGCCATGCATTGTTTGCTCAATGCCCTCGGCGAGACCCAGCAAATCCCCGCGAAAACCCAGCACTTGTGGGAGCGCGCGGGCTCGCGGTAGTGAGCCAGCCTCCAGTTTTCTTAATGCAAAAATGCGATCAACCTGTGGGAGCGAGCCTGCTCGCGAAAGCGGTATGTCTGGCAGCGCGAGGTTGAATGTGCCGGCCTCTTCGCGAGCAGGCTCGCTCCCACATTCTCCTGCCTGAATGCGATCAACTGTAGGAGCTGCCGAAGGCTGCGATCTTTTGATCTTGAAAAACAGATCAAAAGATCGCAGCCTTCGGCAGCTCCTACAGGTGCACGAACAGGAGATCGACGGTGGATTAGTGGTTGGCCGCGAGCAGGCGTTGGTCGACGCTGAGGATCGCGTCAACCATCGCCCGCGCCGCCGGGGTCATGGAGTAGCCGACGCGGCTGACGATGCCGTAACCCAATTGCAGCGCCGGGTCGTTGCGCGGCACATCGGTGAAATCGAGCAGATGAATCAGCCCCTGATCGACCTGCTCCCGCAACGCCTCAAGCGTCGCCAGACCAATCGCATCAGAGCGCAACACCACCCGTTGAATCGCATCAAACTGCGCGCATTCCACGCTCGGATTGAAATCCGGTTCACCCAAAATATCCGCGAGGATCTTGCGAATCATCGGCGGAATCCGCGTGCCCACCACTGGATAATCCAGCAGCGCGCGCAACTTCAAACCCTTCTGTCCGGCCAGCGGATGCCCGGCCCGACAGAAAAAGCGTCCCGGTCGCGTGCGCAGCAACTGCACGTGATACTGCGGATCGCCGACAAAATACCGCGCGTCCGCCACCAGAAATTCGATCTGCTGCTCACGCAACCACAGCGACAATTGCTGCCAGTCACCCTGATGAAAACGCGTGCGAATCGCCGGGTGTGCCTGAATGAATTCCGCCAGCGCTTCCGGCACCAGCACCTGCGCCGGGTACGGCCCGCAACCGAATTGCAGTTCGCCGCCGGTGAGGCCGTTGTACTGGGTCAATTCGTTGTGCAACGCCTGACTACCCGCGAGCAGACGCCGCGCATGCTGCAACACCAGTTCACCCTGGCCAGTGAGGCGAAACTCGCGGCTGCTGCGCTCGACCAGTTCGCAATCGAGGTCACGTTCCAGCGTCTGAATGCTACGGCTGAACGCCGGTTGGCTTAGGTTGATCGCTTCCGCCGCGCGGCCAAAATTGCGGTAGTCGGCGAGGGCCACGAGGTGGCGAAGCTGACGTAAATCCATCATGCGTCTCCTGCATTCTGCGGATACTTTTAATGCATTGGATCGATAGCACGATGGCTGGCATAAGTACACGCCTGTCCCTCGGTAATCGTCGCCATGTCGCATCCCATGTTCGCTTCCAGCGCCTTCACCCGCACCATTCTCGGCCACGCCGAACAGTCTGGCCTGTGCCCGCAAACCCTGCTGGCACGGGCCGGAATCTGCGCATCGGCTCTCGACGGTCACGACCAGCAAATTCCTGCGCACGCGGTCGAGAAACTATGGCTTGAATGCGAGCAGGCCGGGGCAGCGCCGACGTTCGGTTGTGAATTGGTCAACGGTCTGGCGACCACATGTCTGCAAGGCCTGAACATTCTGCTCGACTCTGCACCGACGTTGCGCGCCAGCCTCGATTGCTTTGTGGCGTTCGCGCCGCGCGTGACCAATTACGTCGCGGTCGAGTTGCAGGAGTCCGGCGATGACGCGCATTTGCACCTGCGTCCGGTGCAAGGCCAGGCCCATCACTTCGGCCTCGATGCAGCAACGATTACCTTGGTGCGCAACATCGCCCGTCGACTGGGCAAGACGCCCGACGCAGTGTTCGTCAGCGTCACCTTATGCCCCGCACAAGCCGCAGGACACTGGCTGCGCAACAACGGTATTCGTGTTGAACAAGGCGCTCATCCGCGCCTGACCTTGAAGCGTTCAACCCTCGAAGAACCACTGCTCGGCGCCAATCCGTTTCTGCATCAGAGCATGCTTCGCCATTGGCAAACCGAATCCTCCGCGCCGAGTCGCAACGACAGTCTGGAACTGGCGCGGCACTGGCTGACCGCTGGCGATCAACCGATCGAACGCATCGCCGAACGCCTCGGTTATCGCCAGCCGAGCAACTTCATCCGCGCCTTCCGCAAACAGTTCGGCATCACGCCGAAGCAGTTCCGCCTCAATCCGCTGTAAGCACGCCGATGATTGGTTTTTGTCAGCCATCGCTTGTGTGTCAGCGCTGAGGGTTGGGCACCGTGTCAGTGCTGAGCAAACCTGACCGGAGCCCAATAATGATAAGAAAAAGCTCGGTTACGCCCCAAGTCCGTCCGCGACTTGCCCGGCGTGGCCACCCCCGTACGCAACCCTTGACCCTGGCGATTCTCGCCGCCCTGTCGAGCCCCGGCTACGCCACCAGTTTCGACCTCAACGAAGACTGGAGCCTGTCGACCAAAACCACCCTGACCCTGGGGAGCAGCTGGTCGACGCAAAACTCCGACAAAAGCCTGATGACCCGTGCCAACGCCCCGCAAGCACAAGGCGTGCGCGCCAATGGCACCAGCGTCAGCGCCGACGACAACCGGCTGAACTTCGAGAAGGGCGACCCGATCTCGCAGAACTTCAAAGGCCTGACCGATTTCAGTCTCGATGGCCAAGGGCAGGGCGCGTTCATTCGTTTCAAATACTGGTACGACCACGCCTACGAAACCCGCAATGGCCGCTTCAAGGATTTCGACGATTCGGGTTGGGATGACCTGAGCAAGTTTCAGGGTTTCAAAACCCTCGACGCTTACGTCTGGAAAGACTTCCAGATCGCCGATCACCCGCTGAACGTCAAGGTCGGCAATCAAGTGTTGTCGTGGGGTGAATCGCTGCTGATCCAGAACGGCATCAACGTGATCAACCCGTTGGACATTTCCGCCTTCAACCGTCCCGGGGTGGAAATCAAAGAAGGCCAGTTGCCGGTGGAGATGATCTCGTTCAGCTTCGGCCTGTCCGACACCCTCAACCTCGAAGGCTTTTATCAGTACAACTGGCGCGAAAGCGCACTCGACGGTTGCGGGACTTTTTTCGCTTCCAGCGATGCGATCCAGAAGGGTTGCGGGCCGCTGTACCTGAGCCAGGTGCAGACCGATCAACAGATGCAAGCCGCCGGTTTATACGCCTATTCGCGCGGCAACGAATCGCCGTCGGACAACGGCCAGTTCGGCTTCGCGTTGCGCAACATGATCCCGGCGCTGAACGATGCCGAAGCGGCGATCTACTACATCAACTATCACTCGCGGCTGCCGTATTTCACCCTCGATGCGCGCAACACCTCGCTGCCCGGCACCTTTCCCGGCGGCATTCAGGCGCCGAGCTACGCAGCGGCGTTTCCGGAAAACATTCACCTGTACGGCATCAGCCTCAATGGCGTGGAGCCGATCAGCGGCATCTCGCTCGCGGGCGAGTTGAGCTATCGGCCAAACATGCCGCTGGCGATCAATGCGCCGGACATCAACGTCGCGGTAATCTCCGGGCCGGGCGGCAATTCTTGGGTCGATCTGCCGCCGGGTTTCAACACCAATGCCGGCAGCCGTTACGACGGCTGGGTGCGCAAAGGCGTGTGGCAGATGACCGGTTCGGCGACGCAGGCTTTCGACAACATCCTCGGCGCCACGCGTTTGAGTCTGTTCGGCGAGGCCGGCGTTGTGCACATCGACGACCTCGGCGACGAACGTCTGGGCCGCAACGCCGCGTTCGGTCGCAGCGCCCCGCGCAATGGCTCAGCGTGCAACACCGTGGCGTCGGGCGTGACCAATCAGTACTGCACCGACAAGGGTTTCGCCACCGAGTGGTCGTGGGGTTATCGCCTGCGCGCGAGCCTTGAATACAGCGACGTGTTGCCGGGGATCAACCTGATTCCGGCAGTCAACTGGCGCCATGACGTCTCCGGTTATTCCTACGATCCGCAAGGGCCGTTTCAGGAAGGTCAGCAAGCCCTCGGCCTCAGCCTGACCGGCGTCTACATGAACGATTACAGCGTTGAACTGGCTTACAACACGTTCTTCGGTTCCAACGATTACAGCACCCTCGATGACCGCGATTTTGCCTCGGTCAGCTTCAAGGCCGACTTCTAAGGAGAACCCTCATGCGACTGCAATTGTGTGTACTGGCGCTGGCCTGCAGCGTTGGTCTGGCGCAAGCCAAAGGTAACGATCCGGCGCCGCTGGGCAAAACGTTGACGCCGATGGGCTCGGAGATGGCCGCGAATGCCGACGGCAGTATTCCGGCGTGGAGCGGTGGCCTGGCGAGCAACGCCGGTACCGTCGACAGCAAGGGCAGTTACAGCGATCCGTATGCGGCGGAAAAACCGTTGTTCACCGTCACTGCGCAGAATCTGGCGCAGTATCAGAAATTTCTCAGCCCCGGGCAGATCGCGTTGTTCAAGCGCTACCCGGACAGCTACAAGATGAACATCTACCCGACTCATCGCAGCGCCAATCTGCCTAAAGACGTGCTGGAACAAAGTCGCGGCAACGTCGCGAAAACCAGCATGGCTGACGGCGGCAACGGCTTGCACGACTATGCGCGCGGCATTCCATTCCCGCTGCCGACCGAAGGCCTTGAGGTGATGTGGAACCACATGACCCGCTATCGCGGCGGCAGTTACGAGCGCATCAGCAGCTCGGCATTGGTGCGCGAAAACGGCGCGACCAGTTATGTGCGCAACCAGTCGCTGATCAACTTTGCCGACACGGTTTCCGGGCTGGAACCGGGCGCCAACACGCTGTTCCTGTTCAAGAGCCGCGTGCTCGAGCCGGCACGGTTGTCCGGTGAAGCGGTGCTGGTGCACGAACCGATCGACCAGGTCGCCGAGCCGCGTTCGGCCTGGCAATACCTGCCGGGGCAACGCCGGGTGCGTCGCGCGCCGATGATCGCTTACGACAACAGCGCGCGCTACAGCAACGGCCTGATCACCGCCGACAACATCGACGGCTACAACGGCGCGCCCGATCGTTTCGACTGGAAACTGATTGGCAAACAGGAGCTGTTCATCCCTTACAACAGCTACAAGATCGGCAGCCACGCACTCAAATACGACGAGGTGATCAAGCCCAATCACATCAATCAGGATCTGGCGCGCTACGAGAAACATCGGGTGTGGGTGGTGGAAGCCACGCTCAAGCCAAACGCCCGGCACATCTATGCCAAACGCCGGTTTTATGTGGACGAAGACAGTTGGCAGATTGCTCAGTCGGATCAGTACGACAGCCGTGGCGAGTTGTGGCGCAGCGGTGAATTGCACGCGATTCAGCAGTACGACCATGGCTTCACCTACAACGTGCTGGAGACGTCCTACGACCTGATTGCCGGGCGTTATTACGCCGGCGGCCTGGCCAACGAAGAGACCCAGCCAATGCGCGTCGGGTTCGCGGCGAAGACCGACGACTACACCCCGTCGGATCTGCGGCGTTGGGCTAAATAACCAAAACCACCACAGAACCCCTGTGGGAGCGGGCTTGCTCGCGAAGGCGTCATCAGCTTCAACATTTTTGTTGCCTGATACACCGCATTCGCGAGCAAGCCCGCTCCCACAAGGAAGTGTTTCAAGGGAGATTGTTTATGCGTCACTGGATTTCTGCTCTAGCGGTCGGCGCCAGCCTCGGCACCGGTCACGCCGCTGACCTTGATGTGAGCCAGGCCAAAGCCCTCGCACAAGAGGCTTACGTCTTCGCCTACGCCACCGTCGAACACGACAAAGTACTCACCGCGATCAATGCCAAACTGCCGTTCAATCGTCTCTACAGCGAACCGCGTCTGCTCGGCCCGCAAGACAACAAAGTCGTCTCGCCGAATAACGACACCTTCTACTCCCGCGCCTTGCTCGACCTGCGCGCCGAGCCGATGGTGCTGCAAGTGCCGGCGATCGAGGATCGCTACTACAGCTTCCAGTTGGTCGACCTGCGCACCGACAACCTCGATTACATCGGCACCCGCGCCACCGGCAATCAGGCCGGACGCTATCTGATTGTCGGGCCGGACTGGAAGGGCGAAGCGCCGACGGGTTTCAACGGCGTGATTCGTTCGCCCAGCCGCGTGGTTTTTTTGCTTGGGCGCACCGAAGTCAAAGGCGAGGCCGATCAAAAAGACGCCGCCAAAGTGCTGATGGGTTATGCCCTGCAACCGCTGTCCCGCGCCACCAACAGCGCTGCACCCGACGCACCTGCGCCGTTGCATCTCCCGGCGTATCTGGACACCAAACACGGCGAAGCGCAGGCCCTGTTCAACACCTTTAATGCTTTGGCGCCGTTGCATCAATGGACGCCCAGCGAGCAGGCCAAACTCGCTCGATTCGCCGCGATTGGCGTGCTGCCCGGCAGCGCATTCGCCCCGGCCGATACCCTTCGCCAAGCCATCGCAGAGGGCGCTGAAGCCGGCCGCGAGCAGGTTCGCACCGCCTCCAGCCAACTGTCGAAAGAACAGAACGGCTGGTTTCCATCACCGACCAACATTGGCAAATTCGCTGACGATGACCTGACCCGTGCTGCCGTCGCATGGCGCTACATCTACGCCAACGACGCGGTCGAAGCGGTTTACCCGATGGCCCTGCACGATGCCGAAGGCCAGTTGCTCGACGGTCGCCAGACCTATCGCCTGCATTTCCCCGCCGGGCAGTTACCGCCGGTGAACGCCTTCTGGTCGCTGACCCTGTACGACGGTAAAACCCAGTTGCTGGCGAGCAATGCCATCGGGCGTTACGCCTTGGGCGATCGCAGCGCCGATTTGCACTACGACGCCGACGGCGGCCTCACGCTGTTGCTGCAAGCGGACGCACCGGCACAGGCCGAGCAAGGCAACTGGCTGCCGACGCCACAAGGCCCGTTCAACCTGCTGCTGCGTTTGTACCTGCCGAAAGCCGCTGCGCTGGATGGCAGTTATCAATTGCCGACGATTGCGAGGGTCGGGCCATGAGTCTGACGATCAATCGTCGCCAGATGTTGGGCGGCATGAGTGTGCTCGGAGGCGGGCTGATGATGCCGCGCTGGTTGCTGGCCGATGAAACGCAATCGGTCGCGCAAGAGGCGTGGATCTACGCTTTTCCGATGCTGATGCATTACCAGACGATGGAAAAACAACTGCTGGATCCGAGCGCGGCGGAGTACGTCGGCGGCTTCAATCGGTTTCGCCATTACAGCCAGCTCTACACCCCGGCCAATCGCGAAATCGTCACGCCGAACAACGACACGCCTTACTCCTGGGCCTGGCTCGATCTGCGCACTGAGCCGCAAGTGTTGAGCGTGCCGGCGGTGGATGCCGATCGCTATTACGTGCATCAACTGGTCGATCAGTACACGCATAACTTTGCCTATGTCGGCGTGCTCAGCACCGGACGCGAGGCGGGGGATTATCTGATCGCCGGGCCGAACTGGCAGGAGCCGACGCCGAAGGGCATCAAAGCCGTGCTGCGCAGTGAAACCGAGATCGTCATGCTGCTCGGGCGTACCGGGTTGAAGAGCGCCGACGATATGCCGGCAGTGCGCGCATTGCAGGAGCAATACCGTTTACGTGGGTTGCATGAATACAGCGGCAGCCCGGGCCCGCTGGCCGCGCCGGCGATTGACTGGCCGGCGTGGGAGAGCAAAACCGGGTTGGGGCCGTCGTTTATCGCAGTGCTTAATCAGATCCTTGCGCTGTGCCCGACCCAGCCTGCAGAACAAGCATTGCGCGAACGCTTCGCACGGATCGGCATTGTCCCGGGGCAGGCTTTTGATTTCGCCGCGTTGCCGGTCGAAAAGCAGCAAGCGATCGCCGCTGGAATCAAACTGGCGCAAGCGCAACTGCAAGAGACCGCCGCGCAAACACGCTCCACGCTTGGCCTGTTTGGTAACCGTGAGGCGATGCATGGCAATTATCTGAATCGCGCGGTCGGGGCGTATCTGGGGATTTACGGCAACAGTGTTGATGAGGCGTTTTACACCGGTAGCCGTCTGGATAATCAGGGGCAACCGTTGCAGGGCGGCCGGCGTTATCGCCTGCGTTTTGCACCGGGGCAATTGCCGCCGGCCAGCGAGTTCTGGTCGCTGACGTTGTATGACTTGCCGGATCGGCAGTTGGTGGCGAATCCGCTTGATCGGTATTGTTTGAGCAGTCGCGATCAATTGCAGCGCGATGCGGATGGTGGGCTGACGTTGTGGATGCAGGCGAATTCACCGGGGGCGGGGCAGGAGAGCAATTGGCTGCCGACGCCGCAGAACGGGGCGTTTAACGTGATTTTGCGCTTGTACGGGCCGAAGCAAGAAGTGGTTGAGCAGAAGTGGCGGATGCCGGTGGTTGAGGTTATTTAGAAGCAAAAGATCGCAGCCTTCGGCAGCTCCTACAGAGGAATGCAATCACCTGTAGGAGCTGCCGAAGGCTGCGATCTTTTGACCTTAAGGCGTAACGATATTGAACTGCGGCCCAAACGTATCCAGGCTGCCCATCAACTCGCCCAGTTTCTTGCCGTTCCCCTGCAACTTGATCAAGCCTTTCTGCATCGCCGTCGGGAAATCCAGTTGCTTGAGGCTGATCTTCTCCAGCGTGTCCTTGCTCAAACTGACACTCGCGTCCGCCGCCGCATTCAGCCCGGCCCGATGCGTCAGCACACCATTGCGCAAGGTCAGATTAAAGTCTTTCTGCAAGTCCTCGAACGTCCAGTTCAACGTCAGGTCATGATTCACAGCCTTGTCGCTGTCCAGCCGCACCGCCAGATAATCAAAGAACATTTCCGGGCTCATCGCCCGCACCATGTCCACCGACACCGACGTCCCCGCATGGGGCGGCACGCCGTTGCGCAGTTCCATCGCGCCAGTCAGGTACATGTTGCGCCAGGTGGCGTTCTCGCTTTGATAACCCAATTGCTCCAGCGTCTCGGCCTGCGCTTTGTGCGCCTCGGCGTTGTCCGGCTCGGCGAACAACAACTGATTGCCCAACTGTGCCGCCCAGCGATAGTCACCGCTGGCCATGGCTTTGCGTATTTTTTCCAATACCGCAGCGCCGCCGCCCATGGCCTCGACCGTGCGTTTGGCGGTGTCCACCGGCGGCAGCGGATTGAGGTTGGCCGGGTTGCCGTCGTAGAAACCCATGTAGCGCTGATACACCGCGCGGGTGTTGAAACTCAGCGAACCGTAGTAGCCACGGGTGTACCACTTCTGGTCGAGCGAGCCCGGCAGTTTGGTGATGGTGTCGGCGATTTCCTGTGGCGTCAGGCCCTGATTGAGCAGGTGCAAGGTGCGGTCATTGAGGAACGCGTACATGTCGCGCTGATCGGCAAGGAACGTGCGAATCCGCTCGCCGCCCCAGGTCGGCCAGTTGTGCTGCGCGAACAGCACGTCAGCCTTGTCGCCGTAGCGCGCCAGGCTGTCGTCGAGGTATTGCGACCAGGCCTTGGCGTCACGCACTTGCGCGCCGCGCGGGGTGAGGACGTTGTGCATCATTTGCGTGGCGTTTTCGGCCATGCACAGGGCTTTCAGCTCCGGCAGATACATGTTCATTTCCGCCGGCGCTTCGGTGCCCGGCGTCAGCTGGAACTCGAATTGAATGCCGGCGATGGTGCGGGTCTCCAGCTCCTTGGCGATCAAATCCGTCGGCGGGATCAGCGTGACCGTGCCGCCGGTTGGCGAGCTCTTGCCCAGACCGGCATCGACCTGACCGTTTTCACCGCGTGGCAACAGGCTGCCGAACTGGTACTGCGCGCGACGGCTCATGGCGTTGCCGGCCATCACGTTTTCGCTCATCACGTGCTCCATAAACCCGGCCGGGGCGAACACCTTGACCTTGCCAGCCTTCACATCCGCCTCGTCGATCACCCCGCGCACGCCGCCGAAATGGTCGACGTGGGTGTGGCTGTAAATGACGGCGACCACCGGTTTGTGCGGACGGTTGGCGTAGTACAGATCCAGCGCCGCTTTAGCGGTTTCGGCCATGGTCAGCGGGTCGATGATGATCAGCCCGTCGTCACCTTCGATGATGGTCATGTTGGCCAGATCGAGGCCGCGCACCTGATACAACTTCGGACTGACTTCAAACAGACCGGCATGCGCATTGAGCTGGGCTAGACGCCACAGGCTCGGATTCACCGATTCCGGCGCTTGATCCTTGGCGAGGAAGTCGTAGGCCTGCACGTCCCAGATGACCTTGCCGCTGGCGTCCTTGATCTGACCTTTGAACGGCGCGATCAGGCCTTTGCTGATGGATTCGAAATCGGTGCGGTCGCTGAAGGGCAGTTGCTTCAGAACAGCGGCGTTGCTGGCGATGGTCTGTGCGCTGGGGGCGACGGGGGCGACGGGCGCGTCGGCGGCGAGCACCGACTGGCTCAGACACGCGGTGATCAGGCAGGCCAACAGGCCGCGGGGGCTCAAAGTGAAACGTTGCATGGCGTCTCCGGTTTTTATCGTTATGGGTGAACCAGTTTCAGAGGGTAGGGCGGCGCTCTGGCGCGGCGGTGATCGTCAACGGACAAAAACCATTCAGGGCCGCTATCCTTGGCGCAGGTTCATTGATCAGGTTTTGCCATGCTTGAGGTTCGCAACGTCTTCAAAAGCTACGCCACCCCCCAGGGTTCCTTGCTGGTGCTGCAAGGCGTCGACCTGACGCTGGAGGCTGGCAGCAGCCTCGCGCTGATGGGCGAATCGGGCAGTGGCAAAAGCACTTTGCTGCACCTGGTGGCCGGTCTGGACAAGGTCGATCGCGGCAGCATCCGCAGCGGCGAGCATCGGCTGGAGGAAATGAACGAAGCGCAACTGGCGAACTGGCGGCGTACTGAAATCGGTCTGGTATTCCAGCAGTTCAACCTGATCGGCAGTTTGCGCGTTGAGGACAATCTGGCGTTTCAGGCGCGACTCGCCGGGCGTCATGAACCGCGCTGGCAGGCGCATCTGGTGCAGCGCTTAGGCCTTGGCGATCTGCTCAAACGTTATCCGGAACAGCTTTCCGGTGGCCAGCAACAGCGCGTTGCGTTGGGCCGGGCGCTGGCGTCGCAGCCAAAATTGCTGCTGGCCGATGAACCGACCGGCAGCCTCGACGAAGCGACCAGCGATGAAGTGCTGCGGCTGTTGCTCGAATTACTTAATGACACGCCGACCACTTTGTTGATGGTTACTCACAGTCAGCGGGTCGCGGCGCAATTGGCGCAGCGGGTGGTGCTGTCCAAAGGTCGGCTGACGTGATGGTTTTTCGCCAGACCCTGCGTGCGCTGCTCAGCCATTGGCGGCGCCATCCGGTGCAGTTTTTCAGTGTGCTGACCGGGTTGTGGCTGGCGACCAGTTTGCTGACCGGCGTCGAAGCGCTGAACAGTCAGGCCCGCGACAGCTATGCCCGCGCCAGCCAGATGATCGGCGGCGAACCGCAAGCCAGCCTGAGCACGCCGAGCGGCGCAACGTTCACTCAGCAATGGTTTGTCGATCTGCGTCGACAGGGTTGGCCGGTGTCGCCGCTGTTGCAGGGCCGCTTGATCCTCAAGGATCACGAAAATCAGCGGCTGCAATTGATGGGCATCGAGCCGGTATCGCTGCCGACGGACTCGGCGGTGGCCGGGCAGGCCATGCCGATCGAGCGCATCGTCGAGTTCTTCACGCCGCCCGGCAGCACGTGGATTTCCCCGGATACCTTGCAGGCCTTGAACCTCGCAGAGGGCGCCACGCCGCAGACGGTTAACGGCCTGGCATTGCCGCCGCTGCGGGTGCAAAAGGACATGGCGCCCGGTGTGTTGCTGGTCGACATCGGTATCGCGCAAACCCTGCTCGAACAGCCGGGGCAACTGTCACGGCTGTTGCTGCCCAAGGACTTTCACGCCGAGTTGCCGGCCTCGTTCACGGGTCAGTTGCAGCTGAAAAGCAGCGGCGAGGAAAACAATCTGGCGCGGCTGACCGAGAGTTTTCACCTCAACCTGGATGCCTTGGGGTTTCTCTCGTTTCTGGTTGGCTTGTTCATCGTCCATGCGGCGATCGGCCTCGCATTGGAGCAGCGTCGAGGCCTGTTGCGTACGTTGCGCGCCTGCGGTGTCAGCGCGCGAATGTTGATCCTCTGCCTGATCGTTGAGTTGGGCATGCTGGCGCTGATCGGCGGAGTGTGCGGCGTGATCAGCGGCTATTGGCTGGCCAGCGTGCTGCTGCCGGATGTCGCCGCCAGCCTGCGCGGTTTGTACGGCGCGGAAGTGGCGGGGCAGTTGCGCCTGAGCCCTTGGTGGTGGTTCAGCGGCATCGGTTTAAGCCTGTTCGGCGCCTTGCTCGCCGGCGGCAACAGCCTGCTGCGCGCGGCACGATTGCCACTGTTGGCCGTGGCCGATCCGCAAGCCTGGCATCAGCAATATGCGCGCTGGTTGCGGCGGCAAGGTTGGTTGGCGGCAGTGCTGCTTGCGATTGCACTGGCTGCGTTGATCTGGGGGGACAGCCTGGCGAGTGGCTTTGTGTTGATGGCCGGGCTGCTGCTCGGCGCCGCGCTGGCGTTGCCGGTGTTGCTCAGCGCGATACTCAATCAATTGCTCGGGCGCAGTCGTTCGGTGCTCGGTCAGTGGTTTCTCGCCGATTGCCGCCAGCAATTGCCGGCGCTGAGTCTGGCGCTGATGGCGTTGCTGTTGGCCCTCGCCGCCAACATTGGCGCCGGCAGCATGACCTCGGGTTTTCGCCAGACCTTCAACGATTGGCTCGAACAACGTCTGAGCGCCGAGCTCTATATCAACCCGAGCAATCCGGCGCAGTCCCGCGAAATGTACAGTTGGCTGCGGCAACAGCCGAACGTCGCAGCGGTGCTGCCCAACTGGCAGGTGTCGGTGACGCTGCAAGGCTGGCCGGCGGATGTCTTTGGCGTGATCGATCACCCGCATTATCGCGAGCACTGGCCGTTGCTCGATTCCAGCGGCAGCGATCCATGGGGCCATTTGGCGACGGACGATGCGGTGATGCTCAGCGAACAACTCGCCCGCCGCCTGAAACTGCAGGCCGGCCAGCACCTGACGATCCCCACGCCCAACGGCCCATGGTCGCCGCGCATCGTCGGCATCTACGCCGATTACGGCAATCCGAAAGGGCACCTGCTGGTCAACGTCAATCACCTATTGCGCGGTTGGCCGCAACTGACGCCGAACCGCTTTAACCTGCGTATCGAGCCGAAAAATATTCCAACATTGTTGAGCGCGTTGCAGACGCGGTTTCAGCTGGATGACAGCCGCATCGTCGATCAGGCGCGGCTCAAGGGCTGGTCGGTTCAAGTGTTTGAACGCACCTTCGCGGCGACGGCGGCGCTGAACAGTCTGACCCTCGCGGTCGCTGGCGTGGCGCTGTTTATCAGCCTGCTGACCCAGAGTCAGAGTCGCCTCGGTCAACTTGCGCCGCTGTGGGCGCTGGGCGTGACGCGCAAACAGTTGATGCTGCTCAACCTCGGTCAAACCTGGCTGCTGGCGGTGCTGACGTTGGTGTTGGCGTTGCCGTTGGGGATCGCGCTGGCGTGGTGCCTGGACGCGGTGATCAACGTGCAGGCGTTTGGCTGGCGCCTGCCGTTGCGGGTGTTCCCGTGGCAACTGCTGCAACTGATGGGGTTGGCGTTGCTGGCGACATTATTGGCGTCGGCATGGCCGCTGTATTCGTTGTACCGCACGCAACCGGCGGATTTGTTGAGGACGTTTGCCCATGAGGATTAACCGCCTGGTGCTGATGCTCGCGCTGCTGCTCGGCGGTTGCGATCAACCGGCGCCTGAGCAGAAGGGCTTTGCCGGGATGGGCGATAAAGCCGAGGCGTACACGGCGGTGGTGCCGGGGCGGGTGTTCAGTTTTCCGGCGGATCACGGCGCGCATGATGGATTTCGCATCGAATGGTGGTACGTCACCGCCAATCTCAAGGATCAGCAGGGCAATCAGTTCGGCGTGCAATGGACGTTGTTTCGCAGCGCCCTGAAACCCGTGCCGGAGCAGTCGGGTTGGAGCAATCAGGTGATCTGGCTGGGGCATGCGGCGGTGACGTCGGCGTCTGCACATCACGCCGCCGAACGTTATGCGCGCGGTGGCGTGGGCCAGGCCGGCGTTCGCGTGGCGCCGTTTGACGCGTGGATCGATGATTGGCGGTTTAGCAGTCAGGCTGCCGATCCCTTGAGCGATCTACAGCTCAGCGCTCGCGACAAAGACTTCGCCTATCAACTGCACCTCACCGCCAATCGCCCATTGGTGTTGCAGGGTGACAAAGGCTTCAGCCGCAAATCCGCAGAAGGGCAGGCGTCGTATTACTACAGTCAGCCGTTTTTTCAGGCCAACGGTACGTTGCAGATTGATGGGCAGACCTACACCGTCAGCGGCCCGGCGTGGCTGGATCGCGAGTGGAGCAGCCAACCGCTGAGCGCCAACCAGACGGGCTGGGACTGGCTCTCATTGCATCTGGACAGCGGTGAAAAGGTCATGCTCTTTCGCACCCGCCAGAAGGACGGCGCGCCTTACCTGACCGGCACGTGGATCGCTGCCGACGGCCAGACGCAAACCCTGAGCGGCGAGCAGATCACCCTCACACCGCAAGACACCGCCAACGTCGCCGGGCGCAAAATGCCGATCCGCTGGGTGATCAGCATCCCCGACAAACACCTCGACATCCAGATCAACGCGCTCAACCCCAAGGCGTGGATGAACCTGCGCATCCCCTACTGGGAAGGCCCGGTGAACATCACGGGCAGCCACCCGGGCCAGGGCTACCTGGAAATGACCGGCTACTAATTATCCAAACACCACAAACCCCTGTAGGAGCTGCCGAAGGCTGCGATCTTTTGATCTCGCTGGCTAAACAATCAAAAGATCGCAGCCTCCGGCAGCTCCTACACGGATCGGTTTGAACTCGGGTTGCTGTGGTGTCCTCTACAGAGAAACCTGTCGAGGATTGATCATGAGCGACGACCTGCAACCCCCAGACCTCACCACCTGGCAGCGTCTGTTCGACGACGAAACCTACTGGCAGCAATCCCCCGACGCTCATTACCTTGACCTGCAACGCATCGCCGACGACCTGCTCGGCCAAGGCGCCATCGACCTTGAGCAATGGCAGATCCTCCGTGCCAAAGCCGCCGACCTGCACAAGGATTCGCCCGCCATCAACGTCGCCCGCGAACTCGACGACCCCGAAGCCTGAGGACACCCACCATGAAACCCATCACCCCCAGCGAACACCCCGACGAACCGCGTCCCGCCGGCGAAACCGAGCGCGACAACGACGCCCTGCGCCCCACCGATCCCAAGCAGCGCCAAAGCCACGGCAAAGGCACCCCTAGCGGCGAATCCACCGCACAAGACACCGCAAAACAATCTCAAACCAAGCCCTGAACAGCGTCTATGCTCAATCGGACATCCGTCGCCAAAAACGTTTTGGCGACGGTGGCTGCCATTCATCACAGGGAAAGTATCGCTTATGAAGCTCCACGCACTGGCCAAAGCCATCACCCTCGCAACCGTACTGTCCGCCACCAGCTTCGGAGCATTTGCCGCCGATATTCCGCTGTCCGCCACCATCGAAGCGGATCAGGTCACCACCAAAGTCGTCACCGTCGATCCCGCCAACCATCAGGTTGTGCTCGAAGGCGCGGAAGGCCGTCAGGTTCACGTACAACTAACCGACAAGGCGAAAAACCTCGCCAACCTCAAGGTCGGTGATCTGGTCAAAGTCCAAGTCCAGCGTTCTGTCGCCGCTTACCTGGATACCGACGTGGATAAAGGTCTGCCTGGCACGACCGAACGCACCGGCGAACTGCGCAAGGCGCCGGGCACTGATAACCCCGGCGGCGAAGCGTTCCGTCAGGTTCAGGTACAACTGAAAATCACCAAAATTGATTTGAAGAAGAATCAGGTAACCCTGGAAAACCCGTCGGGCCAATCGAAAACACTCGACGTGAAAAAGCCTGAAATTCAAGCCAAACTGAAAGATCTGAAAGTAGGGCAGAGCGTCATCGTCACTTACACCGATATATTAAAAGTGACCAGTCAGCATGAAAGCTGAGTATTAACTCTACAGAATGATTGTTCTTGTACAGCTTTGTGTATGAGAACAATCATATAAAAGATTCTGTAGGAAGTTTGTCGGTAAATATCCGAGTGACGGAGTTTTAACTTTCCAGTACATAAATTTCACAATTCTTCATGACGACATAAGCGCCAACTTCAATTAAAATCCCTTCCGTTCGCCCAGTGTCAGGGCTCTTTACCGGTGCATGGATTGCCAGGCCATAACACTGGGCGAACACTTTAAACGAAGCGTATGTATACAAAATTCGGCAACAAAAAAGGGCGACTGAATAGTCGCCCTTTTTTGTGTCTTTAAATTATGCCGATGCTTGCATCCCGGCCTTGCCTCGCTGCTGCTCAAGACGCTTGATCGACGCCTCGTACATTTTCGTACGCCGATGATCCTTGCCGTAGGTGCCCGCGGCCGCGACCGTGCCTGACTGGATGTGATCCAGATAGCTGAAGATCTTGCGTGGCGACAGAAACTTGATGCCATAGCCCAAGCTCACCATGCGATCCTGCAGCGTATATCCAGGCACCCGATCATCCATGCAAAAGTGCAAACCATGAGACTTGGCCAGACGAGCATTCCACAACGTGCAAAAACTCTTCAGATGAGTTTCCCGATACGGCTTCGGCTCTTTGGTTTTCAAACCCAACTGAGTTTTAGCGCGACGGACATAATGCTTGCAGAAACGCGAAGTTAATCGCCATGTCTCTCTGAGCATTCCGCGATTGATTTGCTCGACACAACCGACGGCAGCCATGTCCGGTTTATTCGCGCACTCACGCATCATCATCGCAAACACCTCTTTGTCATAAACAAAGGTATCGGTGTGTAACAGAAACAGATAATCGGTTTCAACCTTGTCCAGCACCAGATCCAGCGCCTTGCCATGCGCGATATGACCGGCTTCACCTTTCACAGAAGGGCGCTCGATCAGATTGATCCAGTCGAGCGTACGCAGGTAATCGAGACTGGCGTCTGCGGAATCGTTGTCCACCACCCAAACCGGAATGCGCTGCTCCTGAACGTGCTCACGCAGCAGCTCAAGGCACATTTTGGTCAAGTCCGGCGTTTTGTAATTCACCAGCACAACGCTGAAATTCGCCTGCTGCTGGGCTGGAAAATCTAAGGCTTTCATATCAGAAGGTCTCATCCGCGACTCATGGGCGACAGTGGTTCATGGGGCGGGATGGTAGCGATGGAACCTTAGGTGAACCTTAATTTTGGGGTTAAGGAAGGGGCAAGGTTTGTTGGGGGGCGGCAGGCTGGTAGGTGAGCAAGAGAACAGTGGTGCCATCGGGACGTTGCTATGGATGAAGTGACGACGCGACAGCATTGAAGGCGATTGAAAAAGAAGTACCAGGAGCGGGTTATTTTTCTCAAGTCACAGTGCTTTTTATTGAAAGTTAGGATTGGGGAAGTTTTAGCGTCAGTAGGTCTAAATGGCACCATCGTTGCGGTAGGCCTTAATGTTAGCGATAGTAATGCTTTCTGCTTTAAATGTGGCGCTGCATGAGTCATTGATCTCAAGTTTAAATTTGTAGATTTGATCATTTTTTGTGATCGATATGCGTGCCACTCCAGTAAAACTGAAATTTTCTACCTTGATGTCTTTGACATTATTAATATAGATACCAAATTCATACTCGTTATATTGTTTTTCTAGCCATTTTTTGGGTGCGAATGCCTGCTCTATTTCACTATGTAGTTTTAAATAAATGCAATTGCTTTCTAACCGTGCATAGGCAATACACATTTTTGCTGGCGAGTGGCTCTCCCCAAAAATAGAAGTCCACTGTTTTTTATTAGAAATTGAAGATGTCCACATGCTTTTTCACTCTGATAAATTCCGGTATCCAATTTTTTCACTCGAAGGCTATCAAAATTGCCCTCTTAGAGAAAATAGCGGTATTACGTGCAAGAAGCATTATTTTGTTTGATTTCGTGAAAACAATGTCGAGCTTCTTGAAATTAGTTTTTTAATATGTTGGAAGATTCTTTTTTTGTGTTGGATGGGAATATTGGTTCTTGGATCGGTTTAATAAATGCTGAATTTATTGTCGAGAATGTGTGAAATTAATTCCACGCTGGGAGTGTATTGGTTCACTATTTGGTTGGGTATTGATGATTGTCTTTTTTATTCGGTATCCATAATTTTTCTATGTTTTTTAAAGATATCAATGCAGGTTTTGTTCTCGTCAATTAATTTTTCGTAGAAGCTCTCGTCGTCAGCCCATTCGGGAAATACAAGTTGAGTTTTGTTTTTATGATTATGGGTTTCTCGGGATTTTAGGATCCATTGTGCTGAGAGTGTATTGTCCGATATTTTGAAAAAATCTGATGCGTATGGCTTCGGATATTCGTGATAGGATTCGGAACAAATATATAGCCAAGGGCAGTTATCCCAGAATTCTACTCCGTAAACTACGTATTCTTTTCCGGGCTCGATGTCGAGCTCATTGTTCCCGATTGATATATAGCGCTTTAGCCTTGAAACAGTGTCAGGGGTGAAGCTGTTGTCTATTTTGTTTTTTCTGCAAATTATTTTCATTTTTAAAGTGTCCTGGAGATACATCGGGGAGATTACCGCACGGCCAACTTTGAGTGAGCGAGTCTCCGATGAAAATAATTTCATTAATTTCAAGATCTTTTGTTTTTTTGATATTTCTAACAATGCTTTGTCTGCGTTATTTTTTGAGTAAGATATGCTATCTAGAAAAGAGCTCCAGGCAATTTTAGAACCTGTAAATTGGAATTTCTGACTAATTCGTACGACAAGTCTGTCATGATCGGTCTACTCCAGCTTTTCATAATAAATGCCGAAGGTTACTAAGTTCTTTTCGATTTTATCATCGAAATAGCTCATTTTTTTAATGCCCTGAATAGTTTTAACGTTGTTTTTCGATTACTTTTAAAGGGAATTATGGTGCCGGCTTTTCCCTGCTTTTACATGTCCCAAAGAGTGCTCGAATTGTCACTGTTCGGCCATGCTGCGGCCGGAATTCATAAGCGCGACTCATTAACCGGTCGGTTTAATCTGATGAATTGAAATAGGCGGAGGGGCCACATAATAAAGGATGTTTTGTTGTAAATTCTATTAGTGAATCGTCGCTTATTGCACGAATCCTATAACTTCCAAATTCATTTGATATTGTGATGGTTAGGCTTTGTTTGATAGGGATGTTTTTTATTAGAAATTCGTCAATATTACTGCAGTTGAGGCCGATTCGACAGGTGTTGAAACCAGACTGGATCCACTTCGTTGGAGGTGATTCTGGATACTCCATGATGTCAAATTCAAGGATTACTGCTGATCTGTTGTTGTCTATGTTTAAAGAAAAAAGCGTTACCTCTCCAATAGAAATTGGAGTTGTGAAAATTCTGTTGAAGAACGAGCTTCCGTCTAATTCATTCCAGTATTTCATTTTTTTTCCTTGAAGTAATAGCTTTCTTTTGCACCAGGTATTTTGCCTGTTCTTGGGTTTTTAATCTGTCTCAGATTGAAGTGAGCTGCCAGGTAGCCCTTATTTCCTGGTTCGTGGTATTGATGCCCTGCTGAGTGATCTTGGTTAATTACTTTGGATCCGTCATTACGTGTGAATTGATATTCTCTTGTAAAAAACGGTTTCCCTCCACTTATTTTCCGCGCCGTTGTAACTCGTCGCTACCTAGCACCAATTTAACCCAGGAGTATAAAAGTGACAGATTTGTTTTTAAGGTGTAAGAGTGGGTATATTTTTTTGATTTGGATTATTTGGAGAATAAATTTTTCTGAAAACAATGCTTGATTGTTTAGATTTCAATCATGAGGTTTTCAATTTTTTCGATAAATTCGAGTTTGCTTTTTGTTCTGAATTCAAAAAGAAAATTTTCGGAGTTTTTAATCGGTTTTCCTTTTTTGTCGTATTCGATTGTCAGGAAATCAATCACAAATTCTCCGTTAGGGTCACCTTCTGGCTCCACTCTCGAGTCAAAGCAATGCCCGGTACTGCGTCGAACACCGCCAATCAGCACTGAGCTGGAAAACCAGTCGCTGGTCTCCGGTGTTAACTCGACTTCAAATAGATTGTTGATTGTTATTGTCCAGCCGCTTGGCACTCGAATAGGCTGCAGCTTGTAGTCAAGTTTTGATCTCATTTACGTTGCTCATATTTTTTTTAACTTGTTTGGGGGCGGCGGGAAACTTGGATTACAGACTCGCTGGCTTTTGAAAGCTCAATTCTTATCCAGTTTATTAGTTTTCCGTTGTTGAAGCAGATCGGGGTTTCTGACCTGTAAGATTTATATTTTGAGCCACCGTGATCAAATACATTTCCATCGCGCACTGCGGAGTAGGCGGCTTGTTTTCATATCCACTGATCTTATTAGCTATGTCAGGCAGGTAGGATACCTTCGGTTTCCGTAACCTTACTATTTAGACTGTCTGTAGCAAAGTTCCGCACTGCTTGGCCTTCTCTTTGTCGTCCATTGTGTGAAAAATCTTTTATCTATTCTTTGTATTTGTTAGGGGCGGTTTTTTCTATAAAAAATCAACCGCCATCTCTCCCATCATGATCAATCATGTATAAAGTGTCTTGTTTTTTACGCTCAATACTCAAGATAAAAAATCTGAATGATTGGAAAAATAATGACGACCAGTCCATTGATTTCCGCATGTTGTAGATGTGGCATTGATTAAAGTTGTGTTGCCAATTGATTTTTTTCCGCTTGTGAACGGTGATAGATTCATTTTAATGCCTTCGAAAATGAATCTATATTATTTTTCCGTGGTGAATATTTTGTTTTTTTGTTGGGTTGGTTGCTTTTTAAAGTTATATGGGTGTTATGTTCTAAGTTCGACATATTCTTTGAAAAAAGAATAAAAATTATCGGCTATTTTTTTTGATGGTTTTTTCTTAAACAAGTCATAGCTAATGATTTTCCCGGTTTCAGATGGGCTGCAGTCAATTGCCCAGCAAATTTCATCGTCCTTGAAGTAGATGACTGCATATTGCCCTGGTAGTTCGAATTCTGCTCGGCAGCGCGTGGTGCTGTAATTTACTGTTCCGCCATTGTCTATAGTTGCATCGTTGTCCTCAATTCCGCATATTTCTGAATCCGCTGCGCCACCACCACCGCATACAACCAAAAAATCAAAAAAGTCTTGAGGCAATTTTAGTCCAAGAACATTTTCGAGTTTTTCAATTTGCTCGGTACTTGTTGGGCCAAACCAAAAGGTTTTTTCATCCGAATTGTCGAACTTTGTTATAAGGTCTTGATAGTAATGCATGACTATACTCATTCAAGGTCTTTGGTTCGTCCTTTCTATCATGCTTTTCGTGCATTTTTAAGAGACGGGTTTATGTATCCGTGAAGTACAGCCACGTTGCAGAAGCCCGAATCGAATAGGTAGTGGGCACACATGACGACAAACCGGGCATTGACCGTGGACCTTTGCCTTTGTTGACCTTGTCGACAGCCGTTTTCATGTTGTCTTAGATGCCGCGACGCGGCACCCCGCCTTACGCGCCAAACGAGCGAGTATGGGCATCTAACAGCATCTCGTGTGGGATACGCAACCAAGCAAAATTCGCGACTGGCGCTGGGAGACCTGGATGCGTCGAAACAAGCCACCGATCAGCAGACCTTCTTCGCTCCAGTCAAACTGGAAGTACTCTACGAGTGCAAACGTCAGCGGTACAAAAGCGCGTAAAGACTTGCCTTGCTCACCTCACCACGAACGTACAAGCGCTGTGAGCTGGCTGTAAAAACTATAAGTTGGAAGCGAAGCTGTAAGTCCTATGCTACAGAACACCAGTAGAGTTCAATAACACTTGATAATGGTGTTCTGTTGGTGGCTTTGAATGTTTTAACCTTTCCGTGTTATATTAGTTATTATTATGTTGTTTTCAGAAGTCTATCGTGTCTACACTGCCGAGCATTGTCGTTATTCTATCAAAAAAATCTTTTTCGCTTGTGAAGTTTGTGTTGTCGATTAAATCTAAAAACCAGAACGCATCTAGGGCTGAAAATATTTCAAGCCACTCTGGCCTCTTCGCTTTTGATTCAGGCATGTCGTTCGCGGCGAATCCATGGCCTTTGCCCTCCGATAGATAAAAATACTTATCTGCGAATGAGTAGCCTATAACTTTCGGCCAGCTTGAGCTATGCGGAAAATTTGGCTCCATATCTTTTTTGGCAATTATGTAAAAGGTTCTCATTACTTCTCCGGGAGTATATCAACTTTATCGAAGTTCACTTTTTGACCATCAAGATGAAGTTGTTGCGCTCCCCCATCGCCGTATTTTCTATAAGCCTTAGCTAACGGCTCTAATTGGGATTTGTCAGTATCACCCTTCCAAAAAGGAACTCGTGCTCTCGGCTTCCCGTCAGCGTAGAGCTGCAGAGTATCAAATTCAGCCCTGATGCGCGCATCGCTCCATGAGCCAGGACCATTTTCGTCGGGTCCATGTTCAGGCCCTTTAACCTGAAATGCATTTCTTGCGTCCTTACCTGATTCATGTTTTTCGAATCCGAAGTAGGTTACCCCCTGACTCTTCGTTTCTATTGCGTCCTGACCCCATTTGTTGAGAGTGCCATCATCATTTTTGTATCGAATATAGCGATATCCAGTTGAGGGCATTGTGGAGTCCGGGCCCGAGGGACCTACGTAGAAATCTGGTTTTGGCTGCGCTAGCTCAGGGGCTTTAGTGAGGTCGTCTACGCTCGAATTGGATATAGGATCTTCGATGCCGGTGGGGGGCTTGCATCCATCTCCACCAGGACAGGTATTTAGGCCCAAAGGATCCACCCATCCTGTCGGGTTAGGTACGTATTGGTAGTTATTCAATCCTCCTGCAAGTTTGATTGGATCCGGCGTCAGAAAACGTGCTGTGTTTGGATTGTAGTAACGGTGCCGGTTGTAGTGTAAGCCCGTCTCGGCGTCGAAGTACTGACCTTGGAAGCGCAGCGGATTGTCGATTTCGGCGACGTCCAACGCCGCCAAGTTGCCGTAGGCACGGTATTTCGCCGACCACATGATCTCTCCGCTGTAGGCGGTGAGTTCTTGAGGGGTGCCTAGGTGGTCGAGTTGGTAATAGAACGGCGTTGCCTTTATGGGGCCTTCGCCATCGAGCATGGCCAGTGGGCGGAAGCTGCCGGGTTCGTAGATGTAGGTGCGATATCGATTCTCGGCGCTTTCGGCGATCAGGCGTTCACCTTGCCAGAGGAACTCGGTGGTCTGACCATTAACGGTTTTCTCAATGCGACGGCCAAAGGCGTCGTATTTGTAGCTGGCATTGCTACCACCGGGCAGGCTGACACCAATCAAACGGTGCTGGCAGTCGTATTGGTATTCGGTGACGATTTTTTGTCCGGCACCGCGGCGTTCGCGGGCGAGATTGCCGTAGGCGTCGTAGTCGTAATGCCGGTCGCCTTGCATGAGCAGGCGATTGCCTTTGACGTTGGCGAGGTTGGCAGCCGGCAGGTCACTTTGACCCAGCAGGTTGCCGGCGGGGTCATGGGCGAAGGTTTCGGGTGTGGCGCCGCGAACGCTGATCAGCCTATCGAGCGGATCATAATGGTAGCTGCGATTGCCTTTGCGGCTGTCGTCAATGCCGGCGAGGTTGCCGTTGGAGTCGTAGTTGTAGCGACGCTGGAACAGATTGCGATCCTGCTGACCTACGGTGTGCGCCTGAAGCCTTCCCTGTTCGTCGTATTGGTATTGGCTGAGCAGAACGCCTTGTTGGCGCTGTTGTTCACGGCCAGCATCGAACTGGTGCGTAGTCAGGCGCGAACCATTGAGGTCGATACTGCTCAACCGACCGCCGGACAAGTGGCGATAATCGAGCGTGCTGCCGTCGGGGAGTCGGCACTGGCTCAGTTGGCCGACGCTGTCGTACTCGTAACGCGTGGTACCCCAGCCCTGGTGTTCCGTGATCAGTCGGTCTTGTACATCGTATTCATAGGCGAGGGGCCAGAGGCCATCGTTAACGTTTACCAGGCGACCCAATGCGTCGTAGCTGTAATGGATTTCTTCGCCGTCAGCGAGGGTTTTGACCAGCAAGCGGCCAGAGGTGTCGCGCTGATACGCGGTAACCAGCTCACTGCCATCGTCGCCGAATTCAGTTTTCTTCAGCAGCTTCCCGTTGAGATCGTACTCGTACGCGGTGCGGCGCCCGTCGAAACCGGTTTCCTGCTGGATCAGGCCGTTGGCGTAGTAATCAAGGTGGTAATTTTCGCCGCGTTCGTTTTCGATCTCAGTAAGCAGCAGGCGCGCATTGTCGTAGCGATAACGAAGTTGGCTACCATCCGGGTTGATTCGACGACTGACCAAGTGGAGATTGTCGGCGTATTCATAGCGAGTAATACGCCCAAGCTCGTCGCGTTCTGCGGTGACGCGCCCGTACGGGTTGTATGTGAACGCGCGGTTAGCGCCTCCCGGCAGGGTGATCTGTGCCAGACGGTTAGCGGCATCCCATTGGTAATGAGTGATCGCTCCGGTTTCTTCCTGACGCGTAATTTGCCTGCCGAGGGCATCGTAGCGGTACTTGCGCTGGCCACCGTCGGGCAGACGTTCCTCCAGCAATTGGCCGAGGTTGTTCCAACCTAACTGGTGGCGGCTGCCGTCGGGATGACGGATCTCCAGCAAGCGGCCTTGGCGGTCGTAGCTGTAGTGTGTCGAGTTACCATCAGGGTCGATTTGTTCGGTGATATCGCCTTGGTCGTTACGCCAGTAAATCCACTTGGCAGTACCGCGATTCACGACTCGGACAAAGCCGTTGTAGTACTCGTAGGTGGTTGGCGCGTCTTCTGGCGGAATCACCGCGACCAAGCGACCTGCTTCGTTGTACTGATACTCGGTGACCGCACCCATCGGATCTTTTTCTGCGATCAATCGGCCCTTGTCGTCGTAGGCCTTTAAGTGCTCAGCACCATCCGGATCTACTTTGGCGACGAGTCGTGCCTTGTCATCGTGGGTGTAGACCTCTTCGCTGCCATCGGCATTGGTAACCGTGACGCTGCCTTTGTCATCCCAAGCGTAGTGCGCATCCATCTGAGAGAAACTTGCCCAGTGATGAATGCAACGCGCGGACTTGCCTTCCTTTTCCCATTCCCAGTAAAAACTTGCGCCGCCGGCGAGTTGCCGCTCAAGAATGACGTTTTGCTCGTTGTAGGCGTAACGCTCGGACTCTCCCAGCGCGTTAGTGGCTTTGATCAAGCGATGTTGAGCATCGTATTCATAAGTGGTCAGCGTCTGGACGGTGTTCCAGGCGTCTTCAAGATTGTCAGCCGGAATAAATTGCTGATAATCGATGGCGACAATGTGCTTGCGGTCGTAACGGACGAGTAGGGCGCGGCCGGCCCCATTATCCACGCGCTTGATACGCCCATGGATGTCTCGCGTGATATGCAGGCGGTTGTCGTAGTGGTCGCTTATGGCGATCAGCGTCGCGCCTTTGCTGTTGAAGCGGAAGTGATAGAACTGCGGTTTATCGCCAGCTTGTGTCAGCACGAGTTCGGATGGATCGTCGCCAAGAAAGATCGCGGCTTCCGAAAGGCTGTTAGTGATCGCCGGCCGTTGTACGCTGGGCAGTGGGAAAGTGGTGACCCGGTTTTCGTGATCGGTCCATACAACTTCATCGCCGTTGATGTCCACTCGTTGTGCGAGCGCATGACTCCAGCCATAGCCCAGGCCGCAGTCGATCTCAGCTGCACTGGTTCGGTAAAGGCGAGTCCAACTGAACGGCAGCAAGCCACCGAGCTCACCATCAGTAATTGTCAGCAACTCTTCGCCCGTAACCATAGAGACAGGGCAGCCATTGGTGCAGGTCTTTTTGGCGCACGTAGCACTTTTGTCATCGGGTGTTTTGGACTGATTAGACGCGTCGTCGACTTTTTCTTTCGGTTGTAACGAGCCGCTATGTTTTTTGTCTCGTGGAAACGAGGAGGCATCCTTGACCTCTTGCTTCGGAGTGTCCGCCGTTTTAGGTAGCTGCTTCTGGGGAGGCTTTTGCGCCACTTGGTTGCGCGGAGCCCCTTTCGGCGCTTCGGCAGCGGCTTCATCGATCTTCAATGCAGCCGTTTTAGCAGGCTTCATCGGGACGTTTTTGGCGCTAGCGATGACGGGTTTCGACACTTCCGCGTGCGCTGGCAGGCTGTGCTTGTTGCTGAGGGTCATCAGCGTTGAGGCGAGATCCTCAAGGTACTTGACCGCTTCGCCGGACTTCACGGTAGACAGGGCTTTCGTTCCCAGTCGAATGGCGAGACCAGCGCCGCCAGTGAGGCAGATACCGAGTACTACGTTGATCAGAAACTCCGAGGCGATCCCTCCGATGACATCAACCACAACTTGTGGCGGCAACATACCGACCCACGCCACGATTGCCGATACGTAGATGAACATCAGGGGTTCGTCGCTAAGGATCAGCAGCCCCGAGGCGATCGACTCTTTAGATGCCGCGTAAAGTTTGTCGATCTCAATATCTGTCAGGTAGTTCTTCAGCTTTTGATAGTTTTTCTCCGGATGCGCTAGCAGCTCGAAGAGACTCTTGATGTCATCCCAGAGTCGCAGCAGGGCTTCTTCGAAAGTTTTCAACGCTCTTTTGAGCAAAATCTCCGAACGTCCGATACGATCCGCTGCCGAGTAACTGGCCCACTGTGGCTGGAACTTGCCCGACCATTCACTTTGCAGCCAGCCGCCAAGTTTGCCGATGACACCTTGATACGAATCATAGAGCGCCTTCACATCGCTCTGAGATACGTTGGGGAAAAAGGTGATGCGATAGGTTTGCCCTTTCTTGGCGCCTTCGATCACTTTGATACCGCTTGGGCCGATCATGGTTTCGATAACCGGGCCGGTGACGTCGTCGTAGAAGGTGCCTTTGGTGACAGGCTCCAGTTTGACGGGGGTATTACCAATGGGCACGAAGCGCGCTGACTCGAACATGTGAATCAGCGTGAAGTCACCTACCAAAGGGCAGGTAGCATAGGTTTTCACCGCGCCGGTTTCGGTTTTCCGTTCGGTGATAGTCACTTCGTTACCGACCTTGAAGGTCTGGTCGACATCGAGCGCCCAGCCAGTCCAGAAGCCGTCTGCCCATTCCTTGTAATCGCTCAGGCAGTTTTTGAAGTCATTGAGAATCAGGTTCACGTCAGGCGCTTTCGCGTCCAGCACGCGCAGAACCAAGGTACCAATTGGGTCGTTCATGACGTGACTTCCTTTGTCAGCTGTGCAGCGAGACGCTCTGCCATATCTTCTGTGTTTGGGTTCTGGCGCACGAAGCGCTCAACCTTTCTGCGCAAGTTGGCTTCAGGGAATTCGAAGTACAACTGCGGGCAATCCTCTGATAGCCACTGCATCAGGTTCTCGACGACGGTGGTGTGATCCTTTTGCGCGAGGGTATCCAACAGCGATTGGGGCACCTCCCACCACGGCCACTGTTTTGCGGGAGGCACAGTTCTTATGCCGACCTCAAGGGTTTGTCCGTTGATCAAATAGCGTTGGAATACCGGGAGCAACTCGCCTGCTGAGGCGCCTAAACCTTCGATGATCGGGTAGATGTGTCGACCGTCCCAGAACCTGAAAAACACCTCAGTAGCGTCCGGCATTTTTACCTGAGTCAGGCTGCGCAAATGCTCCAGCACCGTTTCCGGCGCGCTGGTGGATACCGCCAGCCAGCCCCAATCCAATGCATCGGTTTCGGCCACCCATTCGAGGAAACGCGTACCGGCCGTGATCTCAGCGAGATAAGGCATGACCGGAAGCCAGTCGGCGTAAGGCGTTCCGCTCCAGATGGGCAATAGTTGTGGCGCGGCATTTTGCTGATAAAAAGGTTTTAGCGGCGCGCCATCGCTCGCCGCGCTGATCACCAAATACAGTCGCTCACCAGTTTGCAGCGGCTGTTGTGCCAGCCAGTCCTTGGGTGTCAGTCGATCAGATGGCACAGGCACCTGCCTTGCATTTTTCGCACTCTTCGCAGAATGGCGCGTTGCGTTTGAGGGTGTTGATTTGCGCCGGGGTCAGGACTTGGCCGGCCTTGTCGGCATCGGCCTGTTTGAGGATGCCGGGCATCAGCGGGGCGGCGCCGGTTCCGGTGCCGGGGCTGCCGCCGGAGTTCATGTTGATCACCGGGCCGCTCATGGTCACGCCGCCGGCGTCGATTTTGATGAAGCTGCCGCCGCCGATGAGGGTCAGTTCGGCGCCGGCTTCGAGCACGACTTTCATGCCGCTGCTGAGGTGGATTTCCTGGCCGGCGTCGATGAATTGGCCGGTGCCGATTTTGATGTGCTGGTTGACGCCCACGGTGAGGTGGTCGTTGGCGCGCGCTTCGACTTTGCGGTCGGCGTAGACGGTGTGGTGTTCTTCGGCTTTGAATTCGCTGTAGCTGTTTTGCTCGACGGTGTCGTGGCGCTCGTTGCCGACGCGGATTTTCTGGTCGTGCTCGATGTTCTCGTCCCAGTCGCGCTGGGCGTGCAGGAAGATCTGTTCCTGACCTTTTTTGTCTTCGATGCGCAGTTCGTTGTAGCCGCCACCGCCCATAGAACTGAGGGTCTTGAACGTGCTGCGGGTTTTGTTCGCCGGCAGCTCATACGGGACGGTGTTTTCCTTGTGGTACAGGCAGCCGCTGATCAGCGGTTGATCGGGGTCGCCTTCAAGGAAGGTGACCAGCACTTCCATGCCGATGCGCGGGATGGCGATGCCGCCGTACTGGGCGCCGGCCCAAGCGCTGGAGACACGCAGCCAGCAGCTGGTTTTGTCGTCAGCCAGGCCTTCGCGATCCCAGTGGAATTGCACTTTGACGCGGCCGTATTCGTCGCAGTGGATCTCTTCACCTTTGGGCCCAGTGACCACGGCGCTCTGACTGCCGAGGATGCGCGGTTTAGGGTGGTTCAGCGGTGGCCGGTTCGGCACGTCCCACGGCGTGGCCTGAAAGCGGTTGCGGTAACCCTGATGGAAATCGTCTTTCAGCGCGGTGGTGTCGCTGGTCACCGACTCTTCCAGCACTTGCGGCTGCTTGCCTTCGTGGAGGACTTCGGTGAGCAGCCAGAGATCATTCCATTTGGCTTTCGGGTGTTGCGTCAGCGCGAGAAAGTGGCCGCTGACCAGCAATGGCTGATCGCTCTTGCCTTCGGCCAACTGGAAGTCGCTGCGATGGCGTTCGAGGGCGCGTTTGGCCAAGTGTTTGCCGCCCTCGCGATCGATGAAACGGCCTGGGTAGTCGTAGTCTTCGAGGTCTGGCAGGGCGTCGCCACGGTTTTCGCTTTCGAGGGTGAGGCGCGGTTTTTCGAAGTCGTAATCGCGGCGGGTGGTGCGACTGGTGCGAGTTTCCAGGCGCAGGTCGAAGCGTTTGATTACCGGATCGCTGGCGACCATGCCGGAGTCTTGCTGATAGGCCACGGGCGCGAGTTTCGGGAATATCGTCTGGTCATCGCCGAACAGCAGTTTGTGGCCCATGGCGCTGTGCTGGAAGTGGTAGTGAATGCCTTCTTCTTCGCACAGGCGCTGGATGAAATGCAGATCCGATTCATCGTATTGCACGCAGTAAATGCGCTCGGGATAAATCGAACCGGTCTTGAATTCGTAGGCGTTGCCTTGGATACCGTGCTCTTCAAGCACCATGCCGATGATTTTCGGCACTGTAAGGTTCTGGAAGATGCGCTGGTTGACGCGGTGCGCGAGGTACGCGAGTTGCGGGCGCAGGGTCACGGAGTAGCGAGTCAGGCGTTTGCCGGAATCGCCTTGCGCGGCGCGGTAGATCTGGCCGTGAATGCCGCTGCCGTCGGGCGACAGTTGCAGAAAGGCCGGTTTGTGCAGCAGGGTTTCGAGATCCAGCGACGGCTGCTCACTGACCAGCTCCACCTCGAAGACAAAAGGCAGGCTGATGGCTTCCCGGCCTTGCAGGGTAAACACCTGAAAGTCAGCGGAAAGACCTTCGATGGTCAGGGCAAAGTGGGTTTCATTGGCCGGCGCGAACATCCCTTGTTCCTCGTGCTGTCACAAAAATCTGGAGTTGCGAAAACAACATCGACCAGCAGAGCTGGCCGATGCTTGTAACAATCAGCCGTAATTAAACGACTGGAGCACGCCAGTCATCGGAACCCGAAGTACCGGATACTTCGTGGGTCCAGGTGATTTTGCGGTAGGTGAACTGCACTTCTTCCAGGTGGGTGAAGTGCGAGTTGCCTGGATCCTGGCAGTTGTGCATTTTGTTGTTGATGGCGACGATGATCGCGTCTTCCAGTTTGGTGGTGTAGTAGTGCTCTTGGGTACCTTGAGCAGAAGTACGGAACCACTGGATAACGATTTCGCTCATGCGCTCGCCGGAGGTCAGAGCAGCTTGCAGCAGAGGCGAAGCCTTGTCGTAGACCTTGGTGATCACAACTGGCTTGTGAACGCGCTGACCGGTTGGCTGACCGGATTGTGGGTCACGCGGGATGATCACGTCGTGGCTGAAAGCCTGAACCATAACCTGGTCTTCGTGGCCTTCCTGGTAGGTGTTGCCAACGGAGTCGGCGGTGAAGGCGCCGGCAGTGATCAGGCCTTGTTTTTCGCCGGTAACCGACATGTACGCTGGTGTTGCCATGGGGTGCTCTCCTTGCGGAATAAAGTTTAGGTGCCCGGAGGCGAAAACGCCCGGTGGGTGCCTGACAGTTATCAAGGAGCGTGCCAACAGGTTTTAGAGCCAGTGAAACCGGGGAGTTCGCTAATGCGCAGAGCTGAATTCAGGATGACTTACGGTGATTCATGGCGAATGTGCGCAAGAAGTTGCGCAGTGGTGCGCAACTTCTTGCGCACTCGCCTGAAGCCCTTGTCGCCTCTGGTGTGTAGCGGGATTGATGGCCGCGGATCATCAACAAGTGCGCAACTTCTTGCGCATCAAGGCCTGATGCCATCACCCGCTCATTTGAAACGATCCTGCGTTACTGAGGGTCAATCACTCACACCCGCAGACCTGCGTCTGAAAATTCCTCAAACCGAGTGAGACCGAACGACATGAAAATTCTGATGGTTCTGACCTCCCACGATCAATTGGGCGACACCGGCAAGAAAACCGGCTTCTGGCTGGAGGAGTTCGCTGCCCCGTATTACGTGTTCAAGGATGCCGGCGCGCAGCTGACACTGGCCTCGCCCAAGGGTGGTCAGCCGCCGCTGGATCCCAAGAGCGACGAGCCGGATGCGCAGACTGAAGCGACCGGGCGCTTTCGCAAGGATTCTGCGGCGCAGTCGGCGTTGGCTTCGACGGTGAAACTGGATTCTGTGAAAGCGGCGGATTTCGATGCGGTGTTTTACCCGGGCGGTCATGGGCCACTGTGGGATCTGGCCGAGGATCGTCATTCCATCGCGTTGATCGAGGCGTTTTATAACGCGGGCAAACCGGTGGCGGCGGTGTGTCATGCGCCGGGCGTGTTGCGCCATGCCAAAGGCCCGGACGGTGAACCGCTGGTCAAGGGCAAGCAGGTGACTGGGTTTACCAACAGTGAGGAAGAGGCGGTGCAGTTGACGAATGTGGTGCCGTTTTTGGTTGAGGATGAGTTGAAGGCCAAAGGCGGGATTTTTTCGAAAGGGCCGGATTGGTCGGTTTATACCCGTGAGGATGGGTTGTTGCTGACGGGGCAGAATCCGGCTTCTTCGGAAGAGACGGCGTTTGCGTTGCTTTCAAGATTGCGCTGAGGTTTTTTTAAGATCAAAAGATCGCAGCCTTCGGCAGCTCCTACAGGGGAGTTCACACCCTAATGTAGGAGCTGCCGCAGGCTGCGATCTTTTCAGCGGTTACCCGAAAGTGCGGCCAGGCTCTCATCAATTGAGCGCTTTTGGGTTTCGGCATATAAGCCCAACTCGTCGATGGTCGCGCGGCCCAGTGCCTGTTCGAATGCCTGTCGGTTGGAATGCTCGCCATAGTGCGTTTGCGCGGCATCGCCAAGGTTCGACTGAAAAATCCCCGCCGCGCTAACCGGCAGGAAATCTTCGTACACCAGCGGTTCTGCCTTCACGTAGCCATCGCGCAGTAATTGCTCCAGTGACGCGTCGCCAAGTCCTCCCGCCGCCAGTCCTTTTTCCGTAGCGAAATAGCGAAAATACGCCAGCTCTTGTTCGCGCATGCCCTCGACGCTGTCAGGAAATTCGCCAAAGTGCTGAGTCATCAGCGCGTTGTAGTGTGCGGCGTTGGCTTCGTTGGGGAAGTCCCCCAGTTCATCGCGAGCAGCATTCAACAGTAAGTCATACAGTGCGCGACCCTTGGGTGTGAGTGCTGCACCGCGCTGTTCGATTTCGCCGAAACGCGCGCTGTGGCTGCCTCGGATTTCGTCCTGGTCGGTAAAGGCGATTGGCTCATCCAGCGCTTTGAAACTGGTCTGGCGCAGCAGGATCGGGCACTGCCGGCGCGGCGGGCCTTCGATCACGGCTTTCGGGGTGATGCCATGGGTGGGCATTTGCTCTTGCACACGGTCGATGTCCAGCGTGCGCGGGGTCAGATGGTTGATGTGCGGGCCTTTGAAGGCGACCACGTCGGCGATCAATCGATG
This sequence comes from Pseudomonas sp. NPDC087804, assembly GCF_044742965.1. NCBI lineage: Bacteria > Pseudomonadati > Pseudomonadota > Gammaproteobacteria > Pseudomonadales > Pseudomonadaceae > Pseudomonas > Pseudomonas sp. NPDC087804. Next base: position 1,470,467 of record NZ_JBIUVN010000001.1, on the reverse strand, counting down.
TTGAGCGCTGAGCGTCTGGTACTGCGCGGCGGTGACCGTTGCGCTGTGATGCCAGCGAAAGGTCTCCAATGCCTGTAGGACGAATTCCTGCGCTTCGCTTTCCGTCAGTCCGCCAGCGGTTTCTGCCTGGGAAATCAGACGCAACGCTGTAGGCGTAAAGATCGAACGCTTGGCCAGCACGGATTCAGCGAAGGTGCGCAGCTCAGGGTCTTTGATCAACTCCAGTCGCAGCAACGACGTGAAGACCCTGAACGGGCTGACTTGCAGCGAATCCTCATGCACCGCGCGAAACGCCGTGGAATGCACCGGCACACCCGCCGGCGTCAGATCGTAATAACCCACCGGTTGCATGCCCATCACCGCAAACAGGCGGGCGAGGGTGGCCAGTTCGGTCGCGGTACCGACGCGAATGGCGCCGTGACGTTCCATGTCCAGCCGTTCGATTTCGCCGGTACTTTCCAGTTGCCGGGCAATTTGCGTGTCCCGGTCAAGAACGCTGCGATTAGTCTGTTCGACCAATTCCATCAGCGCGCCGTACAGCGGCACTTCTTCTCGGTACATGTCGGACATCGCTTTGGAGAAGCGTTGGCGGATCAGGTCGGGGCTGACGAACGGCTGCACGGTCATGAAAAAAATTCCTGCCACGGTCACGTATTGGATAGATGAAAAGATCGCAGCCTTCGCCTACGTCGGCAAACGAAGAATCCTACGAACTTCATTCTGCCAACGACTGATCCACCAGTTCGATCCAGTGCATGACTGGCGTGCGGCCGGCGCTGGCCAAGTGGCTTTGGCAGCCAATGTTTGAGGTGACGATCAGCTCAGGACGGCCGCTCTCCAGCGCATTGAGGCGGTTGTCGCGCAGTTGCCGGGCCAGCACCGGTTGGGTCAATGAGTAAGTCCCTGCTGAACCGCAGCACAAATGGCCATCGGGGACAGCGGTGAGGTTGAAACCGATGCGGGACAAGACTGCTTCGACGGCGCCGCCAAGTTTCAACGCGTGCTGCATGGTACACGGGCAATGCACGGCGATGCGTCGTTCGCTGGCGGCGCACACTTGCTCCAGCGGTTGCTCGGCGAGGATCTGCACCAGATCCAAAGTCATTTCGCTGATGCGCTGCGCTTTCGCCGCGTACAGCGGATCGTCCGCGAGCAAATGCCCGTAATCCTTGATAAACGCGCCGCAGCCGCTGGCCGTTTGCACAATTGCTTCGGCGCCGTTTTGCAGATGTGGCCACCACGCGTCGATGTTCTGTCGGGCGCGGGCGAGGCCTTTGGCTTGGGCGTCGAAGTGATAATCCAGCGCACCGCAACAACCGGCCTCGGCCACCGGCGTGACGCTGATGCCCAAGCGATCCAGCACCCGCGCCGTCGCGTCGTTGGTGTTCGGCGACAAACCCGGTTGCACGCAGCCTTCGAGCAACAACACACGGCGAGCATGCCGAGGGGCAGGGCGCGAACCGTTGACCAACAGATGCTGCGGCAGTTTGCTCTCAAGCAAGCGCGGCAGCAGCGGGCGAAACGTTGTGCCCACTCGCAGCAGTCCTTTGAACAGTCGCGGATTCGGCGCCAATGCGCGTAGGCCTTCGCGCAATAGACGTTGTGCGGCCGGGCGCGGCACCGCGCCGTCGACCACCGCGCGGCCGATGTCGAGCAAGTTGTGATAGTCGACGCCGGACGGGCAGGTGGTTTCGCAGTTGCGGCACGACAGGCAGCGATCCAGATGCAGTTGTGTCTGCGCGGTTGGCGGCGCGCCCTCGAGCACCTGCTTGATCAGGTAGATGCGCCCGCGCGGGCCGTCGAGTTCGTCGCCGAGCAATTGATAGGTCGGGCACGTCGCGTTACAGAAACCGCAATGCACACAGGTGCGCAGGATTTTTTCCGCCTCGGCGGCGCGGGGCAACTGTCGCGATTGTTCGCTGAGGGTGGTTTGCATGGCTAGAACTCCGCGTACATCCGCCCGGGGTTGAACAGCCCTTGCGGGTCAAGTTGCGCTTTGAGCTGGCGGTGGTAGCGCAGCAATGTCGCAGGCAAAGGCTGAAACGGTGATTCGCTGGCACCATGGGTGAAGCAGGTCGCATGGCCACCGAGTGACTGGGCGAGGGCATGAATGTCGGCGCTGGAGGATTTCAGCCAGCGTTGCGCGCCGGCCCAGTCGATCAGTTGCTCGCCGGGCAAGTCCAGCGGCCCGAGATTGTTTGGTAGCGACAGGCGCCACAACGGTTGGCCTTCGTCGAAAAAGCTCAGGCGCTGTTCATTTAAATTCCGCCAGAACACGGAGTCCAACGCCTCGCCACCGAGGCGTTGATGCGCCGCCGTCACCGAGCCTTCGCCGCCCTCAAGACGCAAATAAAGACTTTCGCCATCGTGACACGCAGCGCTGATCGGCAACGGTTGCTGGCCCCACTCGGCCAGTTTGGCCAGCGCCCGCGCACAGTCGATATCGAGGCGAATGCTCAGGCATTGGCGGGGTTTGGGCAGGACTTTCAGCGAGACCTCGGTGAGCACGCCGAGGCAGCCGAAACTGCCGGCCATCAGCCGCGACAGGTCATATCCGGCAACGTTTTTCATCACTTCACCGCCGAAACGCACATGCTGACCGAGGCCGGTGATAACGCGCGTGCCAAGCACGAAATCCCGCACTGAACCCGACCACGGTCGCCGAGGCCCGGACAATCCTGTCGCGATCATTCCGCCAACCGTGGCGCTGTCGGCGAACGACGGCGGTTCGCATGGCAGCATTTGCCCGTTTTCATCCAGCGTCGCGAGTAGTTCGGACAACGGCGTGCCGGCGCGCGCAGTGATCACCAGTTCGGTGGGATCGTAAGCCACGATGCCGCGATGCGCGCGAGTGTCGAGCACTTCACCGGCCACCTCGCGACCGAGAAACGCCTTGCTGTTGCCACCCTGGATTTTCAGCGGTGTGGCATTGGCCCGCGCTTCGTTGACCTGATCGAGCAAGGCGTCGACGTCAGCCATCAGAAACGCTCCAGTTCGGGGAAGGGCAGTTGCCCGGCATGAATGTGCATCGCACCGAATTCGGCGCAGCGGTGCAGAGTCGGAATGTTTTTGCCGGGGTTGAGCAGGCCTTTCGGGTCGAACGCGGCTTTTACCGCGTGAAACAGGCTCAGTTCGTCGCTGTTGAATTGCGCGCACATTTGATTGATTTTCTCGCGGCCGACACCGTGTTCGCCGGTGATGCTGCCGCCAACCTGCACGCACAGTTCGAGGATCTTTCCACCCAAGGCTTCGGCGCGATGCAGTTCGCCGGGTTGGTTGGCGTCGAACAGGATCAGCGGGTGCATGTTGCCATCGCCGGCATGGAACACGTTGGCCACGCGCAAGCCGTATTCTTCGCCGAGGCGGGCGATGCCTTGCAAAACGCCGGGCAATTCGCGGCGCGGGATGGTGCCGTCCATGCAGTAATAATCGGGTGACAGCCGACCGATGGCCGGGAAGGCATTTTTGCGTCCGGCCCAGAAACGCACGCGCTCAGCCTCGTCGCGGGCCTGGCGCACTTCGGTGGCGCCAGCCAGATTCATGACCTCGCGCACTCGTTGGCAATCGTCGTGGACGTCGGCTTCGACACCATCGAGTTCGCACAGCAGAATCGCCTCGGCATCCACCGGGTAACCGGCGTGGATAAAGTCTTCAGCGGCGCGGATGGCGAGGTTGTCCATCATTTCCAGGCCGCCGGGAATGATCCCCGCCGCGATGATTTCAGCGACCGCGCGGCCAGCCTTTTCCACCGAATCGAAACTGGCCAGCAGCACTTTCGCCACTTGCGGTTTGGGCAGCAGTTTGACCGTGACTTCGGTAATGATCCCGAGCAAACCTTCGGAACCGGTGAACAGCGCGAGCAGGTCGAAACCTGGCGAGTCGAGGGCGTCGGAGCCGAGGGTCAGGCGTTCGCCTTCGATGGTCAGCACTTCGATTTTCAGCAGGTTGTGCACGGTCAGGCCGTATTTGAGGCAATGCACGCCGCCAGCGTTTTCGGCGACGTTGCCGCCGATGGAACAGGCGATTTGCGAGGATGGATCCGGCGCGTAATACAAACCGAACGGCGCAGCGGCCTGGGAAATCGCCAGATTGCGCACCCCGGGTTGAACCCGCGCGATACGGGCGGCGGGGTCAATGTGCAGGATGTTGTTGAAGCGTGCCATCACCAGCAGCAGGCCTTTTTCCAGCGGCAGGGCGCCGCCGGATAAGCCGGTGCCGGCGCCGCGAGCGACCACCGGGACGTTGTTTTGGTGGCAGAGTTTGAGCAGGGTTTGCACTTGCTCGATTCGCCGGGGCAGGGCGACCAGCATGGGTGTGGTGCGGTAGGCGGAGAGGCCGTCGCATTCGTAGGGTTTGAGTTCTTCTTCGCGCCACAAAATGTCGAGATCGGGGATGGCTTGTTGCAGGGTTTTCAACAGTTGGACTTTATTAACGTCCGGCAGCGCGCCGTCGAGGCGTTCGTCGTAGAGGATGTTCATTTCACCCAACCCTCTGCCAGCCTCAACTCTTTTGAGGATTGATATTTTTGGCGGTAAGGGGATCTATTGTGGCGAGGGGATTCATCCCCGATGGGCTGCGCAGCAGCGCCAGTTCTGTCATCCAGTTGCGTCAGACAGACCGCATTCAATGGATTGGGGCCGCTGCGCAGCCCATCGGGGATAAATCCCCTCACCACAAAAGTAGTCAGTGTTGCTGAAAGTGGGGTCATCGTTGATTACCCAAAAACTCCCGATACAACCGCGCGGTATTCGACGGCTGTTCGACCATCGGCATGTGCCCGACGTTATCCCACACGTCCACGCGCAAATTGGCGATGCCCTTGCTCCAGACCGGCACGCTGCTGACGTCGATCAAGCGATCCTTGCGTCCCCAGAGCAGCAGCGCCGGGCATTTGATGTCAGCGAGTTTCGGTTCCATCGGCGGGCTGGCGCGGAAGTCGCGAAAGATTTCTTCGAGGTCATCGCGATTTTGTTCGTAGCGCTGAGCGATCGCGTCGAGCACCAGTTTCGGCACCCACGGCGGCGATTCCATGGTCATCGCGTAGAAGTTTTTGAACTCTTCGCGAGAATTGATCAGAAACGGGTTATGCCCGCGCGCCAAGTGCCGCTCCATGTCGCTGGCCTGCGGTGCCGTGACGCCGGCCGGGTCGATCAAGGCCACCGAGGCGATGCGATCCGGGTACGTCGCCGCCAGCCACGCCGCAATGTAGCCGCCCATCGAGTTGCCGATCACATGGACTTTCTCCACGCCGCAGACGTCCAGCAACTGAATCATGCGTTTGGCTTGCAGCGGAATGTCATAACCGCCGCCAGCCTTGAAGCCGGTTTCGCCATGGCCCGCCAAGTCCGGAATGATCACTCGATACTGCCGGACAAAATGCCGGGCGAAGCGCAGCCACAAATTCTTGTCGGCGCTGTAGCCGTGCAACATCAGGATCGCGCTGGACGCTTCATAAGGCCCGCCCTGCCAGGTCGACACCGTCATCTCGGCGATCGGCACTTCGATTTTGTGCAACTTGTACAACTTGGCCTCGATGGCCATGTTCAGGTCGTACAACCAATGGCCGACCGCCGGGTAACTCAACCAGCTCCAGGCCACGAATACTGCGAGGGCGACAAACAGCAAAAGCATCGACGTCTTCCTTTTACGTGTTCAGGACAGAATGTGGTCGGCCGGTTTCAGCGCCCGGGTCAACCGGTAATAGCTGAAACTGAAGCCGGGAAACATCGCGATCACATGACCGCTCTTGCTTTGATACCAACTGTGGCAGCCGCCGGACTTCCAGACCGTGCGCTCCATCTCCCGATGGATCATCTCAGTGTAGGTACGTTCCGCTTCGGGGCGCACTTCGATGCTGCGCAAACCTTTGGTTTTGAGCGTTCTTATGCAGTCGATGATGTAGTTCATCTGCGATTCGATGATGAACAGCGCCGATGTATGGCCAATGCCGGTGTTCGGCCCAGTGACGATAAACAGGTTGGGAAAGTCCGGCAGGCTGGTGCCGAGGTATGCGCGGGGATATTCGGCCCAGACATCTCTGAGTTGCACAGAGTTTTTGCCGCTGACGGGGTAGGAAATAACACCGTCGGTGGCGTCGTAACCGGTCGACCAGACGATCAGATCCACGTCGATGTGCTGGCCATCAACCGTGTTGATTCCGCTTTCATCGATTGAGGCGATGCCATGTTCGCGGCTGTGCAGCGTCACGTTGGGGCGAGTCAGCGCCGGGTAATAGGTGCTGGAGACCAACACCCGTTTGCAACCGATGGTGAAGTCGGGCGTGAGTTTTTCGCGCAGCGCCGGGTCAGGCACCTGGCGTTTGAGAAACTTGAGAGCTTGCTTCTGCACCAGATGAATCGCCGGTTTCGAGTATTTGAAAGCGATGACCCGGGTTTCGAATTGCCAGTAGATCAGCCATCTCAGCAGCTTGTAGGCGGGTGTGAGGCCGAGCAGCCAACGTTGAAACGGCCCGAAAACGCGATCCGCGCGGGGTAATACCCAGTGCGGCGTGCGCTGGAAAACGTGTAGTTGCTCGACCTCCGGAGCAATCGCCGGAATCACCTGCGCCGCGCTCGCACCGCTGCCAATGATGGCGACGCGTTTACCGCGATAGTCGTAGTCGTGATCCCAATTATTTGTATGAAATGTCTTGCCCTGAAAGCGATCCTGCCCCGCAAAGTGTGGGATCACCGGTTGGCTCAGCGGGCCAGAGGCGTTGATCAGAAACTGCGCGTAGTAAATACCTTTGTCGCTGGTGTAAACCGTCCAGCGTTTTTCCAGCTCATCCCACTCGACACGCTCGACATTGGCCTGCAGTTCCACGTGCTCGCGGAGGTTGAATTGGTCGATCACGTGTTCGGTGTAACGCTGTAATTCCGCTTGCCCGGCAAACATCTGCGACCAGCGATACGGTGCAAACGACAGGGAATACAGCGGCGACGGCACATCCACCGCTGCGCCGGGGTAGGTGTTCTGGCACCAAGTGCCGCCGAAAAAATCGCGTCGCTCCAGCATGCGAAAATCGTCGATCCCGGCCTTGAGCAAATTGACCGCCGCGCACTGGCCGCCAAAACCGCTGCCGATGATCAACACTTGATAACTGCGCATGGGCCTCCTTCTTATAGTTGTTTTTCCGTTTTGCTCCTTTCATGTATAGCCAAATATTCGGCCTGTAGGAGCTGTCGAGTGAAACGAGGCTGCGATCTTTTGATTGTCAGAGCCAGGATCAAAAGATCGCAGCGTGCCGCAGCTCCTACGGGAGTGTGTTGTTGCCGTTTTGTGGCCGCTGGCCGGTGATGGCTATTTAACGTTGCCCTGATAGACTCCCAGCACATCTATTCAATGCTGTGCGCAGGTTCCGTCGAGTCATCGAGGCCCTTATGGGAAACACCGGGGGAAAAGGACTTTCATTGGCCAGGAGGCTTTATACATCGCGCACCATTGGGCTGGCGCTGGGGCTTGTTTGCGTCAGTGTGGCGATGTATCCGCTTGATCCGTCGGCCTGGGTGTGGGCGGTGATGTTGATCAACGGGGCCGTCTGGCCGCATCTGGCGTTTCAATGGGCGCGACGCTCACCCACGCCGTATCACGCGGAACACCGTAATTTATTGATCGATGCCTTTTTCGGCGGCTTTTGGGTCGCGGCGATGCATTTCAATCCGCTGCCCAGCGCCACCACCGTTTCGATGATGGCCATGAACAACGTCGCCATCGGCGGGGTGCGTTTTCTGCTGGCGGGCCTGGCGGCGCAGATTCTCGGGGTTGGCGTTGGTCTTGTGGTGTTTGCCCCGGCATTTGTTGCGGTCACTTCTCCCACACAACTTTACGCCTGCTTGCCGCTGCTGATGCTGTATCCGCTGGCGTTGGGCTGGATCTGTTTCCGTCAGGCCTACACGCTGGGGCAGCACAAACGCGAATTGCTGGCCCTGAGCCGCACCGACAGCCTCACCGGGCTGCTCAATCACGGCGCCTGGAAGGATCAACTGGACAGCATGTTTCAACGTTGCAAGCGGCAAACTCAGGGCGCGGCGATTGCCTTGATCGATATCGATCATTTCAAGTCGATCAACGACACCTACGGCCATGTGGCGGGGGATATTGTGTTGCGGCAGTTGAGCAAAATGCTCAAGCAGAACCTGCGCTCCACTGATGTCGCCGGGCGTTATGGGGGTGATGAGTTCTGTGTGATTCTTCCGGACTTGCCGCTGTTCAATGCCGCGCAGGCAATGGAGGCGTTGCGCGAGCGTTTTGCCACGATGGTTTATGAGCAGAATCCGGCGCTGAAGGTCAGTTTGAGTATTGGTCTGGCAGCGTACGACCCCGCGCATGCCGATGCGACCCGTTGGCTCAATGATGCCGATCAGGCGCTGTATGAAGCGAAGGCGGGCGGGCGCAATCGGGTGATCTGCAATTGCGATAGCAAACCGCGACACGAGTTGCTTGATTCGGTCTGATAGCTGCAGCGCATTACCCTTGTGGGAGCGGGCTTGCTCGCGAATGCGGTGGGTCAGACGCTCAAATAGTGCCTGACACGCCGCCTTCGCGAGCAAGCCCGCTCCCACAGTTGACCGCGTTGCAATGTGGGAGCGAGCTTGCTCGCGAAGGGGCCAGCCGACCCAGCGCTTTACTCTTTGACACTCATGTATTCCTTAGCCCACAGGATGTATTCCTCAGGCTGGGTATAGGTGTGCGTCAATTCGGTCGCGCTCAGATCCGATGCCTGAGTGAAAATCTGCCGCTGTTCGCGCAGGCTGTCGTACGTCGCTTTGATCGCCGCAAAGTACGCGCCATGACCGTCGATGGTCACGCGCACGCCGAGCTCGGCCAGACGCTTGTCGTCGCGCAGCGCCGGGTTGCCGTAGGTGACCAGCATCAGCGGCACAGTCAGGTGTTCGGCGATCTGTTCCAGTTGATCGAAGTCTTGAATGCCAACCATGCAGATGCCGTCGGCGCCCGCCGCTTGGTATTGCTTGGTGCGGCTGATGATTTCCTGGTTGGGCAGGATGCCGGCGTTGGTGCGCGCGATGATCGCCATTTCCGTGTCGACCCGGGCTTCCAGTGCCGCGCGAATCTTGCCGACGCCTTCGGCGACGGTGATCAGGTCGGTGGATTTGCGGCCGAATTGCGCGGGCAGCAAGGTGTCTTCGATGGTCAGGGCGGCGACGCCGGCGCGTTCCAGTTCAACGATGGTGCGCATCACGTTGAGGGCGTTGCCGTAGCCGTGGTCGGCGTCGGCGATTACCGGCAATTGCGCAACGCGGCCGATACGGGTGGCCTGTTCGGCGAACTCGCTGAGGGTGATCAGGGCAAAGTCAGGGGCACCGAGCACCTGCAACGAGGCCACGGAACCACCGAGAATCCCCACTTCAAAACCCAAGTCAGCGGCGATGCGGGCCGACATCGGGTCGAACACCGATGCTGTGTGGTAGCAAGTGTCGGAGGCCAGCAACTGACGGAAGTTACGGCGCAAATCTTGATGAGAAAGCCTGGACATACGAGTTCCACCAATACAAAGAAATGGAAAGGCTTGAGCAAATGTGTCAACGCCGAAGGTTTAAAAGGCTATCACGCGAATGGGTCAAGGATCATGACGAATTTGCGCGGGCAGGGTTGGCGAAGGACTGTTTGCTGAAAGGTATCACCTGTTGGGAGGGGATTTGTCTGTGCTCAGGCAATTTCTGAAGTGAGGAGATTTTTGAGGAGTGGAGATAACTGTGGCGAGGGGATTTAGCGAAACGTCGCACCGCCCCGATCGGCTGCGAAGCAGTCGCAAAATCCGGTAAATGCGGTACATCAGGGGAAAAGAGGTGGCTGGTTTTGGGGCCGCTTCGCAGCCCAGCGGGGCGGTGCGACGTTTCGCTAAATCCCCTCGCCACAGGGATCTCCTGGGGACAGGTGATCTTCATACCCACTCGAAAGCAGTGAGGGGTTAAGCAGCCACAGCCTGCTGCTGTTGATTCGGCAGCATCACCGCGCGTACCGAATTGCCCGGTTGCAGTTGCAAACGTTGCGCCGTCAGGCGATCAACCACCAGGCTGCTGCCGACGCGGCGACCACGGGCGACGGTGATGCGGCAGTTTTCCAGACGACGGTTGTGGATCAGCCACAACGGCGCCTGCTCATCTGGCGTGCCAAGGCTCAAGGTCAGTTCCAGGCTGTCGCGCACGGTGCGGATGTTGCGGATCGGCGCCTCTATCACCGGGCCGCCGTCAAAAATGTCGATGTAACCTTTGTGCGCAAATCCTTCGGCTTGAAGAATCTTCAGCGCCGGCTCGGTATTCGGGTGCGCCTGACCGATTGCAGCCTGCGCCTGTTCGGTGAGCAGGCAGGTGTACAGCGGCTGACGCGGCATCAGTTCGGCGATGAAGGATTTGTTGCCCAGTCCGGACAAGTGATCGGCATGGGTGAAATCCATCTGAAAAAAGTGTCGCCCCAGACTGTCCCAGAACGGCGAACAACCCTGCTCATCAGCGCTGCCGCGTAGTTCGGCGATCATCCTTTCACCAAACAGATGCGGAAACTCGGCGACGAACAGCAAACGCCCCAACGACAACAATCGTCCATTGCTGCCGGTGCGCTGATCATGGCGCAGGAACAGCGAACACAGCTCCGATTGCCCGGTCAGTTCGTTGTTGAGGAACAGCGTCGGAATCTGCCGCTGAATCCCCAGATCCGGTGCCGAACTCACAGTCAAACCAACGCGATAGTTGTACCAGGGCTCGCGCAAACCGACCGCGCCCGACATCGCGCTGACGCCGATCACCCGCTGGTCATCGTCTTCGAGCACGAACAGATAGTCGGCGTCGGCGCGTTCCACCTGTTCGGTGAACGCACGTTGCGCCCAGCGCACCCGGTGCGCCAGGCGATCTTCGTTGGCCGGCAGGGTGGTGAACCCCGGGCCGGCCTGTTGAACCAGCGTCATCAACGCAGGAAGGTCGCTGACTTTGACCGGACGGACAATCATGCGGTAACTCCTTTTACGCGCCTGTTCGGGCGGTTCACAGGGCAATCAACCGGATCGGGCTGCCTTCGCTCACGTTCAATGCGGCGCACAGGGCCGGGGTGAGGGCCAGTGGTTGCCCTGGCTGATAATCCAGTTCGGCGACAATCGCGCGGTAACCGTGCAGCGCGTCATTGCTCAGCAGATAACGGCCACGCGCATCGATCTGTGGTTGCGAATGGACTTGAGCGGTCTGGCTATGGGTGATCGAACGGATGTTCGCGGTGCGTGCATACAGCGTCGGACCAGCGTCGAACAGGTCGATGTAGCTGTTGGTTTCGAAGCCTTCGCGCTGAAGAATGTCGAAGGCTTCCTGACCGTCCGGGTGGACGCGACCGATACATTCCTGTGCCGCCAACGGCAGCATCGGCACGTAAATCGGGTATTGCGGCATCAGTTCGGCGAGAAAGCGCCGGCTCTGCAACCCGCACAGGCGTTCGGCTTCAACGTAGGGCAAGTCGAAGAAGTGCTTGCCCAGTGCATCCCAGAATGGCGAGTTGCCGTCCGCATCGCTGTAACCGACAATTTCGGTAATCACTGCCTCGGCAAAACGTTGCGAATGAGCGGCGATAAACAGCAGCCGCGCTCGGGAGAGCAATTCAGAAAATGGCGTGCGCTCCAGCGCCGCGTCGATGTGGAAACCGCGCAGCAGGGTGTGATCGTTGAGGTCGTGGCACAGCGATAACGCCGGCACGCCGTGTTCGATGTTCAACTCGCGCGAGGCACTGGTGAAGTGGCGGTTGCGCAGGCTGTAGAACGGTTCATCAAAACCCGCCGTCGAGACAATCTCGGAGCAACCGACGAGGCGCCGGTTATCCATATCTTCGAGCACGAAAAAGTAATTCTCCGGGCCGTGCGCGCTCGCATCGCGCTCGAACGACGCACAGGACGCGGCGATTTTCTCGCGCAACCGTTCGCTGTCATCCGGCAGGGAGGTCACGCCCACCAGACTGTCGCGGGCCAATTGTTGCAACTGAGGCAGGTCGGTTATCTCGACTGGGCGTAAGACCAGCATGGATGTACTCCTGTATCAAAAGATTCGGCGAATTCGCCGAACCTGACTATCACTGTCGGTTTCCACGCGCGAAATCAGCGGTCGCCTGATTTGTTGTCAGACGCCGCCCTTTTTTATGTCAGCCATTGCTCGGATCGGGCAGTGCGGTGCTGGCGCCGAGCTTGTTGAGAAAGAACAGGTACACCAGCCCCAGCGCGATCCAGATCAGGCCGAGTTTTTGTGCATCGACGCCCATGTTGTACATGATGGCCGCGACGATGATGAAGCCGATCACCGGGCAGATCAGGTGGCGGATAACCTGGCCGGATTTCTGCCGACGCCAGTAGTAGTTGATCACCGTCAGGTGCAGCAGCATGAAACCGCTGAGTGCGCCGAAGTTGACCAGCGAGGTCAGGGTGTCGACCGAATTGATGAACAGGTAGCAGATCAGCAGCGACAGCACGGCCACGAGATAGATACTCAAGTACGGCGTGTTGTGTTTCGGGTGCACCTTGGCCAGCACTTTCGGCAGTTTGCCGTCGCGGGCCATGCCAAACAGCAGACGCGACACGGCGGCTTGCGAGGTGATCGCCACAGCAACGCCCCACGCCAATGCAGTCGCTACGCCGGTGACGGTTGCCAGCCAACTGCCAGCGGCGATTTCGGCGATTTCATAGAAGGCGGTGTCGGCGGATTTGAAGCCCATGCCGGCTGCCAGATCGGTGGCAATCCAGGTTTGCGCGACGAAAATCACCCCCATCACGATCAGCGTGATCAGTGCGGCTTTGCCGACGCTTTTGCCCGGATCACCTTTGATTTCCTCGGCGAGCGTCGAGATCGCGTCGAAGCCGAGGAACGACAGCACGGCAATCGATACCGCTTGCATCAGCAGGGCGAAGTTGAAGGTTTCCGGGTTGTACAGCGGCGCCAGGGTCAGCTCGCCGTTACCGCCACCGTTGTGCAGGGCCGTCCACGCGTAGAACAGGAAAATGCCCAGCACGACCAACTGTGCCAGCAGAAAAATGATGTTCATCCGCGCCGTGAAAGTGATGCCGCGCAGGTTGACGAAAGTCGCGCTGACCAGGAACGCCAGAATGAAGCCGACTTTCGGAATGTCCGGATACAAATGATTGAGCGCCATCGCCGCGTACACATACAGCAGCGGTGGAATCAGTAGATAGTCGAGCAGCATCAGCCAGCCAGCGATGAAGCCGACGTGTTGATTGAGGCCGCGTTGCGCGTAGGAATACACCGAGCCGGCAATCGGAAAAGCCTTGGCCATACTGCCGTAGCTCAGCGCGGTGAACAGCATTGCCACCATGCCAATGATGTACGCCAGCGGCACCATCCCCGGTGCCTCGGCGTTAACGTAGCCATACACGCCGAACGGGGCGATGGGGATCATGAAGATCATCCCGTACACCACCAGGTCGGTGAGCGTCAGGCTCCGTTTCAACTCTTGCTTGTAGCCGAATTCTTCAATTTCCATGAAGCGCAACTCCTTGTCAGCCAATCGGTCGTTTTAGTTGTTATGTCGGTCCATCGTTTGCAGCTTCAGCGGTCTTTCGTTACAGCAATGGCGTGAGGTATCCGGCCCAGCGCGATACGGCTTCGGGGCTGCGCAGCAAATCGTTGCGCACCTCGATCAGCACCGAATCCAGGCCCCGCGCATCGCCGTGTACGGGCACGGTCATGTCACCCAGTGGATCAATCTTGTACGGCTGATTGCCCGCGACTTTCAGCGGATGTTCGCCGAGGCCATCGAGCAGACGTTGCGCGTACTCCTTTGCTTGACCGAACAGCACGCCAATTTCCAGTGGTCGTGGCTGGCCGTAATACACCGGGGTGAAACTGTGGATCCCCACCACGCGCACCGGTTGACCCTGTGCAACGCGTTCATCGATCAGCGTCTGCAAACGCGCATGAAACGGCTTGAACAGCGTCTGACGTCGGTATTCGCGCGTGGCTTCGTCGAGCTCGCGGTTACCCGGAATCTGATAAATCTCGCTCTGTGCCGGAATGCTGTCCGGCGCATGGCGTGGGCGATTCAGGTCGATCAGCAACCGTGAATAGTTTGCGCTCAACAGCGTTGCGCCCAGTTGTTCCGACAATTGCTCGGCCAGTTGCAGCGCACCAATGTCCCAGGCGATGTGTTCACGTGCGGCGGCATCGTCCAGGCCTAGATTATTCAGGGCCTCGGGGATGTAGCGGCTGGCGTGCTCGCACACCAGAATCAAAGGATGCGTCGAGTCGGCGCGGCTCAGGTTGTAGACCGGTCGGGTAAACAACCCCAGCTCGGCGGATTCAGTACAGGCGTGCATAGTGCTCACACAGGTCAGCGGGCGAGAGCTGTTCCGTCAGCGCCAGTTCCTCGGTTTTAAGGGCGTGGTATGTGTCGAGTAACGGCTTGGGCAGCCATTCGTTGAAGGCTGCACTGTTGCGCAGGCAATCCAGTGCCTGGGCCAGCGAGGCGGGCAGGGCGACAATGCCCCGAGCCTTGCGTTGCTCGTCGTTGAGTGAATCGGGAATTTCATCGGTGATCGCGTTCAGCGCCAGACGCTGTTCGATGCCCAAACGTCCGGCGATCAACAAGGCGGCCATGGCCAGATGCGGCGAGGCAGTGGCGTCCATGGCGCGGAATTCGAGGTTGAACTGGTGGGCCACGGATTTGCCGCCGAGAGTCACGGTCGGGCAGATGCGCAACGCCGCTTCCCGATTTTGCTGGCCGAGGCAGGCATAGGACGCGCTCCAGTGATGTGGCTGCAAACGCTCATACGAAACCGGCGTTGGCGCGGTGAACGCACACAGCGCTGGCAAGTAGTGCAGGATTCCTGCGGCCCAATGCTGACCGATGCTCGACAGACCGTTGCTTGTACCAGCGTCGTACAGCATCGGCTGGCCGCCCAGATCGAGCAGGCTGACATGCAGATGCACACCGTTGCACACCGCTTCCGCTGCAGTTTTCGGCGCGAAACTCAGGTCGAGGCCCATTTGCCGGGCGATCTCCCGGGTGATCTCGCGCACGTTCACCGCGCGGTCTGCGGCCGCTACGCCGAGCGTCGGACGGCAGGTGATTTCGTATTGATGCTTGCCGTATTCGGGCAGGAACATTTCCGGCTCGACGCCGCCAGCACGCAGGGCGCTGAGTAACCAGCCACCGAATTCAGCCCCCTGACGCTGGGCTTCGAGGGAGAACGCCAAGTGTTCGGCGAAACCGGCATGCAGGTTGAATTCGTGTTCAAACGCGGCGTTGACCTGCAAGCCTAACTCATCGCGATAACGTTCGATTTCATCACGCAGCAGCGTGCGTGGGCAGGCGCCCCACGGGCGACCATCGGTTTCGCGGATATCACCGTGAATGAAGTCCAGCGCTGGCGCATTCGCGTCCGGGCCATTGCTGACGGTGACGCGGCTGCTCAGATCCGGGATCAGCCGCAAGTCGCCATAAGCGCCCCATGGATTGGTCGAGGCGATAACGTCCTGTGGCGTCAACGCACTGTTGGCCGGCACCCAGCCGCAACCCGCCGCTTGATAATGCTCAAGCTCATCGGTGGGAAACGAGCGGCCACGGGTGATGCCGATCAAGTCAGTGGTGACGATGGTGGTCATCGGCAGCGGCGTCAGGCGCGCACTCATGGCTGCATCTCCTGCAACCGGCCGAGCACGGTTTGGGTGTCGGTGATCCAGCAATAACCTTTGATCGCGTTCAGGCAGGCGTTGTGCCGTTCGGCGCTGTAAGTGGCGCAGGCGTCTTCGACCAGCGTGACCAGATAACCGCGATCGGCAGCATCGCGCACGGCCATGTCGACGCATTGATCGGTGACGATGCCGGCGATGATCAGGTGGCGGGTTTCGAGGTTGCGCAGCACGTAGTCGATGTTGGTCGAGTTGAACACGCCGGACGAAGTTTTCGGCAGAACGATTTCGTTTTCTACCGGCGTCAGGTCTTCAATGATCCGCGCCTGCACGCTGCCCTTGGGCAGGTGCATGTCCGAAAGTTTGTGGTCGAGCGAACGGTCGCGACCATCGGCGGTGAGGCTTTCGATAATAGTGTGCAGCACGTTCTGCCGCGCTTCGCGAAAGGCACTGAGCAAGCGGCGTTGATTGGGCACCACCTGCATATGCGTTCGGGTCAGGAAGTACTCGGCGTCCGGATCGTTGAGGTGCGGATCGAACTGCGGTTCGAGCCAGGCACGCTGCATGTCCACCAGCAACAGCGCGGTGTGGTCGGTGACAAACGGCAAGTCCCGCGGCGAGCGGTGGGGAAGGCTGAACATCCTTATTTATCCTCCAGCAAGTGGGTGGCGAAGTCGTTGCGCAAGGCGTCGATGCCGTCCAGGCGATCGGCGAGGTTGTCAGTGCGCAGGGTCAGGCAGGCGATCAGCGCCTCGACTTGGGCCAGCGCCGGCACCATGGTGTCGAACGGCGAGGCTGATTCGACCGGGGCGCTGATGATCAAGTCGGCCAGTTCGCGCAGCGGCGAGGCATAAATGTCGGTGAACAGCACCACCCGCGCGTTGTTGGTTTTCGCAGCGGTGGCCACGCGCAGCGCTTGCGTCTGATAGCGGCGATAGTCGAACAGCAGGACGACGTCCTGACGTTGCAGGTCGAACAGCCTGTCGGGCAATTGCGCGTTGTCTTCCAGCGCAAAGCAGCCGGGGCGCAGCAGACGCAAGTGATTGAGCAGGTAAGTCGCCATCAGGCTGCTGAAACGGCCGCCAAAGCAATACACCTGATGCCGCGCGTCGAGCAGCCAGTCGGTCAGGATGCGCACGTCTTCGGGTTGGGTCAGCGATTGGGTTTCGACCAGCAATCGATGGCTGTCGGCCAGGTAATGGCTCCAGGCGTCGTCCTTGTTTTGCTGTGCGCGAGGCTGCAACAGCGTGCGCGGTGAGCGCAGGCGATGATCCATGTCGCTGAGAAGGGCGTCCTGGAATTCGGCGTAACTGCCAAACCCGAGTTTTTTCACCAGACGGACGATGGTCGGATCACTGACGCCGGCATGATCGGCCAGACGTGCCATCGGCCCCAGACCATTGCGCGGGTACTGATCGAGCAAGGCGCGAACGACTTTGCGCTCCGACGGCGTAAGATCCAGGCCGGGATCGGTGATCAGGTCTCTGAGAGGGGGCATCCGGGCTCCTGCTGGATGGGTTTGTCGAATTTGCTTCACAATTCGCCAAAACAGTATTTATGTAACTGAGGTTACATGTCTAGCGAATTTTTCGTGGGTTGGCCAAGCTGTGAAACAGGCACGAAACGCCCGTGTAACAGGGTCTACGCGGTGGTCGACTGAGCTTGTAGTCCATTGCCCATTGTTGTGTCAGACATTACCGATATTTGCTGACGCGGATCGTCACTTCCTGAACAGCGAGTTGCCCGCTAAGCCCCTGTTTACGGCACAATTGCCGCCCGCGAAGATTGCATTAGTCCATTTCAGACCCTTCGAGTGAGTGATCCCCTGTGCAAACCACCCGGTTGACTCTGATTTGCCATGCTCGAACCGTCGCACAGAAATTGGCGTGTTTTCCTACAAACGAGCCTGTTGAAAATCCGCTGGCGGCGTCCGACTTGCTGGCTGATCGATATGCCACGGCGTCCCGTATTCTGTGCGGGCCGGAATTACGCACACAGCAGACCGCTGCGTGGTTTGGCGCAAACGCGCAGATCGACGAGGCATTGCGCGATTGCGATTGGGGTCGCTGGCACGGTCAGTCGATCAAGGAGCTGCAACATAAGGAAGGCGAAGCGCTGCAAGCCTGGCTGGCAGACCCGAGTGCCGCACCGCATGGCGGCGAATCGGTGGTTAAGGTCTCTGAGCGCGTGGCGAAATGGCTGGACGAATTGAAAGTGACGCCTGGCCATATCGTCGCGGTGACTCACCCCTACATCGTGCGCGCGGCGCTGATGCAGGTGGTGCAGGGCGCAGCCTTCAACGCGATAGATGTCGAACCGCTGGCGGCGGTCGAATTACGATTTAACGGTATCTGGCGTTTGCGTTTGCCGGGTATCGATCTTGAGGAAAGATTTTGATGAAACAACTATTGGTCATCGGCATCGGCGCCGGCAATCCCGACTACATCACCATGCAAGCGGTGAAAGCGCTGAATCAGGTCGACGTGTTCTTCCTGATGGACAAGGGCCAGAGCAAGGACAAGCTGATCGACCTGCGCCGGGAGATCTGCGATCGCTATATCACCGATCCCGACTACCGCTTCGCCGAAGCGCATTGCCCGGAACGCGAGCGCGGCGACGTCGATTACACCTCGGCAGTGGTGGATTTGAACCAGGCCAAGCAGCAGACCTTCGAGCGGATGATCAACGAAGAATTATCCGACGGCCAATGTGGCGGTTTCCTCGTCTGGGGCGACCCGGCGTTGTACGACAGCACCGTGCGTATTTTGCAGTCGATTCTGGCCGAGGGCCGCTGCGAGTTCGAGTTTGAGGTAATTCCGGGGATCACCAGCGTTCAGGCGCTGGCGGCGCAGCACAAAGTGCCGTTGAACACCATCGGGCGCTCCATCGAAATCACCACCGGCCGGCGTTTGGCGGCGGGGAAGGTGAGTGACACTGACAGTCTGGTGGTGATGCTTGATGCGGAAGATTCCTACCATCATGTGGCGGATCCGCAGACGCAGATTTACTGGGGCGCCTACCTGGGCACGCCGGATGAAATTTTGATCAGCGGCAAGTTGGGGGAAGTGGCTGACGAGATAGAGCGCGTGCGCAAGGCGGCGCGGGCTGAGCATGGGTGGATTATGGATACCTATTTGTTGCGCAAGCCTTAGGTCTTCGCTGGTCGGGCGGGCCTCTTCGCGGGCAAGCCTTGCTCCTACAAGGGATCGCGGTGATCCTTGTAGGAGCAAGGCTTGCCCGCGAAGGCATATTCAAAAACACCTCAAGAACTGGCATTGACCCCACGCCCAAACCGCTCCCGATACACCGACGGCGGCACCCCGACCACGCTGCGAAACGCCACCCGAAAGCTCTCCACCGAGCGATACCCGCAACGCAACGCAATCTGATCGGTATTGTGCGGCGTACTCTCAAGCAACTCCCGCGCCCGCGCCACCCGTTCATGCTGCAACCATGCCTTCGGCGACTGCCCACTGGCCTCGGTAAAACGCCGCAGAAACGTGCGCTCACTCATCGCCGCCTCGCTGGCCAGATCACGCACTTCCAGCGGCTCATGCAAACGCTCGCGCGCCCATTGCATCACCCGTGACAAATCATTGCGCGGCGTCGCGCTGACCGGCGTTGGAATGAATTGCGCCTGTCCGCCGGTGCGCTGCGGCGACATCACCAGTCTTCTTGCGACCGAGTTGGCGACCTGAGTGCCAAAGTCCCGCGCCACCAGATGCAGGCAGGCATCAATCCCCGCCGCGCTGCCGGCCGAGGTGATCAACTGGCCGGAGTCGACGTAAAGCACATCCGGGTCGACGTCGATCGCCGGAAAGCGCTGCGCCAGTTCCGTGGTGTAGCGCCAATGCGTGGTGGCGCCATGGCCATCGAGCAAGCCAGTGGCCGCCAGCACAAACACGCCAGAGCAGATCGACAGCAGTCGCGCACCGCGTGCGTGAGCCTGACGCAACGCCTCGATCAGGGCCGGCGGCACCGCTGCATTGCCGTCGCGCCAACCGGGAATGATGATGGTGCGCGCCTCGGCGAGCAGTTCCAGGCCACCATCGGCCAGCACTTGAATCCCGCCCATCGCACGCATCGGGCCTTGATCGACGGCGGCAATCGCGTGTTCGTACCACGGGAAATCGAACTCCGGCCGCGCCAGTCCGAAAATCTCCACGGCGATGCCGAACTCGAAGGTACAGAGGCCGTCGTAGGCCAGAATCGCGACCAGTCCTGGTGATGTAGGCATTTGGCGGAAAATTCCCGGTGAGTGTCTTGTGCGCCACTGTAGCGATTCGCGCCGGCTCGATAAAGTCTGTTCACACCCCATCAGACGTAGGAGCAATACCCATGACCAGCCTGGTTCGCGACATTCCTGCCGCACCGTCGGCGATTGCCTTGATGCATTTCAGCAACCGTCTGACCTTCGAAACCGATTGTTCCGACGTGTTCAGCAGCCAGGAGGCGGGGGAGATCGATTTTGTGCTGGTCGATGTGCGCGGGCCGCTGGCCTTTGAGCGCGGGCATGTGCCGGGCGCGATCAACATTCCGACACGGCTGCTGACGGCTCAGGGTTTGGCGGGCTACCCGGGCAACACATTGTTTGTGGTGTATTGCGCCGGCCCGCATTGCAACGGCGCCAACAAAGCCGCAGTGAAACTGGCGGCGTTGGGTTATCCGGTCAAAGAAATGATCGGCGGCGTGACGGGTTGGCTGGATGAAGGGTTTGCACTAAGCGTGGCGCACCCCGCCAACACCCCCATCAACTGCGCCTGCTGAATCATCCAGTGTAGGAGCTGCCGAAGGCTGCGATCTTTTGATCCTGCTTCTAAAAAAACCAGATCAAAAGATCGCAGCCTGCGGCAGCTCCTACACGGGAATTTGTGAGATTTCTGCTCTGAAAAAGGACTTGTCCTACAGCCTCCGCACCACGACCGCGCAGCCTTTGACCTCGGTCAATCGACTCGCCGATCTTCTGTAAGTATTTGTCGCTTAAACACAATTTACCCTGTGCGCGCCGCCATAGACTGCCGGCCTCTTCGGTTTTTGCTGCTAATTGGCCATGACCGAACGCTGAATCGAAAGCTGCCAATAAAAGCCTCCGCACACAGGAGTTATAAATGAAGAAGCTAGTGATGTTCGGTGCCCTGGCACTGTCGATGTTGTCCCTGACCGCTGTGGCCGAAGACGCCAAACCGATCCGCATCGGTATCGAAGCCGGTTACCCGCCATTCTCGATGAAAACCCCTGACGGCAAACTCACCGGTTTCGACGTGGACATCGGCGATGCGCTGTGCGCGCAGATGAAAGTCAAATGTACCTGGGTTGAGCAAGAGTTCGATGGCCTGATCCCGGCGCTGAAAGTGAAGAAGATTGACGCGATTCTGTCGTCGATGACCATCACCGACGACCGCAAGAAGAACGTCGATTTCACCATCAAGTACTACCACACCCCGGCCCGCTTCGTGATGAAGGAAGGCTCCGGTGTCAAAGACCCTCTAACTGAGCTCAAAGGCAAGAAAGTCGGCGTGCTGCGTGCCAGCACCCATGACCGTTACGCCACTGAAGTGCTGGTGCCAGCCGGGATCGACCTGGTGCGTTACGGCTCGCAGCAGGAAGCCAACCTCGACATCGTTTCTGGTCGTCTTGACGCGATGCTGGCCGACTCGGTCAACCTCAGCGACGGTTTCCTGAAAACCGACGCCGGCAAAGGTTTTGAATTCGTTGGCCCGACCTACGAAGACGCCAAGTACTTCGGCGGCGGCGCTGGCATTGCCGTGCGCAAGGGCGATACCGCCCTGGCTGAGCAATTCAACAAAGCCATCACCGAAATCCGCGCCAATGGCGAGTACAAGAAAGTCCAGGACAAGTACTTCGACTTTGATGTTTACGGTCATTAATACGCCGTAAGAAAAAAGTGGCCCCGTTTGCGCGGTGGCCACTTTTTTTGCGCCCATGATTTATCCTGCACCACACATTTCTAATGTAGGAGCTGCCGCAGGCTGCGATCTTTTGATCTTGTTTTTGAGTATCAAAAGATCGCAGCCTGCGGCAGCTCCTACAGAAACATCGGAGTTTTCCTATGCAACGCATCGATCATGTTCTGCCCTGGAGCCACTTGGGCAGCGAGCGCTCCCTCAGCGTGTTTCGCTACGGCGCAGGCACGCGCAAGGTGTACATCCAGGCCAGCCTGCACGCCGATGAACTGCCGGGCATGCGCACCGCGTGGGAACTCAAGCAACGCCTCAATGAACTTGAACAGCAAGGTCGCCTGCAAGGCGTAATCGAGCTGGTGCCGGTGGCCAACCCGATCGGGCTCGATCAGCATCTGCAAGGCGCGCACATGGGCCGCTTCGAACTGGGCAGCGGCAAGAATTTCAACCGCGCGTTCGTTGAACTGAGCGCGCCGGTCGCGGCGATGATCGGCGAGCGTCTTGGCGCCAATGCCGAGGCCAACGTCGCGCTGATCCGTCAGACGATGCTTCAGGTGTTCGATGAGCTGCCAGCCCCGGCTTCGCAACTGGAAGCGATGCATCGCTTGCTGCTGCGTCACGCTTGCGATGCCGACATCACCCTCGATCTGCATTGTGATTTTGATGCTGCGATTCACCTATATGCATTGCCGCAACACTGGCCGCAGTGGCAATCGTTGGCCGCACGGTTGAAGGCGGGGGTGGCGTTGTTGTGTGAGGACTCCGGCGGCAGCTCTTTCGACGAATCCTGTTCGACACCTTGGCTGCGTTTGGCCCGGGCCTTCCCGGATGCGGCGATTCCCGCTGCGAACCTCGCGACCACGCTGGAGCTGGGCAGCATGGGCGACACTCGCGTCGACCAAGCCCAAGCCAATTGCGAGGCGATTCTGGGTTTCCTTGCCGAGCAGGGTTTCATCAGCGGCGAATGGCCGGCCGCGCCGAGCGAGTGTTGCGAAGGCCTGCCGTTTGAAGGCACCGAATACCTGTTCGCGCCGCATCACGGTGTGGTGAGTTTCCTGCGCAATGCGGGTGAATGGGTGGAGAAGGGCGATGCGCTGTTTGAGGTGGTGGATCCGTTGCAGGATCGCGTGACCACCGTATGCGCCGGCACCAGTGGCGTGTTGTTTGCGATTGATCGCGGGCGTTATACGGAGCCTGGGATCTGGCAGGCGAAAGTGGCGGGGCGGGTAGCGTTTCGTACCGGGAAGCTGACTAACGACTGAAGGTCATCGGTAAATCTTCTGGCCTCATCGCGAGCAGGCTCACTCCTACATTTGGAATGCGTCCCCCCTGTAGGAGTGAGCCTGCTCGCGAAGGCGCCATCAGCAACACTACTGCATTTGGATCCTCACCGAGGAATGTTAGGCTCCCCCCCGAACCCGACACTCTGTGAAGGAAGGCTCTATGTTGAAGGCGTTTGCTCTGTTGACCCTGCTGGCGTCCACCGCCGTTCAGGCACAAACCTCGCTGCAATCCGATCTGCCGCTCAAGTACATCGAACAGGTTCACGCTGACGCCGAGCCGCGTCCGCTGGTGATTTTCCTGCACGGTTACGGCAGTAACGAAGCCGATTTGATCGGCATGAAGTTCCAATTGCCAGCGCAGTACAACTACCTGTCAGTGCAGGCTCCGTTGTCGTTGGGCGAAGGACGTTATCAATGGTTTCGCAAGAAAGGCGAAGGTGCCTACAACGGCGAGACCGATGATCTGAAGGTCAGCGGCCAGAAACTGCGGGATTTTGTCGCGCAAGCGGCGAAGAAATATCACACCACCCCGGACAAGGTGTACCTGATCGGTTTCAGTCAGGGCGCGATGATGACCTACGAAGTGGGCTTGCGACCGCCGGCAGCTGTTGGCGGTATCGCCGCGTTGAGCGGGCGCTTGTTGCCGGTGTTAAAAACCGAGCTGAAGGCCGAACAACAGCCGCTGCCGCTGAGCATCTTCATCGGCCACGGTACTGCCGATGATCGAGTGCCGTACCACGACGGCACCGAAGCCAAAGCCATGCTGGAGAAGCTCGACTACAAACCACAATTTCACGCCTATCCCGGCGTTGGCCACAGCATCAGTGCGGCCGAACTGCGGGATCTGAACGGCTGGTTGCAGCAGCTCAATCCTTGAGGATGGTTTTGATCAGCTTGTCGTGGCCGGCCTTGTCGCTGACCCGGGAAATCACCTGAACCAGCGCCATGTGCGTGCCGGAGCCGGCCATCAACGTAGTGTTGAGGGTCTGGCCGCCGCCCTGAGTGGCGGTGCTGTCGACCTGGCGCAGGCCAAGGCCGGTGCCTTTCTGCGTCAGACTTTTCTCGCTGAGCTTGTTGAAGTCCGGCAGCGCCTTACGCTGAGCGTCGATGAAGTCCGACACGGTGCCGTCGAGGAACGCGCTGTCGTTGTCCTTGACGTTGTTGCCTTCGGGAATCAGGTTTTCGGCGGCGATGACCACGGTTTTCGTCGTCTGGTTGGTGTACATCGTGCCCTTGGCGCCCGTCGGGCTGGTCGGCAACGGGTCGGCCACGAAGCCTTTGGGCAGGACGAAGGTGAACTTGCCGTCGAGCATCGAGACTTTCTCGGCGCTGGCGGTTTCTTTGGCCTTGGCCGCTTGAGCGTTGATGGCGCCGAGGCCGGCGACTGCCGCGAGTAAAAGGACAACGGCTTTTTTGCTCAACAGTGACATTCGAATCTCCAAGGGATGGTCGCGCTTAGGCGGGCGATCATCCCATGCAGAGGCCTGGCACTCCAGCCCGGCTCGTCTGAACCCGCCTCCTGAGGTCGGGTATGCACCTTGTGGCGAGGGGATTTATCCCCGCTGGCGTGCGCAGCGCGCCCATCTTTTTTACGACTGTTGCGCAGCCGAACGGGGATAAATCCCCTCACCACAGGGGACGGTTTCAACTTTGAGGTTGGGGCGTTTTAGAGGAAGGAGGTTTTGCCAGCAGCTTGCGGGTGACTCCAAGCATCGCCACCGATACGGCGACACCCACGGCAAACCCACTCAGCCCCATGCTCGGCAACGTCAGCGCCGACACCAGACAAAACGCCGAAAACGAATACATCCCCGTCGCCGTCGCGCGCAGCAATGCCGCTGTAAACGCCGACCCGCGCGTCTGCTGGGAAAATACCGCCATCACACTGCCGAGCACCGGGAACACCGCGAGCAAACCGCTCCAGCGTTCACCGACGGTGCTGGCAAGCATCGTCACCACCAGCGTCAACGCCGCGCCAGCAATCATCCGCCAGATCAATTTGTCTGACTTTGGCGCCGTACCCTTCAGCACTGGTTGCACATCCGGAAACAGATAAGGCGAGGCGAGCAGGGCAACCGCCGCCGCCGCCACCGAAAACGGCAGCGACGGTGGAATCAGCGACAGCACCAGCGCCAACACAGCCCAGACCGTCATCGATATCGCCAGCGCCCACGGCCAGTTCGCCCGTTGCGCGACCTGCGCATAGGTAATGCAGAAAGCGATCATCGCGAACATCGCCGACAACGCCGCCACCGCCGAATGTGCGGCAAATTGCGGCCCCTGTTCGATGGCGAGGAAAAACAGAATCGGCCCGACCACCACCGGCAACCCCGACAGCCACCCGGCCACGCTCGGCCCCCAACGCTTGCCGGCCAGCGAGATCAGCAAGAGAAAACCGGGAATCAGCAGCAGTTTGAGGATCAGCACGCAGGTGGCTCCGTCGAGTGAGAGACGCTCACGTTAGCATCGACGAACGCGGATTGCTGCATCGTTGTACAAAAATTGTATACAAAGTGCTTGGGCGGATAGCCGACTATGCTCTGATCATCAGGGCTTGCCGGAGTCGATGCCGCGATGAACAGAACACCGAAGGTGTTACGTGGATGCTGCGGCATAGGCTTGTGGGCCTTGTTGCTCACGCCGACCTGGGCCAATTGGCAGGACGCCGTGCCCGGTGCGCAAATCATCGGCACCGGTGATTTCAGTGTGTTCGGTTTCGATGTCTACAACGCGCGATTGTGGAGTGCCGCGCGACCGCTGGCGGACGGTCAGCCCTTCGCGCTGGAACTGATCTACCGCCGCACCATTTCTCGCGATGATCTGGTCAAGGCCAGTGTCGACGAAATCAAACGCCTCGGAGGGCCCAGCGTCAGCCCTGCACAGCTGGCCGGTTGGCAAATTCAGATGCAGCAATCCTTCGTCGATGTGCAGGCCGGTACGCGTATTACCGGCGTTTATCTGCCGGGGCAGGGCGCACGGTTTTTTGTCGGGCAACAGTTGCAGCATGAGATCGATGATCCGCAGTTCGCCCGGGCGTTTTTCGACATCTGGCTGGATCCGCGCACGCGCAGTCCCGAATTGCGCGAGCAGTTGTTGGGCGTGGGTCGATGAAGATCAAAAGATCGCAGCCTGCGGCAGCTCCTACAGGTGCGATCTTTTGATCTTCAACGTAACCGCTGAAACGTCTAAGCTGCGTCTTTCCGACTTGTTTCTGGATGTGTGCGTGAAATTCAGTGTGCCCAAAATCGCCACCGCGCCGTTTTGCCCGCCGGAAGTGGCCGGCAGTGTCGCGGTCGACCCCAACGCCCCCTTCTTCAAACGCGTACTGCGTTTCGCCGGCCCCGGTCTATTGGTGTCGATCGGCTACATGGATCCGGGCAACTGGGCGACTGCGATCGAAGCCGGTTCGCGCTTCGGCTACAGCCTGTTGTTCGTGGTGTTGCTGGCGAGTCTGGCGGGCATGGTTGTGCAATGTTTGTGTTCGCGGCTGGGCATCGCCACCGGCCGCGATCTGGCGCAATTGTCCCGCGAACGCTACAGCACGCCGACCGCACGCTTGCAGTGGATATTGGCGGAGATTTCTATCATCGCCACCGACCTCGCCGAAGTGCTCGGATGCGCACTGGCGTTTCACCTGTTGCTCGGTTGTTCGCTGACCTTCGGCATTGCCCTGACCGCGTTCGACACGCTGCTGGTGCTGGCCCTGCAGAACCGTGGATTTCGCCGACTGGAAGCGATCATGCTGGTGCTGGTCGCGACTATCGGTGTGTGTTTCTTCGTTGAACTGGTGCTGATCAAACCGTACTGGCCTGACGTTTTCCAAGGCTTCAAACCGTCGCTGTCGGCGATCAGCGACGCTGCGCCTTTGTACCTGGCGATCGGCATTCTCGGTGCAACGGTGATGCCGCATAACCTTTACCTGCATACCTCCATCGTGCAGACCCGGATGATCGGCAAGGATCTGGCGAGCAAGCAGGACGCGGTGAAACTGGCGCGCATCGACACCATCGGTTCGCTGGCGCTGGCGTTGCTGGTCAACGCGGCGATTCTGATTCTCGCGGCAGCGGCGTTTCACCAGTCCGGGCACACCGACGTGGTCGACATTCAAGACGCCTATCACTTGCTCGACCCGCTGGTCGGTGGCGCGCTGGCCAGCGTGTTATTCGGCGTGGCGCTGCTGGCGTCGGGGCAGAGTTCGACCTTTACCGGCACCATCGCCGGGCAGGTGATCATGGAGGGTTATCTCAATCTGCGGATTCCGTGCTGGCAGCGGCGCTTGATCACGCGCGGGCTGGCGCTGATTCCGGCGTTTATTGGCGTGTGGTTGATGGGCGATAACGCGGTGGGGAAACTGCTGGTGATGAGTCAGGTGGTGTTGAGTTTGCAGCTGCCGTTTGCGCTGTATCCGCTGATTCGCATGACCAATGACAAACAGCTGATGGGGCCGTTTGTGAATCGGTGGCCGACAAGGGTGTTGGCGTGGGGGTTGTTTGTGGTGATCAGTGGCGCGAATGCCTGGTTGATCTTGCAATTGGCTGGCTGAGGTTTTGTGGTGTCAGGGCTGGCCCCATCGCGAGCAGGCTCACTCCTACAGGATCGGGTTCACAAATCCCTTGTAGGAGTGAGCCTGCTCGCGATGGCGTCAAAACATTCAACAAACATTTCGAACAGACAAAAAAAGACCCGGTGCAACCAACGCTGCACCGGGTTTTTGTTGCCAGCAACCAACGGATGTCGTGGATCCGCCGCCTGCCGTTGAACTCTTGCTTACGCGCGTTCCAGCGCCAATGCCACGCCTTGACCGCCGCCAATGCACAAGGTCGCCAGACCCTTCTTCGCATCACGCTTGATCATTTCATGCAGCAGCGTCACCAGTACACGGCAGCCCGATGCGCCGATCGGGTGGCCCAGCGCAATGGCGCCGCCGTTGACGTTGACCTTGCTCAGATCCCATTGCAGATCCTTGGCCACCGCCAGCGATTGTGCAGCGAAGGCTTCGTTGGCCTCGATCAGGTCGAGCTGGTCGATGTTCCAGCCAGCCTTGTCCAGGCAGCGGCGAGTCGCCGATACCGGGCCGATGCCCATGATCGCCGGGTCAACGCCGGCGTTGGCGTAAGCAGCGATTTTCGCCAGTACTGGCAAACCCAAGGCTTTGGCTTTTTCCGCGCTCATCAGGATCACAGCGGCAGCACCATCGTTCAGCGACGAAGCGTTGCCGGCGGTGACACTGCCGTCCTTTTTGAACGCCGGACGCAGTTTCGCCAGCGATTCAGCGGTGGTGTCGCCGCGTGGCTGCTCGTCGACCTTGAATGCCAGCGGATCGCCTTTGCGCTGTGGAATCAGGATCGGGGTGATTTCATCGACAAAGCGACCGGCCTCAATGGCGGCGGCAGCTTTCTGCTGGGACGCGGCAGCAAAGGCGTCTTGCTGCTCACGGCTGATTTCGTATTTGTCGACGAGGTTTTCGGCAGTGATGCCCATGTGGTAATCGTTGAACGCATCCCACAGACCATCGCTGATCATGGTGTCGACGATTTGCGCGTGGCCCATGCGCAGACCGGTGCGGGCGCCCGGCATTACATAGTTGGACAGGCTCATGTTTTCCTGGCCGCCGGCGATGATCACGTCCGCGTCGCCGCAACGGATTGATTGCGCGCCGAGGTGCAGGGCCTTGAGGCCCGAGCCACAGACTTTGTTCAGGGTCAGCGCCGGTACCGCGTGTGGCAGGCCAGCCTTGATCGCCGACTGACGCGCGGGGTTTTGACCTGCGCCGGCGGTCAACACCTGGCCCATGATTACTTCATCAACCTGCGCACCGTCCAGACCGGTTTGTTCGAGCAACTGGCGGATCACCGCCGCGCCCAGATCCACCGCAGAAACGCTGGCCAGGGCACCCTGGAAACTGCCGATCGCGGTACGCGTGGCGGCAACAATGACGACGTCTTGCATTTTCGAATTCCTCACTCGGCAGCGAACTGCATTTCCGGTACGTGATCCGGGACGATCAGTTTACCAGCGGTTTTGGCGACGATTTCCTCGACGCTGACGCCAGGTGCGCGTTCCTTGAGGACAAAAGCGCCATTTTCGATTTCCAGGTAGGCGAGGTCGGTCAGCACACGCTTGATGCAACCAGCGCCGGTCAGCGGCAGGCTGCATTTGGACAGCAGCTTGGACTCACCATCTTTCGATGCGTGGGTCATGATCACGATGATGTTGTCGGCGCCCGCCACCAGATCCATCGCGCCGCCCATGCCCTTGACCAGTTTGCCGGGGATCATCCACGAAGCGATGTTGCCCTCGACGTCGACTTCGAACGCGCCGAGCACGGTCAGGTCGACGTGGCCACCGCGGATCATCGCGAAGGATTCGGCGGAGTTGAAAATCGACGCGCCGATGCGTGCCGTCACGGTCTGTTTGCCGGCGTTGATCATGTCGGCATCGATGGTTTCTTCAGTCGGAAACGGGCCCATGCCGAGCAGGCCGTTTTCCGATTGCAGCATGACTTCCATGCCTTCAGGAATGTAGTTGGCGACCAGGGTCGGAATGCCGATGCCGAGGTTCACGTAGAAGCCGTCCTGCATTTCGCGGGCGACGCGCTGAGCCATTTGTTCGCGGGAAAGTGCCATGTTGTTATTCTCCGTCAGCCTGAATTATTTGCGGATGGTGCGCTGTTCGATGCGTTTTTCGAACGTGCCGCAAATGACCCGATCGACGTAGATGCCCGGGGTGTGAATCTGCGTCGGATCCAGCTCGCCGGGTTCGACGATTTCTTCGACTTCAACCACGGTGATCTTGCCGGCGGTCGCGGCCAGCGGGTTGAAGTTCTGCGCGGTGTGACGGTAAACGACGTTACCGAAATGGTCGGCTTTCCAGCCTTTGACGATGGCGAAGTCGCCGGTGATGGATTCTTCCATCAGGTACTTGCGGCCCTTGAATTCACGCACTTCCTTGCCATCGGCAACTGGAGTGCCGACGCCGGTGGCGGTGAAGAAGGCCGGAATGCCGGCACCGCCCGCGCGCATTTTTTCAGCGAGGGTGCCTTGCGGGGTCAGGATGACTTCGATTTCGCCTTTGAGCAGTTGCTCTTCGAACAGCTTGTTTTCGCCGACGTAGGAGGCGATCACTTTGCTGATCTGGCGATCGGTGAGCAGCACGCCGAGGCCGAAACCGTCGACGCCGCAGTTGTTGGAAACGACGGTGAGGTCGCGGGTGCCCTTGCGTTTGATCTCGGCGATCAGGTTTTCCGGAATGCCGCACAGACCAAAGCCGCCGGCGATGACGGTCATGCCGTCCTCAAGCCCGGTCAGGGCTTCCTCGTAAGAACTCACGCGCTTGTCGAAACCTGCCATATGCACCTCTTTTATTATTTGCGGGCGGCTGGCTAGCCGAATGGTTGGAGTGTCGCGCTGGGGGATATATTTGTTAAGTTGATTTTTAAGGTTGATTGATTGATAAAGCTCAATAATCACCACCTTATGGCTGATCGTTCCCACGCTCCGCGTGGTAGCGCCTCCATGGACGCTCCGCGTCCAGTGACGCAGAGCGTTACGGGGCTGCATTCCCACGCGGAGCGAGGGAACGATCATGCATCGGGTTTCATGCTCAGAGGTTTTATTATGACCATTAAGCAGATCCGCGCCTTTCTCGCCGTGGCGCAGAGCCTCAGTTTCGCCGTGGCTTGCGAGCGGCTGCACCTGTCGCAATCGGCGTTGAGCCTGACCATCAAAGCTTTGGAAGAAGGTTTGGGCGGGCGCCTGTTCAGCCGCAACACACGCAACGTCGCGCTGACCCCGGAGGGTGAATCGCTGCTGCCACTGGCGCGACGGCTGATCGCCGACTGGGACAACGCCGAAGACGAAATGCGCCAGCGCTTCAGCCTGCAACGCGGGCGCGTGACGCTGGCGGCGATGCCGTCGTTTGCCGGCAACTTGCTGCCGCCGATCCTCAAGACCTTTCGTGCGCGCTATCCGAACGTCAACGTCACGGTCAACGACGTGATCAACGAGCAAGTGCTGGAAATGGTGCGCGATCGTCAGGTCGAGTTGGGCGTGGCGTTCGAGCCGATGCAGAACACCTCGATGACCTTCACGCCGCTGTATATGGATCGCTTCGTCGCCGTAGTACCGAAGGATTCGCCGCTGGCCGGGCGTACCGAGATTGACTGGCAGACGTTGTTGCAGGAGCCGTTCATTACCTTGCAACGGCCGTCGACGGTGCGGGTGATGCTTGAAGAACACTTGCAGGCGCGCGGGATGAAATTGCCGGTGGAGTTTGAGAGTCATCAACTGGCGACGGTGGGCCGCATGGTGGCCAGTGGGTTGGGAGTGAGCGCGGTGCCGGCGTTGTGTGCCGAGCAGATGCAGGAATTGGGTGCGCATTGCCTGACGTTGATTGATTCAGTGGAGCGGGCGATTGGTGTGCTGACGGAACCGGGGAATGAACGCTCGGCGGCGGCGCAGGCATTGTTCGATATTCTCCAACAGGAAAACCTCGCGGCGCGCCTGTCTCCCTGATCGCCCCAACTCCCTGTAGGAGTGAGCCTGCTCGCGATTGCTGTTTAACAGTCAGCATCTAGGGTGCCTGACACACCGCTATCGCGAGCAGGCTCACTCCTACAGGGGATAGGGATGCTCAGGGAGTCAGGTGTTGCGTCAGCAGGGGCAAAACCTGTTCGCAAGACGCTTCGATTTTCAGATCGAGCAAATCATCCGCCCGCGTTTTGCCCAGATTAATCGCAATCAACGGTTTACCCCGATCCGCGATCACCCGGCACAAGCGAAACGCTGAATACGCCATCAACGACGACCCCACCACCAACAAACCCGCAGCACTTTCCGCTGCGGCCATCGCCCGTGCCGCCGTATGGGCCGCGACGTTTTCGCCGAAAAACACCACATCCGGTTTCAGCCGTTCGCTGTCGCAATGCGGGCAGCGCGGCGATTGAAAGCGTGCTTCGAACGCCGGGTCGAGCAGGGTATCGCCATCGGGTGCCTGCACCGCATCGACGCCG
Organism: Pseudomonas sp. NPDC087804; assembly: GCF_044742965.1. Classification (NCBI taxonomy): domain Bacteria; kingdom Pseudomonadati; phylum Pseudomonadota; class Gammaproteobacteria; order Pseudomonadales; family Pseudomonadaceae; genus Pseudomonas; species Pseudomonas sp. NPDC087804. Next base: position 1,438,624 of record NZ_JBIUVN010000001.1, on the reverse strand, counting down.
GCCAGATACGGGTTCTGCGCTTCCATCACCTGCTGAATGGCGTCGCGCTCGCTGCGTTGGGCGCAATCCAGACACAACACTCGGTGCAGGCTGCCGTGCAGTTCGATGACATCGTGACTGCCGGCCTGATCGTGCAGGGTGTCGACGTTTTGCGTGATCAGTCCGCTGATTCGCCCGTGGCTCTGCAACGTGGCCAAGGCCTCATGCGCAGGATTCGGCCGCGCCTGGCGTACTCGCGGCCAACCCAGCATCGCCCGCGCCCAGTAGCGGCGGCGTGACTCCGGGGCGGCGAGGAATTCCTGATACATCATCGGCTGCCGACCCCGGCGCACGCCGTCGCTGTCGCGGTAATCGGGGATGCCCGAAGGCGTGCTGATGCCGGCGCCGGTCAGTACCAGAAAATCGCCATCGGCCATCGCCTGTTGCAGCGTGTCGAGGTGTTCGCGGGTCGGGCTGTCGAGCATGGCAAGCGCTCCGAAGGCTGGAGGATGACATGCAGGTTAGCACTGACTTTTCTGGCCGGGTTATTTACGCGCCTCCAGTATCAGGTTGAACGGTGTTTGTGTGGCGCGGCGAAAATGCTTGAATCCTGCCTCGGTAAATACTTTGCGCAAACGCAATTCCCCAGCCTGCGCACCGAGACCCAAACCCACCTCCTGCGACAACGAATTCGGCGTGCAAATAAACGTCGACGCCGCGTAAAACAACCGCCCGACCGGGTTGATGTTGTCGTCCAGCGTATCGTTGGCGAATGGCTCGACCAGCAGCACCGTGCCGTCATCTTTCAACGAATCGTAGGCATGCCGCGCAGCACCGACCGGGTCGCCCATGTCGTGCAGGCAGTCGAAATAGCAGATCAGGTCATAGTCATCGCCCGGATAACTTTTCGCGGTGCCCTGAAAAAACGTCGCCCGACTGCTCACGCCACCTTCTTCAGCGCGCTGAGTAGCGACGGTAATCGACGGTGCGTGATAGTCGAAACCGACAAAACGTGAATTGGGAAACGCCTGCGCCATGATCACCGTCGAGGCGCCGTGTCCGCAGCCGACATCAGCAACTTTGGCGCCGGCCTCCAGTTTTGCGACCACGCCGTCCAGCGCCGGCAGCCATTCGGCGATCAAGTGGCCTTTATAGCCGGGCCGAAAGAAGCGCTCGGTGCCGGTGAACATGCACGGATGGTGATCGCCCCAGGGCAGGGCGCCGTTGCCGCGCATGGCTTTGACCAGTTTGTCTTTGTCGTGGAAAAACGATGCCACCACGCCCAGTCCGCCGGCGACGTATACCGGCGAATCTTCCACGGCCAGCGCCAGTGCCTGTTCTTCCGGCAAGCGGAATTGGCCGTCGAGGTGCTCCATGTAGCCGGACGCCGCGTGGGCGCTGAGCCATTCGCGCACCAGACGCGGGTTGCAGGTGGTTTTTGCGGCGAGGGCTTCGGGGCTGATTGGTTGGCTGTCGGCCATCGCCCGGTACAACCCGAGCTCTTCGCCGACGATGACATTGGCCAGCATCGCCGCGCCGCCCATGTCGTTGACCAGTTTGCCCATGAAGTCCTTGAGTCGGGCCTCGTCCATTGTGTGTGCTCCTGAAACAGGATCACAGTCCGGCGGCGTTGACGGTCGAGGCATGCGCCACCGGGCGGTGGTCGGGGATTCGGGCAGGGCGTTCGCTGCGCCCTGCGGCCCCCTCGACTGGGTATAAATGAGTGTAGGAGCTGTCGAGTGAAACGAGGCTGCGATCTTTTGATTTTGATGCTGATTTTTAAGATCAAAAGATCGCAGCCTCGTTTCACTCGTCAGCTCCTACAGGGGAATGGGTGTGTATTAGAGGTCGCGGGCCATCAGCGCGTGTTCACTGTCCCACGCGCGGAAGCGTTCCATCACTTGCCAGCCGCGTTTGGCGTAGTAGTCCTGCTTGGATTGCGTGTGCAGGTACAAGCGCGCAAACCCGCAGTCCTTCGCCTCCTGACAAATCCCGTCAATCAAACGCTCCGCCAAGCCTTGCCCGCGCGCCTCGGGGCTGACGAAAACACAGGCCAGCCACGGGCCGAGATCCGGCCGATGGGCCAGATCATCGCGGGCCAACGCCGCGCCGCCGACCAGCCGTTCGCCGTCCAGAGCAATCAGGCACGACCATTCACCGTTGCTTTGCCCTTGAGCAAATTCACGCTGCCAATCGGCCAGTGGTTGATGCGCATATTCGTAGTGAAATTGCTGATGAATCCATTCGGCATAGCGGTCGCTGTGTTGCATGTGATGTGCGAGCCAATCGATTTGCAGTGACATCGGTCGAGTCCGTTCCAGAGGCGGTCGTGCATCAAAAACCAATCCACCGCCGCTGGCAATCCCGAGGCTGTTGCAGCGGCTTTACAGATTTCCACCATTCATCGGCAAAGCAGCGGTTTTGACGGGTTGCCGGACGATTGGCCGGGACGCCAGGCAGACGCGGCGCGATAGTGATTGAGCGGGGTCACTGCCGGCCCGGTTACCCATGTCCATAACAAGAACGCAGCGGAGCTCGAATTCATGACTGCACCGATTGATCTGACTGCCTTGAAAGAACGCCAGAAGGTCGCCTGGGCCAGTGGCGACTACGCCGTGATCGGCACCACCCTGCAAATCGTCGGTGAAAATCTCGCCGAAGCCTGTGATCTGCGTTGCGATGAAGAGGTGCTGGACGTCGCGGCCGGCAACGGCAATGCCACGCTGGCAGCGGCGCGGCGTGGCGCATTGGTGACGTCCACCGATTACGTCGCAGCGCTGCTGGAACGTGGACAGGATCGGGCGCGCGCCGAACATCTCGACGTGACCTTCCAAGTCGCTGACGCTGAGGATCTGCCGTTCGAAGATGAGAGTTACGACGCGGTGCTGTCGACGTTCGGCGTGATGTTTGCGCCGGATCAGGACAAAGCGGCCGCTGAGCTGGGTCGGGTCTGTCGCCGTGGCGGCCGGATCGGCCTCGCCAACTGGACGCCGGAAGGTTTCGTCGGCCAGATGTTCAAAACCCTCGGCCGGCATCTGCCGCCCCCGGCGATCGCCCAGCCACCGTCGAACTGGGGCACGGAAGCGTGGCTGCATGAGCATTTCGATGATCACGATTTTGTCGTGCAGGTAACACGCCGCGATTTCAATTTCCGCTATCGCTCGGCGGCGCACTTCATCGATATCTTCCGCCATTGGTACGGGCCGGTGCACAAAGCGTTCGCCGCGCTGCCGCCGGAGAGTGGGCAGGCGCTGGAAAGTGATCTGGCGGATTTGCTCAATCGTATGAATCGAGCAGGAGAGGGTTCGCTGGTGGTGCCGAGTGAGTATCTGGAGGTGGTGATCAGCAAACGCTAGTGGAGATCCCCTGTAGGAGTGAGCCTGCTCGCGATAGCGGTCTGTCAGCCGAAAAATGTTCCACTGACAGACCGCTATCGCGAGCAGGCTCACTCCTACAATGAGATTGTGGTGGGCCTACTTCTGATGCGCCCGATCAAACCATTCCAGCGCCGTGCGCCAAATGCAGATCCCCAGAAAGTATGCCGACATCAGCAACCACAACCCCATCACCAACGGGTTGATCACCGGGTGATTGAGCACCAGCGACAAGCTGCACAGCAGCCAGATCGCCGTCACCGCAATGTTGATCGGCATAAACCGGCGCACACGGAATGGATGCAAAAATTTCATCCGAGTCACCGTCAACAGCGCCAGCCCGATCACCGTCAAAAACGTGATCCAAGGCCCAGGGCTGATGATGTACAAACACAACGCAACCACATTCCACGCTGCCGGAAACCCGACAAAGTAGTTGTCCTTGCTCTTCATATTGACGTTGCAGAAGCAGAACAACGACGACACCAGAATCAGCGACACGGTCAGCAGCAGGGTGTAATCCGGCAGCGGAATATAGCGATAGATAAACAGTGCCGGAATAAATACGTAGGTCAGGTAATCGATCACCAGATCGAGGATCGAACCGTCGAAACTCGGCAGCACCGATTGCACATTAACCTTGCGCGCGAGGGCGCCGTCGAGGCCGTCGACGATAAGCGCCACGCCCAGCCACATCAGGCAATGGGTCGGCTGATTTTCCAACAGGGCGAGGGTGGCAAGGAAAGCAGTGACCACGCCGGTCGCGGTAAAACCATGGGCGCCCCATGCTTTGAGCCTGGCGATGTGTACGGTCGATATCACGGGGGCGTTCTCCAGAAAGTGAAGCAAGCCGGGTATCACCCTTGAGTGGCAAGGGCGCCGGCAAACCGGGTCGGGGTTGCAGCTATCGACCGGTCTGGCCGGGATAAGGTTCACCACCCTTGAATCTTAGCTGGCCGATGGAAAAATTCCCGGGGCAAACCGGCGAGGGCCTTGAGTGTCGGCCAAACGGTGCTGGCGCAATGGCTGCAGGGGTCTAGAGTTGCCAGACGCAGTCACTGCCAATGTCTGAGGATGACGCCATGAACACCACTGATTTACTCGAACAACTGCTGCGAGGCCAGGCCTCGGCGGGACAACAAAGTAACGCCTCGGCCGGTGGCGGTCTGGGCGGGCTCGGGGGCTTGCTGGGTGGTCTGCTTGGTGGCGGCTCGGGCGCGGCCAGCGGCGGCGGGTCTGCCGGTGGTCTAGGCGGACTGGGCGGTTTGCTCGGTGGACTGCTCGGTGGTGGTGCGGCTGGCGGTGGTGGGTTGGGCGGCGCCTTGGGTGGCGCGCTGGGCGGCGGTGGCGGCACGCAAAGTCGTTCCGGCGGTGGCACCAATTATGCGGCACTGGCGTCGCTGGGGATGATGGCGTACCAGGCGTATCAAGCCTGGCAACGCAGCCAGGCCAGCACCGCGCCACAACAGATTCCACAAACGGCCAACCTGCTCGCGGGCCCGGACGTCGAAGAACACAGCCACGCAGTGCTGCGTGCCTTGATCGCAGCGGCCAAGGCTGACGGGCGCATCGATGAATCGGAAAAACACCTGATCAGCGCAGAAATCGGCAAGCACACCGACGATCCACAATTGCAGCAATGGCTCGACGCCGAAGTCGCCAAACCGCTGGACGCCAGTGAAGTTGCGCAGTCGGCGAACGGCGACCCCGCCATCGCGGCCGAAATGTATCTGTCCAGCGTGTTGCTAGTGGATGACCAGCAGGATGCCGAACGCAGCTATCTGGATGAACTGGCAGCAGCGTTGCAGATCGATCCGGATTTGCAGCTGCATCTGGAGCAGCAGGCCAAAGGGCAAGCCTGAAGCAACGTCAAAAGATCGCAGCCTTCGGCAGCTCCTACAGGGTAAATATGCACCCACTGTAGGAGCTGCCGAAGGCTGCGATCTTTTGATCTGGATTTTCAAACCCAAACCGCATCCCACAACGGATAACCCCCCAACCGCGCAACCAACCCGGCCCGCAAAGGGTTCATCACGATATACCGCGCAGCCGCTTTCAAATCCTCATCCCGCCGCAATGCCCGATCGTAATACCCGCGCTGCCACAACCTTCCACGACTGCCACGCCTGAGATTGATCGACCGACAACTCCGCGATTTGACGCGGCACATCAATTGCGCCAATGAACCTTGTTTCAGGTCAACCAGCCAATGCAAGTGATCCGGCATGACGACCCATGCTAGTGATTGAACCAATCCTGTTTCTTCTGCCAAGCGTAATTGTTCAACCAACAATCGTCCGAATGAAAAATCGGCAAACACCGGCCGACGCTGATCAACCACCACCGTCAACAGATAAACCTGCCCTGACTCCGAATACCGCCCCTTCCTCAATCCACATCCTTTTGCCGCAACAGGCATTCCTTTGCCCTCCAAAAATCATCGTCTTTGAAACCTAGCCATCCCTCGCCCAAACGCGAATCCAACCCGTTGCACGATGTAACCCCATTACAAGATCTAATCCCGTAATACGATGTTTGCCTATGTAGGAGCTGCCGAAGGCTGCGATCTTTTGATCCTAAAAAATCAACATCAAAAGATCGCAGCCTTCGGCAGCTCCTACAGATAATTTCGGCAATTTCGGCAATTTCGGCAATTTCGGCAATTTCGGCAATTTCAGCGATTTCAGCGATTTCAGCGATTTCAGCAGTTTCAGCAGTTTCAGGTGTCGCAGGAGATTCATTGGCTGCAAACGCTTCGAAAGGGCCGTCCGTCCGGGCAATTTTCACGTCGATTGAATTTTTCGCAGGCGCGACGCCTCTGCTGCTGTAGAGGCGCGTGAACAGCGTCCTGCCAATCGACCGAGAAAACTGCCATGACCGTCCTGACACCCCTGCATTCCACGCCTGCCCAGCCGCAGGCGATCAATCCTGCCGGGAATATCCGCTGCATTTATGACGCGTTGCTCAAGGATGAAAATCCGCAGGCGTTGGCGCAGTCATTCCTGCACGAGCAACTGCAAAACGCCGGGCAACTCCCGGATACCCTGCCGCAAGACCCGACGACGTGGCACACCTGGGTGGCCGAACATTGCACCGATGTCGCGCAGCAATACGCCGAATATCTGCAACAACGTAAAGCCGGCGGGGCTCGGCAATTTTTCACCTGCAAGGCGCAGGCGCTGTACTTTCTGCAAGCAGTGGCGCCGACCAAACTGGTCGACGGCGCCTGGTTGTATGGCTTGCTGGCGCAGTGGCAGGATCCGCGTTTCGCCGGTTTGCTCACCACCTATCTGGAAGAACTCGGCGACGGCAACCCCGCGCAAAACCATGTGGTGATCTACCGCAAACTCCTTGCCGAACACGACTTGCAGGACAGCGCCGCGATCGCCGATGAACACTATCTGCAAGGCGCGTTGCAACTGGCGCTTGGCATTGCCGGTGTCGATTGCTTGCCAGAGGTGATCGGCTACAACCTAGGTTACGAGCAGCTGCCATTGCACCTGCTGATCACTAGTTACGAACTCAGCGAGCTGGGCATCGATCCCTACTATTTCACTTTGCACGTGACCATCGACAACGCCAGCACCGGCCATGCGCAAAAAGCCGTGCAGGCGGTGCTCGACCTGTTGCCACTGGAGGCTGATCGCGCCGACTTTCTGCGTCGTGTATCGCTCGGTTATCGCCTTAATGATCTGGGGCAGGGCAGTCGCGCGATCATCGAAGGCTTCGACCTTGAGCGTGAATTGTTGGCGATGCTTGAGCGCAAGCGGCCGTTCGGCCAGCACATGCATTCCGACTACTGCCGCTTTGAAGGCCAGACCGTCAATCAATGGCTGTCGACACCTGAGCAATTGCCCGGCTTCATGCAAGCGCTGCAGGACAAAGGCTGGATCAAACGCAACGAAGACCCGCAGAACAGCCGCTTTTGGCAACTGATCGCGGGCGATGGTGCGGCGATGTTCGGCGTGTTCAACGCCTATGAAAAACAACTGGTGCATGACTGGATTGCCGGCGATTGGAAATCTTCGGAAAAGCCGAAAGTCGCTCGGCGTCGGCCTCAAACGGCGGCATCGATCGCGGTGCCCGAGCAGGATCCCGATGTGCAGCAACTGAACGCGGCGTTGCAAGGTCAGGACGGTCTCACGCAAATCGCGACGCTGATTCCGTGGCTCGCCCCGGATCGCCATGCACACCCGGCCGGGTTGCTCGCCACCCGACGATTCATCGAACTCAAATCACGCCAGCCGTAAGGAAATCTTCAATGAGTCAGGAAGAACAATTCAGCAGCCATGATCTGGCGCTGCTGCAACTGGGCCGGCGCCTTCAGGCCGATGGCTACCGTTTCATCACCCCGACGCCGCTGACGCATCAGCGCGTTAATCAGCGCGACGAAGGGCAAATGGCTGACAGCCTGCGTGATGTGTTTGGCTGGTCGCGGCCGTTCGAGCCCGGTTTGCTCTCCGCCGACGAACAGCGCCAGTTACAGGAGGCGCAAGTCATCGACACCTACGAAGGCCAACTGAAAAGTCGCGTGCGCTGGTCGAGCCTGGATGATCTGTTGTTCGTGCATTCGGCGTTCCCGACCGACGCGGCGGACTCGGTGTTCTTCGGCCCCGACACCTACCGTTTCGCCCAGATGATCCACGCTCATCTGCAACAGAACTTCGCCCCAATCCATCGCGCGGTCGACATCGGTTGTGGCGCGGGCGTCGGTGCGATCGTGATCGCCCGAGCCCGTCGCGAGGCGCAAGTCCTGGCGCTGGACATCAACCCCGCCGCGCTGCGCCTGACTGCAATTAACGCGGCGCTGGCGGAAGTCGCCAACGTTGAAGTTCACGCCAGTGATCTGTTGCAAGGCGTAGAGGGCGAGTTCGATCTGATCGTCGCCAATCCGCCGTACATGGCCGATCCGGCGGAGCGCGCCTATCGCCACGGTGGCGGAACACTCGGCGCGGGACTGTCGCTGCGCATCGTCGAGCAGGCGCTGAATAGGCTGGCCCCCGGCGGTTCGCTTTTGCTCTACACCGGCGTGGCGATGGTCGATGGCCGTGATCCATTCCTCGACACGGTGCTGCCGCGACTCGATGAAAAACGCTTCGCCTGGACGTACCGTGAAATCGATCCGGATGTCTTTGGCGAAGAGCTGCTGAACCCCGGATATCAACGGGTTGACCGAATCGCCGTGGTGGCGCTGACCGTCACCCGAATGGGCTGAAATCAGGCAGGTGCACGATGAACAGGAACCTCGACGACTACAACCGCATGCGCGATTTCTCGGCGACCTCGGAGCCGGCGGCAGTCAAACGCTCGGGCCGCAAAACCGCCGCCGAACACGCCTTGCAGTTCTGCATCCAGAAGCACGACGCTTCGCACCTGCATTATGACTTTCGCCTGGAACTCGACGGCGCGCTGAAGAGTTGGGCAGTGCCGAAGGGGCCGTCGCTGGATCCCAAGGTCAAGCGCCTGGCGGTGCACGTTGAAGATCACCCGCTGGATTACGCGACCTTCGAGGGCAGCATTCCCGAAGGGCATTACGGCGCGGGGGATGTGATTGTCTGGGATCGCGGCGTGTGGATTCCGCAGGAGGATCCGCAACAGGCCTACGCCAAAGGCAAGCTCAAATTCGAACTGCAAGGCGAGAAACTCGGCGGGATCTGGAATCTGGTGCGCACGCACATGCCGGGGAAAAAGGAGCAGTGGTTCCTTATCAAGCATCAGGACGGTGCGGCGCGGCCTCAGGATGATTACGACGTGCTAGTCGCTGAGCCGGACAGCGTGTTGAGCGAGCGCACCCTTGTCGACAAACCGAAACTCGCCGCCGAACAAAGCAGACCGGTGAAGAAACCCGCCGCGAAATCGCGCAAAAAAGCCACCGGCACGCTGACAGGCGCGCACAAAGCCAAGCTGCCGGCGCAGCTCAAACCCGAATTGGCCACACTGGTCGATAGCGCGCCTGAAGGGCAGTGGAGCTACGAAATCAAATTCGATGGCTACCGGATCATGGCGCGGATCGATCACGACCAGGTGCAACTGTTCACCCGCAACGGCCACGATTGGACGCACAAGTTGCCGCAACAGGCCGAAGCCTTGGCCGCGCTGGGTCTGGAATCGGCTTGGCTGGACGGCGAAATGGTCGTCGCCAACGAACATGGTGTGCCGGATTTTCAGGCGCTGCAAAATGCTTTTGAAGCCGGGCGCAGCGGCAACATTCTCTACTACCTGTTTGATCTGCCGTATCTCAACGGCGTCGACTTGCGTGAGGTGCCGGTTGAAGAGCGCCGTGCCGCGCTAGCGACGATCCTCGGCGCGCAGAAAAATCCGCTGCTGCGCTATTCCGAAGCCTTCGACGAAACCCCGGATGCGTTGCTCAACAGCGCTTGTCAGATGCAGATGGAAGGCCTGATCGGCAAACGCCTCGGCTCGCCTTACGTGTCGCGACGCAGCGGCGACTGGATCAAACTGAAGTGCAAGCATCGGCAGGAATTTGTCGTCGTCGGCTACACCGAACCGAAAGGTTCGCGCAGTGCCTTCGGTGCCTTGCTGCTCGGTCTGCATGATCGTGACAGCGGCGAGTTGCGCTACGCCGGCAAGGTTGGCACGGGCTTCAACGAAGCGACGCTGAAAAGCATTCTGGCCCAGCTGAAACCGTTGCAGGTGAAGAAGGCTGCCGTGGTCAATCCGCCGAGCGGTTTCGAGGCCAAAGGCGTGCACTGGCTCAAGCCGAAATTGTTGGCCGAAATTGCCTTCGCTGAAATGACCAAGGACGGCTCGGTGCGCCACGCCGTGTTCCATGGTTTGCGCGATGACAAACCGGCCAAGGACATCACTGAGGAGCGAGCGAAACCGGTGAAGACTTCAGAGACGAAATCCGCAGCGAAAAGCCCTGCGAAAAAAACGGCGAAAAAAGTGCCCGCGGAAAAGGCTGAGACTGCGCCGTCGCAACTCGGTCTGGCCAACGGCAAGGTTCGCATCACCCACCCGGATCGGGTGATCGACGCGGTCAGCGGCACGACCAAAATGCAACTGGCCGAGTACTACGCCAGCGTTGCCGAATGGATTCTGCCGCAACTCAAGGATCGCCCGGTGGCGCTGGTGCGTGCGCCGGATGGCATTGCGGGTGAACTGTTTTTTCAGAAGAACGCCGAGCGCTTGGCGATCCCCGGCATCAGCACGCTGGACAAAGACGTCACCGGTCAACCGGTGATGCTGATCAACAATGCCGAAGCGCTGATCGGCGCGGTGCAGATGAGCACCGTCGAGTTGCACACCTGGAACGCAACCACGGTGGATCTGGATAAACCCGATCGCTTCGTGCTCGACCTCGACCCTGATCCGGCGCTGCCGTGGAAGAGCATGGTCGAAGCCACCGCGCTGACCTTGACCGTGCTCGATGAACTGGGCTTGAAAGCGTTTCTGAAAACCAGTGGCGGCAAGGGTATTCACTTGGTGGTGCCGATCACCCGCAAGCTCGGCTGGGATGAAGTGAAGGATTTCAGCCACGCGATCGTCAGCCATATGGCCAAGCTGTTGCCGGATCGATTTTCGGCGGTGTCCGGCCCGAAAAACCGTGTCGGGCGGATCTTCATCGATTACCTGCGCAACGGCCTCGGCGCCACCACCATCTGCACTTACTCGGCGCGTACGCGCGAAGGGCTGCCGGTGTCGGTACCGCTGTTTCGCGAAGAGGTCGGTGAGATCAAGGGCGGCAACCAATGGAACGTGCATAACGTCCACGAACGGTTGGCCGAGGTTGGCGATGAGCCTTGGGCTGACATGAAGAAAACCCGGCAGAGCATCACCGCCGAGATGCGCAAACGAGTCGGCATGAAAAAGTGATCAGCTGTCGCGCAGCAAGTCGTGGGCGTTAAGCAATTCAAAAGCGATTTCGGGGTTGTTGTTCAGGCCCCGTCGAATCGCCGTTGGAATCGACTTGCGCGTCTTGCGGCACAGACCTGGCAGCGCGTCGATTTCGATCTCGATGCCGAGCATGGTGCGCACTTCGTGAAACCCCGGTGAGATGTCGACGCGAATGCCCAACTGCTCGAACATGCGTTTTTGCAGGTGCCGGAGGTCGTCGAGGTTTTTCAGTTTTTCGAGGCGCGCGAGCAGGACTTTTTCTTCCTCGCGGGTCAGGCGCAGGATACGCAAATCCGCGCCGGGTGTGTCCAGCAACGGGTCGCGCCCGCAATCGCAGGCGCCGGGTGGGCAGGGGGAGCGCAAAGGCGCAGTCGTCGTCATGGCCTCCATCATAGAGGCCGTCGGACAGTTTTGCCTATGCGCCTTCAGCGGCCATCCATCGGCTGCTTGCTCCGTGCCGGTTACTGATTCAGGCCTTCGTAATGCACCAGAATCGCGTTGGCGAGGTCTTCATCGCTGGCGTTGATGCCGGGATTTTCCTGACGAACCTGTTGCAACACCGACTCAAGATAAACCCCGCGAATGGCTCCGCCGCTGGCGACAAAGGCAGACAAGTCGTCACGCGCCGGGATCACCATTTTGTGATCCTTGAAGGTCGAGTACAGCGAAGCGGAAACGCCGGCCGAAGTGGCCACATCCCCAGCGTCGACCTTGGCCATAGCGGAGCCGACGGGCAGGCATAAGAGTAAAGAAGAAACGAGCAATAACTTGCGCATGACGGGGTTCCTCCACAAGCGCTAAGCAAAAAGGGAAGGACTGCATAATGTGAGAGGTGCGCGGAGGGCGGGAGTTCCGTGAGGCGTTAATTCTGCAGACGCGGGCACCCCATAGCGGGTGCCCGGTCTTGACGCGAGTTCTATCAAATCACGCCACAGGCCATGCGATCACCGCCACCACCCAGAGGTTTTGGCATGTCGGAATGGTTGTCGCCACCGGCATGAATCATCAGCGCGTGGCCTTTGATCTCGGAGATTTTCTTCAGGCGCGGCGCCAGCACCGGGTAGTTGGCGATACCGTCAGCGGTCACGTACACCGCCGGCAGGTCACCGAGATGGCCGTCTGCGTATGGGCCGAGGTGCTTGCCGGTTTTCTGCGGATCGAAGTGCCCGCCAGCTGCCAGTGCCGCGCCTTTGACGCCGTCCTTCATGCCCGGCTCGCAACTGCCGTTTTCGTGCACGTGAAAACCGTGCACGCCGGCCGGCAGGGATTTCAGATCAGGGGTAAACAACAGGCCATACGGCGTCTCACTGACAGTAATCGAGCCGATTGCCTGCGGTGCACCGTCGGCGCTGACCAGATTGATCGCGACTTTTTCCGTCGCTGCCTGAGCAGTGCCGATTGCGAAGGTGCCGAGCAGGCCTAACCACAGTGCGCGTTTCATAGGCGTTTCCTTGTGCTGCATGAGTTTTCAGAACGACGGACTCAATAGCCTGCCGGCATTAACCGGCGATGAAGGCCATGTCCGCGTGCGTTGAAAAGTGAGACTTGCCGCTCAAACTGAAAGTTTTATCGCCGTTGACCTGCGCGCAGACATCTGCCGACACGCTCTGGCGCGGCAGACCGGCACAAATAGGCTTAACTCTAGGACTGACAGGCCTTTACCGGCGTCCCCCAAGGAGAAACCCACGGTGTCAATCAAACTGCGTTTAGTGTTGCTGATTGTTACCAGTCTGCTGACGGCATTGCTCGTGAGTCTGGTCAGTTACGTCGGTAACCTGCACATGGCCTCGGCGGTGAGCGACAACGCGGTGAGCATGAGCGCGCTGCGCAACCACATGGAAGCGGACATGATGCACGACGCCCTGCGTGCCGACGTCTATTCGGCAATGTTGGTGGGGCTGGGCAAAAGCACCAGCACGGCGGCCGAGGCACGCAGTTCGATCGAGGAGCATGCGCGGCATTTTCGTGAAGTGCTGGAAGAAAACCTGAAACTGCCGATCAACCCGACGTTGCGATCGGCGCTGGAGCAGATCAAACCGAGCCTTGAAACTTACATCAATGCCGGGGAACGCATTGTCGGCCTGGCGCTGGATAACCCGGACGCTGCGCAGCAGGAACTGGGCACGTTCAATTCGGCGTTCAGCCAGCTGGAAACGCAGATGGCCGCGTTGAGTGAATTGATTGAAGCCAATACCCGTGAGACCAGCGCTGGCACCGAAGCCGCGATCCGCAATGCCAATATTGCCCTCGGCGTGGTCTTACTGGCGGGGCTGTTGCTGCTTTTGGTTGAGGGACGCTGGGTGATCCGCAGCATTCTCGGGCCGTTGAAAACCGCCAGCCGCATCGCCGAAAGCATCGCCCACGGCAACCTCAGTGAACCGATCACCGAGCCGTCCGGCAAGGACGAAGCGAGCGCTTTGATTCGCACGCTGGCGACCATGCAACGCGATTTGCGCAACATGATCGACGTGGTGCGTAGCAACGCCCACGGCGTCAGCGGCATGAGCGAGCAACTCAGCCACGGCTGCCATCAAGTCGCCGACAGCAGCCAGCAACAAAGCGTCGCCGCCAGCACCATGGCCGCTGCTGCCAGCCAGATGACCGCGAGTATCGAGGAAATCACTCGCCACGCCGAACGCGCCCTGAGCATGGCCAATCAGGCAGAAAACCTGGCGAAGGAGGGCGGCGGGGTGATTCATCAAGTGGTCAGCGATATGGACGACATTGCTCGTTCGGCGCAACAGTCGGCGCAAGTGATCCGCACGCTGGATCAGGAATCCGAAGGCATTTTCAACATTATCCAAGTGATCAAAAGCATCGCCGACCAGACCAATTTACTGGCGCTTAACGCTGCGATCGAAGCGGCGCGGGCGGGCGAACAGGGTCGTGGTTTTGCCGTGGTGGCGGATGAAGTGCGCAGTCTGGCGGCACGCACCAGTGCCTCGACCCAGGAAATTGCTGCGATGGTCGCGCGCATTCAGCACAGCACCCGCGAGGCGGTGAGCAGCATGGAAGCGGGTGTGGCGCAGGTCGACAAGGGCATGGCGGTGACGGCAGAGGTGGAGAGGGCGATCCGCGAGATTCTGGAGGCGACGTTGAGTACCACGCAGTTGGTCAATGACATTACCCGCACGATTGGTGAACAGAGCTTGGCCAGTAACGAGATTGCTCATCAGGTCGAGATGATTGCGGGGATGTCCGAGGGCAATAGCCGGGTGATCGGGCAGACGGCGACGACTACGGATGAGCTGTCGAGTCTGGCGGGGCAGTTGGCGCAGTCGGTGGATCGGTTTCGGTTGTAACAGAGTTTTGCAGTGATTGAGCGGCCGCTTTCGCGAGCAAGCTTTGCTCCTACGGGGATCGTTGATACCCGCTTTTCGTAGGAGCAGAGCTTGCTCGCGAAGAGGCCAGCTTAATCACCCCCTACTTCAATCCCTGCCCCAAAGTTCATGTTCACCCCCCATCTGCCGATAAGTCCCTGAACGCAAAAGGACTATCAAGTCGGGAACAGACGCGCGGGTTTGTCCTGACGTGATATTCTTCGCGCCAACTTGGTTTGACCTAATTCAGTCTGCTTGCCGCGTGGCGAGCCGACGGAATCCCTGTCGCTCAAGTAGCTGATGCCAATAATGATAAGAAACCAGTTCAGAAGGGACATTAACTGAGGTCGATGCGGTACGTCGGCCTTGTGTGCCCACCCGTCAAAATTGCAGTGTGCCGGAATCTGCGACGCCAGCCTGAGCGTCACCAAAGCGGATCGCATGCTGATAACAGCGACGGGCGGAAGGCGTTTTATCATAGGTGCTACGGATGTTTAAGAAAGTGAACACAGCTCTGCTGGGGCTGGCTTTGGCGATGGGGATGTCGTCCGCCAATGCTGAAGAAGCAAAGAAAGTCGACGTGCTGTTGATCGGCGGCGGCATCATGAGCACCACCCTGGGTGTGTGGATCAATGAGCTGGAGCCAAGCTGGTCGATGGAAATGGTCGAGCGCCTCGACGGCGTCGCCCTCGAAAGCTCTAACGGCTGGAACAACGCCGGTACCGGTCACTCGGCTCTGGCTGAGCTGAACTACACCCCGGAAGATGACAAAGGCAACGTAACGATCCCGAAAGCTGTCGAGATCAACGAAGCGTTCCAGGTGTCCCGTCAGTTCTGGGCCTGGCAGGTTCAGCAAGGCGTTCTGAAGAACCCTCGCTCGTTCATCAACACCACGCCGCACATGAGCTTCGTGTGGGGTGATGACAACATCAAGTTCCTGAAAAAGCGCTACGAAGCCCTGCAAGCGAGCCCGCTGTTCGCTGGTATGCAGTACTCCGAAGACCCGGCTGTGATCAAGAAGTGGGTTCCGCTGATGATGGAAGGGCGTGACCCGAACCAGAAAATCGCGGCCACCTGGAGCCCGCTGGGTACCGACATGAACTTCGGCGAAATCACCCGCCAGTTCGCTGCCCACCTGCAAACCAAGCCTAACTTCGATCTGAAACTGTCGAGCGAAGTGCAGGACATCACCAAGAATGCCGATGGCACTTGGCGCGTCAGCTACAAAAACCTGAAAGACGGCAGCAAAACCGAAACCGACGCCAAGTTCGTGTTCATCGGCGCGGGCGGCGGTGCACTGCACCTGCTGCAGAAGTCGGGCATTCCTGAAGCCAAGGAATACGCAGGCTTCCCGGTAGGCGGCTCGTTCCTGGTGACCGATAACCCGACCATCGCTGAACAGCACCTGGCCAAGGCCTACGGTAAAGCTTCGGTTGGCGCGCCACCGATGTCGGTTCCACACCTGGACACCCGTGTTCTGGACGGCAAGCGCGTCATCCTGTTTGGCCCATTCGCGACCTTCAGCACCAAGTTCCTCAAAGAAGGCTCGTACCTGGATCTGCTGACCAGCACCACCACCCACAACATCTGGCCGATGACCAAGGTCGGCATCAAGGAATACCCGCTGGTCGAGTACCTCGCTGGCCAACTGATGCTGTCGGATGAAGACCGTCTGAACGCGCTGAAGGAATACTTCCCGAACGCCAAAGCCGAAGACTGGCGCCTGTGGCAAGCCGGCCAACGCGTGCAAATCATCAAGCGTGATGAAGCCGCTGGCGGCGTGCTGAAACTGGGCACCGAAATCGTTGCTGCACAAGACGGCTCCATCGCCGGCCTGCTGGGCGCATCGCCAGGCGCGTCGACCGCTGCACCGATCATGCTGAGCGTGTTGCAGAAAGTCTTCAAAGACAAAGTGGCTAGCCCAGAGTGGCAAACCAAGCTGCACCAGATCGTGCCAAGCTACGGCACTCAACTGAATAGCGATCCAGCGAAAGTGGCCGAAGAGTGGGCTTACACCGCCAAGATCCTCGAACTGCCGACACCTCCAGTGATCGGTCAGGCTGCTGCTCCGGCTGCGCCTGCGGCTGAAAAAGCTGAAGCACCGAAGGAAAACGCTGCACGTGACATGGCTCTGTAATTAGACCCCTGACACACAAAGCCCACTGCACCGGCGACGGTCAGTGGGCTTTTTTTATCCCTCGATATCCCTCTGTATTCCCTGTATTCCCTGTAGGAGCTGCCGAAGGCTGCGATCTTTTGATCTTGTTTTAGAATCAAAAGATCGCAGCCTTCGGCAGCTCCTACAGAATTGTTTCGGTGTTAAGACGTTAAGACGTTCAGATGTTCAGATGTCAGGGTTTCGCGGAGGCCAGATAAGCGCCAAGCCGCCGCCCCATTTCCTCACCCAACGCCTGCAACCCGCTCAACGGCCGCACCATCACTTCAAACTCGACAATCTTGCCCTGCTCATCAAAGCGAATCATGTCGATGCCTTTCAGTTCCTTCGTTCCGACCTTGGCGCTGAATTCCAGAATTACATTCAAACCATCCGCCGTCGCCAGCTCACGGTGATATTCAAAGTCTTGAAACACCTCGAACACCGTATTGAGGATCATCGACACCACCGGCGCGCCAGGGTAGGGCGTGTGCGCCATCGGTGAGCGGAATACGGCTTTGGCGTCAAGCAACTCGGGCAGGGCGCTCAAGTTGCCGGTGCGGATCATCTCGTGCCAGCGTTTCAGCGATTCGGCAACGTTGGGCTGCAGGTTCAATTCGGACATGGATTTACCCCAGAGTTTTTATTGTTTTTGCACGACCGCAGTCACTCTAGCCTGTAGGAGCTGTCGAGTGAAACGAGGCTGCGATCTTTTGATCTTGATGTTCAAGGATCCAGATCAAAAGATCGCAGCCTTCGGCAGCTCCTACAGATCAGATGTCATCTGATACGCTTTTTTCGATTCTATCTGCCTCTGTAACCGGTTCAGTCACCGGCTCAAAATACCCCGGCAGTGCGGTCACTCACGGCAGTCCTTCATTCCGAAGCGTCCAGTGCACCGCAAACCCTGCATTGAGGAGAGCTCTATGTTCAAGATGGCGATTTTCCTGGGTGGATTTCTGACACTGACCATTCTGATCGGCGTGCTCGCGACAATTTCTCCGGTTTGAAACGCGTCAAGAGTTGATGGGTGATGCCTAGGGGAATACGGCGCGAATCGTGATTTAATGCCGCGCTTTTCCCCCCGCAAATGGACGTCACCCCTCATGGCCGAACCGCGTATCCGTGCCCTCGCACTCTGCGTATTTCATCGCAATGGTCGAATTCTGGTAAACAGTTTTTACGACCCGATCCAGCAACAAACCCTTTTCCGTCCCGTCGGCGGTGGCATCGAATTCGGTGAAACCAGCGCCGAAGCGATCGTGCGTGAGGTGCAGGAAGAATTGACGCAGTCGATCCATGACTTGCGCCTGATTGGCACGCTGGAAAGCCTCTTCGTTTACAACGGCAAGCCTGGGCACGAGATCGTTCAGGTCTACGATGCCTCATTTGACGATGCCGCACTCTACGAACAACCCCATATTCAAGGGCATGAAAGTAACGGCGCACCGTTCACTGCGAGTTGGCATGACAGCTCGAGCTTCAACGAACAATCTCCGTTAGTGCCCAAAGGTTTGCTTGAACTGTTGAAGAAAAACCAATCGCTCAAGTAACCGGTATTAGAATCCCCTGAAGCTCCGACTTTCGGGAACCTCCGCCATGCGTCATTCACCATGGACTCACTGATCACCGCCGCCAGCCGTGCGCTTGCGGCGGGGAATCCGTTGGCGGCACTGAATTTCGTCGCCCTGCGCGAGGATCCGCCGGCGCTGGCGTTGCGCGGTATCGCCATGGCGCAGTTGGGTGATCTGCCGCGTGCCAAGGCGTTGTTGCAGCGAGCGGTGAAGGCGTTTGGCCGCAATGAGCCACTGTCGCGGGCGCGGTGTCTTGTTGCCGAGGCCGAAGTGGCGCTGGCGGCGCGCGATCTGGGCTGGCCGGTGGAGGCGCTGGAGGCGGCGCGTCGGTTGCTGGAGGATCACGGCGACCGGCTCAACGCGGCGCACGCGCGTTACTTGCAGATTCGTCGATTGTTGTTGATCGGTGAGCTGGATGACGCTGAACAGTTGCTCGCTGAACAGGATCCTGCACCACTTCCGCCAGCCTTGCGTGCCGCCCATGAACTGGTGGCGGCGGGCATCGCCTTGCGCAGGGTTCAGGCGCACAGGGCGCAGGCGGCACTGGTTCGCGCGCAACACGCGGCGCGGGAGGCTGGCATTGAGGCGTTGAGCGTTGAAGTCGAGCACGCCGCGCAAATCCTTGAGGCGCCGGTTGCCAGATTGATCATCAGCGGAAAAGAGCAGCCGCTGAAACTCGCAGAAGTAGAAACCCTGTTCGCTTCAAAAGCGCTGGTCATCGATGCCTGCCGCTACAGCGTGCGCGGCGCCGGCATGACGGTTGGGCTGGCCAGCCGACCGATTTTATTCAGTCTCGCCAGACTGCTGGCCGAAGCCTGGCCGGGCGATGTCTCGCGAGAGGCGCTGATTGCCAAGGCTTTCCGTTTGCAACTCAGCGACGAATCGCACCGGGCGCGGCTACGCGTTGAAATCGGCCGCTTGCGCTCAGCGCTGCAACCGCTGGCGAACATCCGCGCCACGCCTCGCGGGTTTACGTTGGTGGCCGAAGAGGTGGCGCTGCTGACGTTACCGGTCGAGGACAAACATGCGGCGCTGCTGGCCTTGCTCGCGGATGGCGAAGCGTGGTCGAGCTCAGCACTGGCACTCGCATTGGGCAGCAGTCAACGCCAAGTGCAACGGGCCTTGGATACATTGGCCTCTGAAAACAAAATCCAGTCCTTCGGTCTGGGCCGATCACGACGCTGGATGACGCCGCCGATCCCGGGTTTCGCGACGATCTTGTTACTCCCGGTGTCGCTGGGCAATGGCTAGGCTGGTCTCAACCAACACGAGGAAGCCCCCATGAAACACGCAAACGCAGAAATCCTTCGCGAGTACGGCCCGTTCGAAGGGATCGACGGCATTCACGGCGTGACCTTCGACGGTCAGCAAGTCTGGTTTGCCAGCGATGGTCAACTCAATGCGCTGGATCCGGCCAGCGGCGAAACCGTGCGCACGCTCAAGGTCGGCGCTGATGGCGGCACCGCGTTCGATGGCAAACATCTGTTCCAGATTGCCGACCGCCACATCCACAAAATCGACCCGGCCACGGGGCGCATCCTCAACACCATCGCCGCACCCGGTGGTGGCAACGATTCCGGCATGGCCTGGGCTGAGGGTTCGTTATGGGTTGGTCAGTATCGCGACCGTAAAATCCATCAGATCAACCCGGAAACCGGCGAGATTTTGCGCACGCTGGAGTCGAACCGCTTTGTCACTGGCGTGACGTGGGTTGATGGCGCGCTGTGGCATGGCACGTGGGAAGGCGAGGAGAGCGAACTGCGGCGGATCGATCCGGGTAACGGTGAGGTACTGGAAAGCCTGACGATGCCCGACGGGACTGGCGTGTCGGGGCTGGAGGCGGATGGCAAGGATCGGTTCTATTGTGGCGGTGGTAATAGCGGGCGGGTGCGGGCGGTGCGTCGGCCCAAGTGATGAGGTGACACTGCTGGCCTCTTCGCGAGCAGGCTCGCTCCCACTTCGGCCTGTGTACGCCGATCTACTGTGGGAGCGAGCCTGCTCGCGAAAGGGCCATTTGCTTTAAATCAAAAATCAAGGCGCACCAAACAGCATCGTCCAGTAAACCCCTTCATCACTACGCGCCTCGCTGGCAAAACCCGCCCCCACTTGGGTAAACATCGGGTTCATCAAATTGGCGCAATGCCCCGGACTGGCCAGCCACCCGGCCATCGCCTTGCCCGGCGAACTCTGCCCGGCGGCAATGTTTTCGCCTATCTGCCGCCCCCGATAACCCGCCGCTCTGGCGCGATCCGCCGGCAAATCACCGTCCGGATCACGATGCGCAAAATAATTGCCATAAGCCATGGCCTTACTGTGCCCTTGTGCGGCCGCGCCCAGCGCAGCGTTCCAACTCAGCGGTCGGGCGGCAGCGAAGCGTTGGCGCCCGCACATCCGTGGCCGGGCGCGGGCGGCATTGACCTCGGCCAGCAGCGCTTTGCCGACGCTGCGGTTATCGCCGACACGGTTGTCGAGCACCGGCCGCGCCAGCACCACTTGCCATTCACTGCGCGAACGGCTGATGCCGATGTCGGCGTACTGACTGTCGAGCAATGCGCCGCAGTAGTGGTCTTGTAGCTGGTCGAAGGCTTCGTCGGCATCCTCTGCACCGACGATGCGGATGCTGCGCACGGTCACCGCCGCATATCCGGACGATTTCAGCGCCTCGCGCATGCCGCCGCCGGAGCCATAGCCGATGGGCAGCGCGAGATTTTCTTTCAACGCCAGCGGAGCCAGGCGCTGCGCGGGGCGACGGTCGCAGCGTTGCGGGTGGGCGCGGTAGTCGTTGATGGCAGCGACCAGTTGGCGTTCGGCGCCGGCGTGGGCAGATTGAGCAAACAAAGGCGAAAGCAGCAGGCACAGCGAAACCAGACGAAGTGGGCGGGCGGTGTGGCGCATGGAGTGGACGGCTCAGGAGAGGAAAAAGCGGCGCGTGTAGGACTGGGGTTTTTGGACTTGGTTCAGGGTGGCAGGTGTGGTTTTTTTCTGGGGTATTGATGTGATTTGGCCGGCCCCTTCGCGAGCAAGCTCTGCTCCTACGGCATTGTGTGGAGCTCAAGCCCTTGTAGGAGCAAAGCTTGCTCGCGAAGAGGCCAGACCCGCCAACACAAAACTCAGCGATTCAACACATCGCCCATCCACCGCAAATACTCCCCCCGCTCGGAAATCGAGTTATGCCCCGAATCCGGCACCACCTTAAGCACCGCCACCCCCTCGGGAAAATTCCTCAATAGCCGCTCGGTACTGTCCCGCGCAATCACCTCGTCATCACTCGCCGCCAGCAACAACGTCGGTACGCGAATGTGCGCCGCGTATTTGCCTGATTCATAACGATCCTTGAGCAACCACTTCACCGGCACCCACGGATATTGCTTCACGGCGACTTCTTCGAGGCTGTTGTACGGCGTCACCAGAATCAAATTCTGCACCGGCCGTTGACTGGCCAGACGCACCGCAACGCCCGAACCCAGACTGCGCCCGATCACCGCCACCTGCGGATGACTGGCGTACACCTGATCAAACAGCGCCAGCGCATCCTCGGCAATTGCCTCCTCGGAAGGCTTGCCGCCGCTGCCGCCAAACCCTCGATAGTGCAGAAAGTACAGCGCGTAATCCGGGAACGCCGCGGCGAACTCCGGCAGATTGTGCGAGACATCCTCGGCATTGCCGCCGAAATAGATCAGCGCCCGTTGCCCGACACGCTCGCGGGTGGTCACCCAGACGTCGGCATCCGGCATCGATAATTTCAGCCGTGACTCCGCCGACTCCACCGTGCCGGCCCGCGGAAAATAGATCAGCGAGCGCTGAAAAACGAACAGCGCCGCGCACAGCACCAGGTACACAGCGACGATCAATGCGACGAGTAACATCAGGGTTCGGGACATTCGGCTACTTTTAACGGGGTAAGGAAGTCAGCAGTCGCAGTGTAGTCCAGCGATTTCGCCAGACAGTCTGGGCACACAACATGCAACAGATTCACGCAGCAGGGGAACCAGCATGAGCCACACTGAGGGTTACTCCCGTCGCCGATTGCTCACGCTGGCTGCCGGGGTTTCGGCAGTCTTCACTTTTGATCGGGCGTTGGCCACTGCCGCGCCACCCGCGACTATCCGAGGCCAAGCCATGCAGACCCGCGCCATCCCCTCCAGCTCCGAGTCATTGCCCCTGGTCGGTCTGGGCACGTATCGCGGATTCGACGTCGCGCCGGGCGACCCGGCTTATCGGCAACTGCCGGCGGTGCTCGATGAGCTGTTCACCAAGGGTGGCACGGTGATCGACAGCTCACCCATGTATGGCCGCGCCGAGCAGACCACCGGCGAATTGCTGTCGATCCATGAACCCCGCTCGCCGGCGTTTCTGGCGACCAAGGTGTGGATACGCGGGCGCGAGGAAGGCATCGCACAGATGGAGCAGTCGTTCAGCCTGCTGCGCACCGAGCGCATCGACCTGATGCAGATCCACAACCTGCTCGACTGGCAAACCCACCTGCCGACCCTGCGCGAATGGAAAGAGCAGGGGCGCATCCGCTACATCGGCATCACCCATTACACGTCCTCGGCTTACGATGAAGTCGAAGCTGTGCTGAGGAATGAGCAACTGGATTTTCTGCAAATCAACTACGCCCTCGATGATCGAGGTGTGGAGAAACGTATCCTGCCGCTGTGCCGTGAGCGCGGGGTGGCGGTGATCTGCAATCGGCCGTTTGGTGGCGGTGCTTTGCTGGGCCGGCTCAAGGGCAAACCTTTGCCGGCGTGGGTGTCGGACGTCCAGGTCAACAGCTGGCCGCAACTGGCGCTGAAGTTTCTGCTGGCGCATCCGGCGGTGACCTGTGTGATTCCGGGGACGAGCAATCCGCGTTATATGGCCGACAACGTCAGGGCCGGATTCGGGCCGATGCTCACCGACGCGCAGCGGCATCAGTTGATTGCGTTGGTGGGTTAGTCCGTGGCGATATCCAGCTTGCGACGAATCTTGCAGGAGCCGAGCTTGCTCGCGAAAGCGGTGTATCAGTCAGCGAAAATATCGACTGATATGGCCTCTTCGCGAGCAAGCTCTGCTCCTGCATAAAGCAGGTTGGCGGTTGGGGTCAGGGGCGATAGCGCAACGCCTCCAGCAACAACGCAAATGCCGGTGCCGCCTGACGCCGGCTCGGGTAGTAGAGGTGATACCCGGCGAATGTCGGGCACCAATCCTCAAGCACTTGCTGCAAGCGACCATCGGCCAGATACGGCTCGACAATGTTCTCCGGGATGTAGCTCAAACCGAAACCATCCAGCGCCGCATCAAGTAACGGGTAGACGCCGTTCAACGTGATCTGCCCGGATACTCGCACCTTCAGGCTTTCGCCATCCTTCTCGAACTCCCAGCTATACAGCCCGCCGTTGGTGGGCAGGCGCAAGTTGTTGCAGGCGTGGTCGGTCAGGTCGCGCGGGGTTTGCGGGGCGGGGCAGCGGGCGAAATACGCGGGCGAGCCGACCACCGCCATGCGCATGTCCGGGCCGATGCGCGTGGCGATCATGCCTTGCGCAACGTCTTCGCCCAAACGAATGCCGGCGTCGAAGCCCTGGCCGGCGATGTCGACGAAACCATAATCACAGCTGACTTCGACGGCGATGTCGGGGTATTTGGGCAGGAATTCCTTGAGTACCGGGCGCAGCAGCCAGTCCAGCGAATGGTCAGTGGCGTTGATGCGGATTTTGCCCGCCGGGGTTTCGCGCAGGTTGCTCAGGGCTGCCAGTTCCACTTCGATCTCTTCGAAGCGCGGGCCGATGGTTTGCAGCAGGTGCTCGCCGGCCTCGGTGGGCGAGACGC
Organism: Pseudomonas sp. NPDC087804; assembly: GCF_044742965.1. NCBI lineage: Bacteria > Pseudomonadati > Pseudomonadota > Gammaproteobacteria > Pseudomonadales > Pseudomonadaceae > Pseudomonas > Pseudomonas sp. NPDC087804. Next base: position 1,414,557 of record NZ_JBIUVN010000001.1, on the reverse strand, counting down.
TGCGTGTGGTGCGCGTCAACAGGCGCAGGCCAAGGCGCGCCTCGAGGGCGCGAATGGTGTGGCTCAGCGCCGATTGCGAGACACCGAGCTTGGCGGCAGCTTTGGTGAAGCTGCGTTCGCGGGCCACGGCAAGAAAGGCGAGCAGGTCGGTGGCGTTTTCCCGAAGCATTGATGAGTGTCCTGCATAAGTTTTTTCAAATTCTAGTCGATTATCTGAAGAGTGCGGGTCGGTAAAGTGATGGCATTGATTCTCTGGAGGAACTTGCCATGAACCCGATTGCTGCTTCTGCTCTGACCCTGTCCCTGTTGGCAGGTGAAGTGCAGGCCAATGAAAATCCTCGCGTGAGCGTTACGCCCAACGGCTCGCAACCTTCGGCCCGTGGCCCGGCGGATTGGTTCACCGGCACTGTGCGGGTTGATGCACCGTTCAAGGGGTCTGATGAAGCGCGGGTCAGTGGCGCGACGGTGACATTCGAGCCGGGCGCGCGCACGGCGTGGCACACCCATCCACTGGGACAGACATTGATCGTCACCGCTGGGGTGGGTTTCGTGCAGGAATGGGGGCAACCGGTACGCGAGATTCGCCCGGGGGATACTGTATGGATTGCGCCGGGTGCCAAACATTGGCACGGAGCGGCGCCAACCACGGCGATGACGCATATCGCAATTGCTGAAGTGCTTGATGGCAAGGTGGTGGAGTGGATGGAACAGGTGAGCGCCGAGCAATACCCGCAGATCGACTAAAAACTCTCCCTGTAGGAGCTGCCGAAGGCTGCGATCTTTTGATCTCAAAAACAAGATCAAAAGATCGCAGCCTTCGGCAGCTCCTACAGGGATTTTGTTTAGATCATCTCGGGGAGTGAAGAGAGGATTTTATCCAGCGTAATCGGATACTCCCGCACCCGCGCGCCCGTGGCGTTATAGATCGCATTCGCCACCGCCGCACTCACCCCGCAAATGCCCAACTCACCGACACCTTTCGCCTTCATCGGCGAAGAAATCGGATCGGTTTCATCAAGAAAAATCACCTCCTGATGGGGAATGTCGGCATGCACCGGCACTTCATATCCCGCCAGATCATGGTTGACGAAAAACCCGAGCTTCTTGTCGATCGACAGTTCTTCCATCAACGCCGCACCGACGCCCATGGTCATCGCGCCGATCACCTGACTGCGCGCCGCTTTCGGGTTAAGAATCCGTCCCGCCGCACACACCGCGAGCATGCGCCGCACGCGGATTTCGCCAGTCGCCGCGTCCACAGCCACCTCAACGAAATGCGCACCAAACGTCGACTGCTGATATTGCTTGGCAAGGTCGGCAAATTCGATGCTGTCCTCGGCCACTAACACGCCGTTTTGCGCAGCATTACGCAGCGGCACTCGCTTGTCGCCGACGCGCACTTCACCGTCGACAAACTCAGCCTGATCCGCCGCCAACCCGAGCTTGCCCGCCACGGCCTCGCGCAGTTTCATGCACGCGGCATACACCCCGGCGGTCGAGCAATTGGCGCCGAATTGGCCGCCAGAACCCGACGAAACCGGGAAGCTCGAATCGCCCAGGTGCACTGTCACGTCCTTCAAACCCACGCCCATCATCTCGGCCGCGGTCTGCGCGATGATCGTGTAGCTGCCGGTGCCGATGTCGGTCATGTCGGTTTCCACGGTGACTTTGCCGTCGCGCTCCAGCTTCACCCGCGCGCCCGATTTGACCAGCAGGTTGTTACGGATCGCTGCCGCCACGCCCATGCCGATCAGCCAGCGACCTTCGCGGCGGGTGCCCGGCTGAGCATTGCGTTGGCTCCAGCCGAACTTGTCGGCGCCGGTTTGCAGGCATTCGATCAAGCGGCGCTGGGAAAACGGCCGCTCGGTTTTCACCGGATCGACCTGAGTGTCGTTGAGGATGCGGAACTGGATCGGATCAAGTTTCAGCTGCTCGGCCATTTCGTCCATGGCGATTTCCAGCACCATCAGTCCGGGCGTTTCGCCGGGCGCGCGCATGGAATTGCCTTCGGGCAGATCAAGCGGCGCGAGGCGCATCGTGACCAGACGATTTTCAGCGGCGTAGAGCAATTGACTCGGCTGCGCCGCGACCTCGACTTTGCCGTCCTCCAGGTTGCCCGACGAGCCTTCGTGGGCGATTGCCGTGAGTTTGCCGTCCGCCGTCGCACCCATGCGAATGCGCTGAATGGTGGCGGGGCGGTGGGTGGTATTGTTGGCCATTTGCGGGCGGGCGAGGGCGACTTTCACCGGTCTGCCGGCCATTCGTGCGCCGAGTGCAGCGAGGATGGAGTCGGCGCGGATGAACAGTTTGCCGCCGAATCCGCCGCCAATGTACGGCGAAATCAGGCGGACTTTTTCCTTCGGCAAACCGAGGGTGGTGGCGATATCGTCGACGCTCCAGGCGATCATCTGATTGGACGTCCACAGCGTCAGCTCATCGCCTTTCCACGCGGCCAATGTGGCGTGCGGCTCCATCATCGCGTGTGACTGATCCGGCGTCGTGTAGGTCTGATCGAACTGCACCGGCGCGGCTTCGAACGCCTTGGCGAAATCACCGTGGCTGACGTCGGGCAGTTCTTCTTTCGGCTCGACGCCTTTGTCGCGCACGCTGGCCAGATCGAACTCACCAGTGGCCGCTACATAATCAACCTTGACCATTTGCGCGGCGGCGCGCGCCTGTTCGAAAGTCTCGGCAACGACCAAGGCGACAGCCTGGTGATAGTGCTGAATCTCCGGCCCGGCAAGCAGGTGCGCGGCGTTGTATTTGCCCTTGCCGAGCTTGCCCGCGTTGGCGGCAGTGACGATCGCCAGCACGCCCGGCGCGGCTTTCGCGTCGTCGAGGTCGATGTTTTTGATCCGGCCTTTGGCAATGGCTGAGCCGACCATGAAGCCGTAAGCCTGATTGGCCACTGCCTCGTGTTGCTCGTAGGCGTATGGCGCCTGACCGCTGGTTTTCAACGGGCCTTCGATGCGGTCGGTGGGTTTGCCGATGACCTTTAACTGGTCGATCGGGTTGGTGGTGGCGGGCGTGTCGAATTTCATGCTTGTTCCCTCGCTTGCGCCAACACCGAACCGAGCGTGCGCTCGACCAGGGTCAGTTTGAATTGGTTGTCGTGGGTCGGCGTCGCGCCATCGAGCAGGCGTGCGCTGACGGCTTTTGCGCCGTCGGGCAGCAGCGCTTCCGCGGCTTCGACACGCCACGGTTTCGGCGCGATCCCGCCGACAGCGATGCGGCCGCTGCCGTCCTTTTGCAGAATCAGGCCGACCGAGACCAGCGCAAATGCGTACGACGAGCGATCACGCACCTTGTGATAAATGTGCGTGCCGCCGACAGGCGCGGGCAGGGTCACGGCGGTGATGAATTCGCCGGGCGCGAGGCTGGTTTCGATGTTCGGCGTGTTGCCGGGCAACTGATGAAAATCGGCCATGGCGATGCTGCGGGTGCTGCCGTCGGGCTTCACCGTTTCGATCTGTGCATCGAGGGCGCGCATGGCGATGGCCATATCGCTCGGGTGCGTGGCGATGCAAGCGTCGCTGACGCCGATGATCCCCAGTTGCCGACTGACCCCGCCAATTGCCGCGCAACCACTGCCGGGTTGGCGTTTGTTGCAGGCCTGATTGGTGTCGTAGAAGTACGGGCAGCGTGTGCGTTGCAGCAAGTTGCCGGCGGTGGTTGCCATGTTGCGCAACTGGCCGGACGCGCCGGCGAGCAAGGCGCGGGAGAGTAATCCGTAATCCTTGCGCACGCGGTTGTCGGCAGCCAGATCGGTGTTGCGCACCAGCGCACCGATGCGCAAACCACCCTCGGGCGTGGCTTCGATCTGATCCAGGCCCAAGTGATTGACGTCGATCAGGTGCAGCGGGGTTTCGATGTCGAGCTTCATCAAGTCCAGCAGATTGGTGCCGCCGGCAATGAACTTGGCGCCTTCAATCTGCGCCGCTTGCGCAGCGGCAGCGGGGGAGTCGGCGCGGCTGTAATTGAACGGTCTCATACCGACACCTCCGCGACTTCAGTCATGGCTTCGATGATGTTTGAGTAAGCACCGCAGCGGCAGATGTTGCCGCTCATGCGCTCCTGAAATTCACTGGCGATCAGTTGCGGGGAATCCGTCAGGCTGGGGCTGACATGGCTGGGAATGCCATCGCGAATTTCTTTGATCACCGACACTGCCGAACAGATTTGCCCGGGCGTGCAATAGCCGCACTGATAACCGTCGTGCTTGATGAACGCGGCTTGCATCGGGTGTAACTGGTCGGGCATGCCAAGGCCTTCGATGGTGGTGATTTCACTGCCTTCGTGCATCACCGCCAAGGTCAGGCAAGAGTTGATTCGCCGACCATCGGCAATCACCGTGCAGGCGCCGCACTGGCCGTGGTCGCAGCCTTTTTTGCTGCCGGTCAGGTGCAGGTGTTCGCGCAGGGCGTCGAGCAGGGTGGTGCGGTTGTCGACCTCCAGCGCCTGGTGTTTGCCGTTGACTTGAATCGTCACTTTGCTCATGGCGGGTTGCTCCAGGTTGGCCGCATAGGCCTTGAGGCTGATAAACGGGGGCATCGCGAAGGCTGTCGCGGTCACGGCGCCGAGGATTAAAAATCTGCGTCGGGAAATCGTCATGGTTCGATTCCTTGTCTCTCTCAATCAGGGCAGCGGGGTTGCGAATGGCCCAAACGGGCAGCCAGCGTGATCGCCGGTCTCGTTAAGGAGTGACCGCGGGGGGGAGGGAAAGGTTTTGTTGGATTTGCGCCAGACTGTTATGTGCGGTGTTAGGCAATCTTTTGGCGGGTTTGGATTTTGCGGTCACGGGGCTGGCCTCTTCGCGAGCAAGCTCGGCTCCTGCAAGGAAAGCGGCGATGCAATGCGCTTTGTAGGAGCAAAGCTTGCTCGCGAAGGGCGCTACGCCGATCCGAAAGGCCGACAAACGGTCGATAGTGGCCACTGAATCAACACGGTTTTGTCCGGTCGTATCTGCGGCTGCGCGCACCGTGTCCTGAAGGCAAGGGCAGCGTGGCCGATTCCGTCGTCAAGACCTTGGTTTTAGGGAAGTGTTGAATGAAGCGCGCTACAACGATATTGCTGACCGTGACCGCCGCCGTTTTGCTCGGTGGTTGTGTGGCGGATTTTGATGATGACCATCGCCATGGCCGGCACTACGACCGCGATCATGGCCGTGATTACGACCATGACCGGCGCTGGGACGATCGCGATGATCACCGCGACGGCCGTCGCTACTACCGTGATCGCGACGATGATTGATTAAATGAAAAGGGCGTCCCATGGGACGCCCTTGTTGTTAAAAGTGAGCGCTCGCCTGGACGCGGGATCGCGTAGGCACGGAGGCCTCGATGTCCAGCAAATGGGTGGCGAGAATGTCGCTCAGAAAGCGGAACTGATCATTGATGCCGACCACTTCATTACTGAAGTGATTGATCGCGGCGGGCATCAGCAGATCTTCGAAAGCTTCGTTGAACACCAGCGCCTGCGTCTTGTGCGACACGTAGTGCTGGTCGTAGTAGTTGCTGCCGAACACCGGGAAACTCACGGAGAGTGTGATGGTGTGAATCATGATGTGAACTCCTCGTTGCGTCTCGGATGTGGCAATCGTGCCTTTGATGGGCGGTGGGCGGAAGGCAATCGTGGCGATGGTGGATATCGATGGCAGTGATGGTTGCGGTTTTTTGTTGCTGCTGATGGCCTCTTCGCGAGCAGGCTCGCTCCCACAGGGGATTGCATTCCAAATGTGGGAGCGAGCCTGCTCGCGAAGAGGCCGGTGCAGCCACAACCAGACCAACGGCCATCCCCCGCACCTATACTCAAATCTGCCTCTTCCTGTTCAAAGGACTCCACCACCGTGAACCTGCGTGCGCTGCTCGTCGCCGCACTGTTTCTGCTGGCCGGCTGCGCCACGTCGGCCCGCGCCCCGGTGTCAGCGCCTAAAGCCGTGTTCGTCCCGCCTGCAACCTGGCAGCAGATCGACCGCGAGATCGTCAGCGCCTCCCAGCAGGCCACCGAGCAGGTCAAGCTGTTTGCCCGCGGTTCGATGGAACATTGGCGCATTCGCGTCTATGAGCAAACTGAAGAAAATTTCATCCCGTGGTTCAGCAGCTACTGGACGCAGGAATGGCTGTCGATGAAGGTCAGTTGGTACACCGTCAGTGCCGGTGGCGAACAGGACGCTTCCGCCAAGCGTCTGGCGGCGTATCTGCTTGAGCAGTATCAGAAAAAAGTACTGGCGCCGGTGGCGGTGGAGGTCGACCCGGACGCGATTCTCGGTCAGGCCACGGCGTTCTATGCGCAGTTGATGGCCCAGCAGATGCCGCTCATCGCCCAGCGTCATGGCGTGCCGGTTGCTCAGCTCAATGGGCGATTGCAGAGGATTCCGGCGATCGCGCTCGGCCCTCCGCGAGCGCGCGATGCTTCGTTGTATCAAGTCATCAGCAGCGAACCGCTGAACACGCTGCCGGCGTATGCCGCGCTCATCGACAAGATCCACACCGACGGCGGCGCCAAGGGGATTGCCTCGACGGACGCCGGCATGGCGCCGGTGGCCAAACGCGCGAGCCAGCGCATGGAAGCGGAGATGGCGCCGCGCGGAGCTGCCAGCGCCGTGGCAGCCGCCGCCGGTAAATTGGCCGGTGGGCTGATTTCGGTGGGTGTCGCGGGGATCCGCGCGATCATTCAGGCCAACGATCGCCCCGACAGCGAAGCGTTGATCCGCAACAGTCTCGGCAGCACCTTTGATAAGGCCTGGCTGAAAATGGTGCAGAACCCGACGACCGGCGTCATGGCCGGCACGCTGCACATGGCCGGTCAGGTCGAACGCAATCTGGGGGCGCGGGAGGAACCGTCGGTCGGCTTGGGCGTGAACCGTGTCGAATGGCAGCCGCCGGATTCGACTACTCAGCAGCTCGAACCCAACGTACAAGGAGAATGATCATGGCTTACATCGATATTTTCGTGGCGCCTGTGCCGACTGCCAATCGTGAACAGTACAAACAACACTGCGTGATCGCGGCAAAACTGTTCAAGGAATACGGCGCGCTCAGCGTGGCTGAATGCTGGGGCGATGACGTGCCGGACGGCAAGCTCACGTCGTTTCCTATGGCGGTGAAACTCAAAGAAGGCGAAACCGTGGTGTCTGGCTGGCTGATCTGGCCGGACAAAGCCACCCGCGATGCCGGCATGGCAAAAATGATGGAAGACCCGCGCATGCAACCCGACGTCAACCCGATGCCGTTTGATGGGCAGCGCATGATCTACGGCGGCTTCCAATACCTCCTCGAACCGTAACCCCACACCATCCCCTGTAGGAGCTGCGGCACGCTACGATCTTTTGATTTTGATTTTAAAAACAAGATCAAAAGATCGCAGCGTGCCGCAGCTCCTACAGGGATATCGTCACTCGGGTGAGGGGGTGATTCGGCAGCTTTTGCGCTGGCGAATTTCTTCGTCGCTTGGCCGTTCGCGGACAAATTCGAAGCGCGGTTCACCCTCGCTGTAATGCACCAGCCAGCCCCATTCCAGTTCATTTTCGTCCTGCCCAGGATTCGGCGGTCGGGCCCACCATGGCTCTTTGCTGAGGATCTCGCGCATGGCGGCCTCCGGTTGATGGCAATCCTTGAACTATAGCTGCCTGTCGCGAGTCGTCAGTTCAGGCTGTGTAGAATCCGGCGGATTACGATGAACAGGGGAGCAGGGCCATGACCGATGAAGCGAAGCGACTGTTTTTCGCCCTCGATTGCCCGCCGGTGCAGCGCAAGGCGATTGCTCAGTGGCGCGGCGAGTTGGGTTTGCGCACCGGCAAACCGGTGCCGGCGGAGAATTTTCATCTGACGTTGTTGTTTCTCGGAGCGGTGCCGTTGGTGCAGATCAATCAAGTTTGCCAAGCCGCCAGCAAAGTGCGCACGCCCGGGGAGGCGTTGAGGATTTCACTGGATCGCTTGCAGGTCTGGCATCGTCCGGGCGTGTTGTCGCTGGCGCCTGAGCAGGCACCGCAGGCGTTATTGCGCTTGGTCTATGCGTTGGAACAGGCGATGTTGCCTTTCGGTTTTGAAGAGACGCCCCGCGAGTTTCGCCCGCACCTTACGTTGGCCCGTGATTACCGCGCGCCGGAGCCGGAATCCGCTATGCCACCGGAGTTCTTTTTGCGAGCTGAACGCTTTGCCTTGTTTGAATCGCACAAGGGCCGTTATCGCATGCTGCAAGACTGGCCGCTGATTTGAGAGGACAAAAAAAGGCGCCCGAAGGCGCCTGAGAATTCACCTGAGCCGAGGGAGCCAGGTGAGGCCGTTCATAGAGAGGTTGCAGCGGTGGTAAGGCGCTGCGCGAACGGGAAATTTTTACACTGATCGTTCCTACGCTCTGCGTGGGAATGCCTCTTGTGACGCTCCGCGTCACGCTTTGGGACGCAGAGCGTCCCGGGCTGCGTTCCCACGCGGAGCGTGGGAACGATCATCGCGCGTATCAGTTATTTACCGAGTTTCACCCGAGTCCAGCCGCGCGTCATGATGCGCTGCGTGGCAATCGGTTGATCCGGCACGGCGTACAACGTCGCCATTACCGCGTCTGTCGGGTACGAGCCCGGGTCGTTGCGGATCGCTTCATCCACCAGTGGCGTGGCCGCCGCGTTGGCGTTGCTGTAGCCGATGCTGTTGGTGACTTCGGCGATGATGTCCGGGCGCATCAGGAAATTCATGAACAGGTAGGCGTTGTCGACGTTGCTGGCATCGCGCGGGATGGCGACCATGTCGTAGAAGCTGCCGGCGCCTTCCTTGGGAATGCTGTAGTCGATGACCACGTTGTTGCCCGATTCCACCGCGCGGGCCTTGGCCTGCAGCACGTCACCCGAGTAACCGACCGCCACGCAAATGTTGCCGTTGGCCAGATCGGAGATGTATTTCGAGGAATGGAAATACGCCACATACGGGCGGATTTTCATGAACAACGCTTCGGCTTCAGCGATGTGCGCGGTGTCCTTGTCGTTCACCGGGTAGCCCAGGTAGTGCAGGGCGGCCGGGAGCATTTCGGTCGGCGAATCGAGGAAGCTGATGCCGCAGGCTTTGAGCTTTTCAGCGTTTTCCGGTTTGAACAGCAAGTCCCAGGAGTTGGTCGGGGCGTTGGCGCCGAGCACTTCCTTGACCTTGGCCGGGTTGAAACCGATGCCGATCGAGCCCCACATGTACGGGAACGCATGAGCGTTGTCCGGATCACTGGCGGCGGCGTTTTTCAGCAGCACCGGGTTGAGATTCTTCCAGTTCGGCAGCTTCGATTTGTCCAGCGTCTGATAGACGCCAGCCTTGATCTGCTTGGCCAGGAAACTGTTGGACGGCACGACGATGTCGTAACCGGATTTGCCCGCCAGCAAGCGCGCCTCAAGGGTCTCGTTGCTGTCGAAGACGTCATAGGTCACGCGGATGCCGGTCTCGTCTTCGAATTTCTTGACGGTGTCCGGCGCGATGTAATCGGACCAGTTGTAAACACGCAGCACCTTGTCGTTGGCCTGGGCGCCCATGACGATTGCGCCCATTAAGGACAGTGTCAGCAGAGTCCTGCCAAACATTTTCATCGGTACAACTCCATTCTTTTTATTCACATTACGCAAAGCCCCCTCACCCTAACCCTCTCCCAGAGGGAGAGGGGACTGACCGAGGGGCTGACTACATTTTTGTAGGAGCTGCGGCACGCTGCGATCTGTTGATCTTCAAATGCAAAGTCAAAAGATCGCAGCGTGCCGCAGCTCCTACAGAAGCTATTGGCTGTACATGGAACTATGTGGCGAGGGGATTTATCCCCGCTCGGCTGCGAAGCAGTCGCAAAACCTGAATACAGAGTTTTCAGGTAGACTGCTGGGGCCGCTTCGCAGCCCAACGGGGATAAATCCCCTCGCCACAGTTGTTCATCGGTGTTACTTAGGCGGTCGCCGCTGCCGGCTGCTGCCACGACTCATTCGCGGTCTGATCCATTGCTTCCTGAATCGCACGCTTGCGGTTGGCCTCTGCCTTGCGGCCGAAGTACCAGACGAGGAAGGTCACCAGCGACACCGCCAGCAGAATCAGGCTCGCCACTGCGTTGATCTCAGGTTTCACGCCCAGACGCACGGCCGAGAACACTTCCATCGGCAAGGTCGTCGAACCCGGCCCGGAGACGAAGCTCGCCAACACCAAGTCATCCAGCGACAAAGCGAACGACATCATGCCGCCCGCGGCCAGCGACGGCGCGATCATCGGGATGGTGATCAGGAAAAACACCTTGAACGGCTTCGCACCGAGGTCCATCGCCGCTTCTTCGATCGACAGATCCAGCTCGCGAAGGCGGGCGGAGACTACCACTGCCACATAAGCGGCACAAAACGTGGTGTGGGCGATCCAGATGGTGACGATGCCACGCTCCTGCGGCCAACCGATCAACTGCGCCATTGCCACGAACAGCAGCAACAGCGACAGACCGGTGATCACTTCAGGCATCACCAACGGCGCGGTGACCAGGCCACCGAATAGAGTGCGGCCCTTGAAGCGAGTTACACGGGTCAGCACGAATGCCGCCAATGTGCCCAATGCCACCGCAGCAATCGCGGTGTAGCAGGCGATTTCCAGCGAACGCACCACCGAGCCCATCAGTTGCGTGTTGTCGAGCAGGCCGACATACCACTTGATCGACCAGCCACCCCACACCGTCACCAGTTTCGAGGCGTTGAACGAGTAGATCACCAGAATCAGCATCGGCAGATAAATGAACATCAGGCCGAAGATCAACATGAACTTGGAAAAACCGAAGCGTTTCATCCCCGTGCCTCCATCTCTTTGGCCTGGCTGCGGTTGAACAGCAGAATCGGCACAATCAGGATCAACAGCATCACCACCGCCAGGGCAGACGCCACCGGCCAGTCGCGGTTATTGAAGAACTCTTGCCACAGCACGCGGCCGATCATCAGCGTCTCCGGGCCACCCAGCAGTTCTGGAATCACGAACTCACCGACCACCGGAATAAATACCAGCATGCAACCGGCAATAATCCCGTTCTTGGCCAGCGGCACGGTGATTTTCCAGAAGTTGTTGAAGTTGCTCGAACCCAGATCCGACGCGGCTTCCAGCAGGCTGCCGTCGTGCTTGACGAGGTTGGCGTACAGCGGCAACACCATGAACGGCAGGTAGGCGTAAACCACGCCTATATAGACGGCGGTGTTGGTGTTGAGGATCTCGATCGGGTGATCGGTCAGCCCCGTCCACATCAGAAACGCGTTGAGCAGGCCGTTGTTGCTGAGGATGCCCATCCACGCGTAAACGCGGATCAGGATCGCGGTCCAGGTTGGCATCATGATCAACAGCAGCAGGACGTTTTGCGTTTCCTTGCCGGTCTTGGTGATCGCGTAGGCCATCGGGAAACCGATCAGCAAACACATCATCGTGCTCAGCGCGGCGACTTTCAGCGAACCGAGGTAGGCCGACAGGTACAGCTCGTCTTCGCCGAGCATGGTGTAGTTGCCGATGTTCAGCAGCAGCTGGAATTTCTGTTCGGCGTAGGTGTAGATCTCCGAGTACGGCGGGATCGACAGCGCGGCTTCCGAGAAACTGATCTTCATCACCAGAAAGAACGGCAGCATGAAGAACAGGAACAGCCAGATGAACGGAATACCGATCACCAGTTTTCGTCCGCTGGGCACCAGGCGCAGGAATTGCTGATTGAAGGTTCTCATGAGCGCAGTACCACGCCGCTGTCGTCTTCCCACCAGACGTAAACTTTGTCGTCCCAGGTCGGACGCGCGCCACGGCGTTCGGCGTTGGCCATGAACGACTGGACGATTTTGCCGCCCGGCAGTTCGACGTAGAACACCGAGTGACCGCCGAGGTAAGCGATGTCATGCACTTTGCCTTCGGACCAGTTGTAGCGGAACTCCGGTTTAGTGGTGCTGACCAGCATTTTTTCCGGACGGATCGCGTAGGTGATCGACTTGTCCTGCACCGAGGTGCTGACGCCGTGACCGACGTAGATCTTCTGCTGCAAATCCGGGCTGTGAATGATCGCGTGGCCTTCAAGGTCTTCCACCACGGTGCCGTCGAAGGCGTTCACGTTGCCGATGAATTCGCAGACCATGCGGCTGACCGGTGCTTCATAAATGTCGATCGGGCTGCCGATCTGCGCGATCCAGCCCAGGTGCATGATGGCGATGCGCTCAGCCATGGTCATCGCTTCTTCCTGGTCGTGGGTCACCATCACGCAGGTCACGCCGACGCGCTCGATGATTTGCACCAGCTCCAGTTGCATCTGCGAACGCAGTTTTTTATCCAGCGCACCCATCGGTTCGTCGAGCAGCAACAGCTTCGGACGTTTGGCCAGCGAGCGGGCGAGGGCGACGCGTTGACGCTGACCGCCGGACAACTGATGCGGTTTGCGTTTGGCGTATTGGGTCATGTGCACGAGGCGCAGCATTTCATCGACGCGGGCATCGATTTCACTGGCCGGCAAACGGTCCTGCTTGAGGCCGAAGGCGATGTTCTGCGCGACGGTCATGTGTGGGAACAGCGCATAGGACTGGAACATCATGTTGATCGGCCGCTCGTACGGCGGCATGTCGGTGATGTCCACGCCGTCGAGCAGAATCCGCCCTTCAGTCGGCCGCTCGAAACCGGCAAGCATGCGCAGCAGGGTCGATTTGCCCGAACCGGAGCCGCCGAGCAGGGCGAAGATTTCGCCCTGATGGATCTCCAGGGACACATCGTCCACTGCCGTGGTTTCGTCGAACTTCTTGGTGACACGATCGACTTTCACCAGAACCTTTTTCGGTTGCTGATGACCTTCAAGTGCCTTCCGGTAAGTGCTGGAGGCGTTTGCCATGTGAAACTCCCAACAGGTTTCGTTCGCTCAGCCAACGTGGCCGGGCTTAAGTGGATTGCAAGCCAGGAACAACCATCCCCCTCACACATATCCCTGTAGGAGCTGCCGAAGGCTGCGATCTTTTGATCTTGTTTTTTACAATCAACATCAAAAGATCGCAGCCTTCGGCAGCTCCTGCAGGGGCCACATTTTCAGTGGGTTGTCCTGGCTTGTTCGGCGCCGCCGTCCTGGCTGCCTGGGTCGTACTTGTTGTTATTACAGGTGTTGCTGTTCACGAATGACGGATGTGCGCAGGCACACCCGACATCCGAGGGGGCAGTAAATCGTTACGTATTCTTGGGTTGGATCAGCGCTGGTTTCGCTGCGCCGCCCGTTGCCGGCAAGCCGCGCCGAATGCCTGGAAAATCTTCAGGTAGTTCGGGTTGTCCAGCACCTGCCATTCCGGGTGCCATTGCACGCCGAGGGCAAAGGTCGGGCTGTCGGCGACCGAGATCGCTTCGATCAAACCGTCCGGTGCCACGGCTTCGGCACGCAGGCCGGGCGCGAGGCGGTCGATGCCCTGGCTGTGAATCGAATTGACCTGAAACTCACTCGGCAACTCGAGCGCTTCGAACACGCCACCGCCCAGTACCGTCACGGCATGCGCCGGCGCGTACTGCACGGCGAGTTCCGGGCTGTCGGCCTCGCGGTGATCAAGCATGCCCGGCAGCTCATGCACCTTCTGATGCAGGCTGCCGCCGAACGCCACGTTCATTTCCTGGAAACCACGGCAGATGCCGAGCACCGGAACGCCCGCCGCGATGGCTGCACGTAATAAAGGAAGAGTCGTGGCATCCCGCGCCGGATCGTGATCCGTGCCGGGTGCGCTGGCCGGGCCTTGATAGTGGAAAGGTTCCACGTTCGAGGGCGAGCCGGTCAGCAACAGACCGTCGAGTTGACCGAGCAGGTCATCGATTTCAGTCAGGTTGCCAAGGGAAGGAATGACCACTGGCAACCCGTTGGCGCCAACGCTGACAGCACGTAAGTACTTGTCACCGCTGATGTGATAGGGGTGCAGGCCAATCTGTTTGACGCACGCTGTAACGCCGATCAATGGCTTGAATGCCATTTTTATTCACCTCGAAGTTTGACACTTGAACGAGCTTTTCCGGAGCTTATCCGCGTTTATTTTAATTAACAACTGCCATGTAAAAAATTCTAAACGCCGTTCATCAGATCTTCATGAATCTAGGGGCTTTGGCGCCTGTGTTGGCACGAGAGTGTTAATAAAAGCCCTAAAAATAAACCCTTGGAGGCCAGCTGTTCGCTATTGACTTCACTTTGCCTTTCGGATTGACTGGCTGCGCAACACGGTAGTGAACATAATAATTAACAGCTAAATAGGTGCATCATGTCGGTCCCTCTGCGTACCGTTCAACTCAACGAAGCAAACGCATTCCTTAAGAAATATCCTGAGGTTTTGTACGTCGACCTTCTGATTGCGGATATGAACGGTGTGGTGCGCGGCAAGCGCATCGAACGCACCAGTCTTCATAAGGTTTACGAGAAAGGCATCAACCTGCCGGCCTCGCTTTTCGCCCTCGACATCAATGGCTCCACGGTGGAAAGCACCGGTTTGGGTCTGGACATCGGTGATGCTGACCGCATCTGCTACCCGATCCCCGGCACCCTGAGCATCGAGCCTTGGCAAAAGCGCCCGACCGCACAACTGTTAATGACCATGCACGAACTGGAAGGCCAGCCGTTCTTCGCTGACCCGCGTGAAGTGTTGGCCAACGTCGTGCGCAAGTTCGACGAAATGGGCCTGACCATCTGCGCCGCGTTCGAACTCGAGTTTTATCTGATCGACCAGGACAACGTGAACGGCCGTCCACAATCGCCACGTTCGCCAGTGTCCGGCAAGCGTCCGGTATCGACTCAGGTTTACTTGATCGACGATCTCGACGAATACGTCGACTGCCTGCAAGACATCCTCGAAGGCGCGAAAGAGCAGGGCATTCCGGCGGACGCCATCGTCAAGGAAAGCGCCCCGGCGCAGTTCGAAGTCAACCTGCATCACGTGTCCGACCCGATCAAGGCGTGCGACTACGCCGTCC